>DASXFW010000043.1:0-11859 GCA_036489395.1 Acetobacteraceae bacterium | reverse complement strand
CGGATTGCTTCTTCGCCTCGGATTGCTCCCCACCCCACCTCGCGATGACGCAGTTACCTCTGGCTTCAGGCTTGGTCGGTAGGCCCAGGATGGACTTGCACCTTCCTGACAAGGCACGCTCACGGACGCACGGTGGCCGGGCCAGGCCCGGCCATGGCACAGGGCATTGCCACGCGATCAGTTGACGCAGTTGTTTCCCGCAAGCCCATGGCGTCCCATCAGGCTATGACCATCGCACATGCTTCGGCAACGAACAGAACGCTGGTTGAACCGTCCTTTCCGGCGGTGATCGTGCGCGGGCTGGAGGATGCGCGGCTGGCGCTGTCGGAAGGGCGGCCGGTCACGTTGCTGTCGGCGCCGGGGGCGGCGCTGTACGCCGGCTGCGGCTGGTGGCGCGCGCTGGTTCGGCAGGCGCGGGCGGAGTTCCCGGACGTTGCGGTGGCCGATGTGCTGGACTGTGCGGACGGTTCCGGCCACGCGCTGGCGGCTTTGCGCATCGGCCAGTCGTGGCTGGTGCTGGCACGCGCCGCGCCGGGCTGGGGGGAGGTCGCTGCGGTCGCTGCGGCACAGGGCGGAGGGGTGCTGGACACCGCGCCTCAGGCGCTGGATCTCGCGACGCGTGGCGCCGCGCGGCGGCTACACGATTGGTTGCAGATGGGAACGACCCTGGGTGACAGAAAGCCGCCTCTGGGCTAGTACCGCACGACGAGGTCACCAGCCGGGAAAGGGACAGCCATGCGCGTCACCCAGAAGGTCAAGAAGATTCTGGACTGGTACGAGGGCGATCCGCCCGGCGTGAAAGCCAACCTCGCGCGCATCCTGTCCACCGGCAAGCTGGGCGGCACCGGGAAGGTGGTGATCCTGCCCGTCGATCAGGGCTTCGAGCATGGTCCCGCGCGCAGCTTCGCGCCGAACCCGCCGGCGTACGATCCGCACTACCATTACCAGCTCGCGATCGAGGCGGGGCTGAACGCCTATGCCGCGCCGCTCGGCATGATCGCGCAGGGCGCCGATACGTTCGCGGGACAGATTCCGACGATCCTGAAGTGCAACAGCTCCAACTCGCTGGCCACCAGCAAGGACCAGGCGGTGACGGCGGGGGTGAAGGACGCGCTGCGGCTGGGCTGCGCCGCGATCGGCTTCACCATCTATCCCGGCAGCGAATACGCCTTCCCGCAGTTGGAAGAACTGCGGGAGCTCACCGCCGAGGCGAAGGATGCCGGCCTCGCCGTGGTGGTCTGGAGCTATCCGCGTGGACCGAATCTGGACCGTGCCGCCGAGACCGCGCTGGATATCTGCGCCTATGCCGCGCATATGGCCGCGCTGATGGGCGCCAACATCATCAAGGTGAAGCCGCCGACCGCGGTGATCGGCCTGGAAGCGGCGAAGAAGACATACGAGAAGATCGACGGCTCCACGATGGCGAAGCGCGTAGAGCACGTGATGCAGTGCACGTTCAATGGGAAGCGCGTGGTGGTGTTCTCGGGCGGCGAGGCGAAGGATCTCGACGGCGTTTATGAAGAAGTCCGCGGGCTGCGCGACGGCGGCGCCAACGGCTCGATCATCGGGCGCAACACGTTCCAGCGGCCGAAGGAGCAAGCGCTGGAGATGCTGAGCAAGATCATCGACATCTATCTCGGGAAAGCCTGAGCGCGATGGCGGATATGGGCGGCGGCCAGGCGGGCTGCCGCATCTATCTGATCACGCCGCCGCGGCTCGATCCGGTGCCGTTTGCCGATCTGCTGGCGGCGGCGCTGGACGCGGCGGAGCCTGCCGCCGGTCCCGATCCGGCGGTGGCGGCGGTGCAGTTGCGGCTGAAGGATGTCGGCGACGACGACTGGAAACGCGCGATCGACGCGCTGCGGCCGGTGACGCAGTCGCGCGGCGTGGCGTTCCTGCTGAACGACCGTGCCGAGCTGGTGCGCGAGACCGGCTGCGACGGCGCGCATGTCGGGCAGGAGGACATGCCGGCGAAGCTCGCGCGCCAGGCGATGGGGCCGGACATGACGCTCGGCGTGACGTGCAAGGGCAGCCGCGACCTGGCGATGCAGGCGGGCGAGGACGGCGCGGACTACGTGGCGTTCGGTGCGTTCTTTGCGTCCGGGACGAAGGACGTGTCGCGGTTCGTCTCGCCGGACGTGCTGCAGTGGTGGTCGGAGCTGATGGAGCTGCCGTGCTGCGCGATCGGCGGCATCACCGCGGAGAATTGCGCCCCGCTGGTGCGGGCGGGGGCGGATTTCCTGGCGGTGGTCGGCTGCGTGTGGAACCACCCGGACGGGCCGGCGGCGGGGGTTCGCGCGCTGAACGCGGCGATTGCCGCTGCGCGGGAGTAAGGGGGCTCCGTTAGTCGTCTATCTCAGCGCGAAGCCGCGTCAATTCCACCTCAAACGTCGGGAGATCGTTTCGCGCCGTACTCCACACCACGTCCAGGTCGATATCGGCGTAACCATGGCTGAGCACGTTTCGCATCCGGTACGCCAACGCCCAAGGCAGCTCAGGATGCGCGGCGACGAAAGCGGGATCGTGTCGCTGAACATTCCTTGCCGCCTCGCCAATCACCTCGAGGTTGCGAATGACCGCATCCTGCGTGCGCGTATCCGCATCGAATGCCAGCCGATCGACACCGTCCAGATAGAAGCTGATCCGGCGGACGGCGTCGAGCATGTGGTCCAGGTAGTCGGTGGTGCGAAGTGCCTTTCCGCTCATACGGGCAAGGCTTCCGCCAGCACGCGCTCGCGGATCTTGCCCCGCAATGCACCGGAGGTCGTGACATGCACCGGCACACCCATGACCGTCTCCAGTTCAAGCTCGATGGCAGCGATGTCGAACAAGCTGGTCCGCTCGGTCGTGTCCACCAGCAGGTCAAGGTCGCTGCCGGCATCATCGTCGCGGCGTGCGACCGAACCGAAGACCCGGGGATTGCGCGCCCGGTGCGCTTCGACGACATCGCGCACGGTTGCCCGATATGTGTCGAATGCCTGCGACGGTTTAGTGGACATGGCGGTCTTCATGGTCGGTTGCCGACATCATGGGGGAGAGATTACCCCGCCAAACCATCGCCTGTCATCGGCGGCCGCTGCATAGGCCTCCGCCAAGGCCGCTCCTGAGGTCAGCAGTTCCTGGCGAAACCGTCCTGATCCTCCGCCTCGACCTCGCCTTGATCGTGCCGGTGATCGCACCCACCGACGGCCGCTGCGTCGCCATGATCACGTGAATGCCCGCCGCGCGCGCCATCTGCGCCAGGCACTGCACCGCGGCCTCGATCTCCTTGCCGGCGACCATCATCAGGCCCGCCACCGCCGAAAGTTCGACGAGCCAATCATTCGATTGCCGCTTCCATGCCGGAACGCGCGCGCCTATATATCATCCCTTGAAAGGGACAATTATGCCGACCCCAGCCACATTGAGTCCGCGCGAAGTTGCCGAACTGTCCGGTGCGCCGAAGCGCGTTGTCGAGAAGGCGATTGAAGAACATGTCCTGCGTACCCGGCTGCTGGCTTCACGCAATGGAGCGCGGCGCGCGCGGCGCATGCTGCCAACGCATGCCGTCGCCTATGCCGCGGTCGTCGATCGGCTCGATCTGCGGTTGAGCGTCACGCACAAGAGACGGCTTGCGCGTCACCTGGCGCATCTGCCGCCGCACGAGATCCGCACCGCCCGGGTAGAGTTGTCACCGGCGGTGGAACTCGATGTCGGGCGCCTGGTTGGCGATGCGATGGACCGGGCGGAGCGCTATCGCGCCGCGCGGGACCGCGCCATCGTCATCGATGACGACATCAAGGGCGGCACTCCTGTTATCGCCGGGACGCGGATGACGGTCTATTCCGTGCTTGGACGGATAGATCATGGCGAGACGGTCGATGACATTCTCACTGATAACCCTGACCTCGCGCGCGACGCGGTTGAGGCGGCCGTCACTTATGCGCGCACCCACCCGCTCATGGGGCGACCGGGCGGTCGTCCCTGGACAGTTGGCGGGTGAGGCTGTTCATCGACGAGTGCCTCTCCCCACAACTAGCCTTGTGGCTGAACCAGACCGGACAGCACGACGCCGTCCACCCGTTGCATATTGGCCGCCGTGGCGAACCCGATCACCGCGTGCTGGCGCGGTGCATCAACGATGATCGGGTGATCGTCACGGAAAACGGCCGCGACTTTCGTCGTCTGATCGGACGGACCGAACTGCATCCAGGCGTCATCATACTTCCGTCACTTGATCGCAAGAGCACGTGGCACATCTTGCAGGCAGCGATTGCGTTTCTTGGAACGCAAGGCGATCCTATGGATGTGATGGTTAACCGTGTGCTGGAGGTAGGTACGGATGGCAATGTGTCACTCGCGAGCATTTCGCTACCATAACCAAAGTTTGGAAATGCATCGCGACGGGCTGACTGACGCCCTCTTGCCGTCCGCGCGCTTTCAACCCCGAATGGTGGAGCGTGCCGGTGTCGGACAATTGGCGGATCACGATTACGGTCCAAAAGGTGCCGAGCTCTGCAACTTGGGCTTGGCGTTCTGCCGAGGAGATCGACGCGGCGATTGAGGCGGAACTAGCTACATGGAGTGTAGATTACCCCTTGAGCTGGGATCGCGCGTGTAGAAGTGCCTCGGTTAGGTCATCTTGAAGTAGCTTCACTTCAGCTTCAAATTCAGAATAGGTACTGCAAGCGTTGGTCAACATTTGGTCGTCTCCGGGCTGGCCATCTTCGTGCCTGGCGAACCGCAGCACCTTTAACCAGGCAATTGGCTTGGTGGGGTCGGCAATATTTATTGCAGTCGTCAGTGCCTTTGGCTGCCAATTTCCCCTCTTGATTACGTTCCGGCGCCGTACCACCAATTCGATCAGCTGATTAACGAGCTCGCGATACCTCACCGCATCAGTCAACGAGATGTTTTCGGCCCGGCCATGCGCAGCTTGGTTTCGCAACTGGCGAAGTTCGTGAAGCAATGCAATCGTATCGCTAGGCATCCGAAGGTCCGACGCGATTTGCTCTACGCTCCAGCCGCTTCATAGAAGGTCCTCTCGAGCTCATTCCACGCGGCCATGACCATGTAGGGTGGAGGGTAAGTTGCGATCCGCTCGTTCGCGACGATTGCCGCGCTAGCCGAGAGGCCTACCTCCGCTGCGCTCCCATCAGAACTCGAGGCCGTCACGGTTTCGGCTTGCGACAGCTCGGGCCCGGCGGCTATGGCGGCCCGCTCCGCTGGGCTCGACGCTTCAATTGCTGTGCTTATGGCTGGATTCAGGGCCTCGGCATGATCGAGGCGGTCCCGGAACTTGAAATTCTGGCTGCCGATCGTGGCCTCCTCGAGAGCCTTCGCGGCTTGGCGGATTTCGTTCCGGAGGAAATAGAGCGTTAGGCCAACAAGTGCCGGCCATTCGCTTCCCACAAGCGCATCTAGGAAATCCATCTTTAGCCCCATTTTTGTGTTTGACGGCACAGGTGAAAAATGACTTTAGCCAAATCGACATTTAGGAATTGTTGCTCTGTAAACTCAAATCCAAACTATCCGGATTCGATCCTGCGGCTGATTCGGTGACAACTCTTCGTGCTGAATTCGCACTTTGCGGGTGGCCTCGCAGCTCACGCGCCCCTCGCCCCTTCCTCCCCTTTAACAGACCCCTAATCCTCCTCCTCCATCACCCGCCGCACCAGCACCTCCCGCCTCCCCACGTGGTTCGCCGCCCCGACCACGCCTTCCTTCTCCATTTGCTCGATCAGCTTCGCCGCCCGGTTATATCCAATATTCAAATGCCGCTGGATGAACGACGTGCTCGCCTTACCCTCCCGAGCCACCACCGACACCGCCTGATCGTACAGCCCCTTCTCCCCATCCGCCCCGCCAAACGCCGCACCAAACGCATCCCCGCCACCGCCGCCCGACCGGTCATCCCCCTCCACCGGCTCCGTCACATCATCCACATACGCCGGCTCGCCCTGCTCGCGCAGGAACGACACCACCTTCTCCACTTCCTCATCCGAAACGAACGGTCCGTGCACGCGCTGGATGCGCCCGCCGCCCTGCATGAACAGCATGTCGCCCATGCCGAGCAATTGTTCGGCACCCTGCTCGCCCAGGATGGTGCGGGAATCGAACTTGGAAATCACCTGGAACGAAATCCGCGTCGGGAAATTCGCCTTGATCACGCCGGTGATCACATCGACGGACGGCCGCTGCGTCGCCATGATCACGTGGATGCCCGCCGCACGCGCCATCTGCGCCAGGCGCTGGATCGCGGCCTCGATCTCCTTGCCGGCGACCATCATCAAATCCGCCATCTCGTCCACCACCACGACGATCAGCGGCAATTGCTCCAGCGCCAGCGGTACGTCCTCGAACATCGGCCGGTTGGTGTCGGGATCGAAGCCGGTCTGCACGCGGCGCGTCACCACCTCGCCCTTCGCCCGGGCCTGCGCCACGCGATCGTTGTAGCCGGTCAGGTTGCGCACCCCGAGCTGGCTCATCGCGCGGTACCGCCGCTCCATCTCGCGCACGGTCCATTTCAACGCGGTCACCGCCTTGGCCGGCTCGGTGACGACCGGCGCCATCAGGTGCGGAATGCCCTCGTACATCGACAGTTCCAGCATCTTCGGGTCGATCAGGATCAGCCGGCACTGGTCCGGCGACAGCCGGTACAGCAGCGACAGGATCATCGCGTTCACGCCGACCGACTTGCCGGACCCGGTGGTGCCCGCGATCATCAGATGCGGCATGCGCGACAGGTCCGCCACCACCGCGTCGCCGCCGATATCCTTCCCCAGCGCCAGCGCCAGCCGGCCGCTGTTCTTTTGCACCTCCTCGGAGGCCAGGATTTCGCTCAGATACACCGTCTCGCGCCTGGAGTTCGGCACCTCGATGCCGATCACGTTGCGCCCCGGCACCGTCGCAATCCGCACCGCCGTCACCGAGAGCGACCGCGCCACATCGTCCGCCAGCCCGATCACCCGCGCGCTGCGAATGCCCGGCGCCGGCTCCAGCTCATACAGCGTCACCACCGGGCCCGGATTGAACTTGGCGATGCTGCCCTGCACGCCGTAGTCGCTCAGCACGGTCTCCAGCAGCCGTGCGTTGGCCTCCAGCGCCTCGCGTGACGGACCCGTGGCGGCGCGCGCCGGCGCCGGGATCAGCAGCGACAGCGACGGGAATTTCCAGCCCGGTTCCGGCAGCGGCAGGCTCTCCTGCACGGGCTTGATCCTGGGCAGCAGCGGACGGCTGGGTCGCAGCGAGCCGGCCGCCGGGGCGGGCGGCAGGGGGGGAGCCGGTACCGGCTCTTCGGCCACCGGCCGCGGCCTGGCCGTCGGCGTCGCGTGTTCCTCTGGCGCCATGCCGGGCGTCCGCCGCAGCGCCTGCACCACCGATGTCGAGGAGCTGCCCATGCGGGCCGTGCCACGCACCATCACCCCCGCGGCGCGGCGACCGCCGGCATACGAAAAGCGAGCGCCCAGCAGCGCGAACCGGCCCGCCGCGCGCCACTCCCCATGCGTCAGCCCCAGCGACAGCAGCGTCAGCAGCGCCGCCAGCCCGAGGCCGGCCACGAACACGCCGGCCACCCCGAATGGCCCCAGCAGGCCTCGGCCGGATTCCAGCGCGGCGTGGCCTAGCAGCGAGCCGATCGCGCCGCCCAGCCCGGCCACCGTCGGCCAGGCCATCAGGTGCCCGACCGGAATTACCGCCAGCACCGCCGCCAGCACCGGCAGCGCGCCCAGCAGCGCGGCGATCCGCCCCGGCACGCTGCCCAGGCCGCGATGCGAGCCAACCCGCCACGCCCACGCCAACAGCGCCACGCCAGGCAGCGCGCCGGCGAGGCCGAAGCCTTGCAGCAGCAGGTCGGACAGGATTGCGCCAAGCGGCCCCGCCAGGTTGGTCGCATGCAGGTCGGTCGCCGTGTTCAGCGACGGGTCGCGCGGATCGTAGGTGGCCAGCGCGACCAGCAGCGCGAGGCCGAGCAGCCCGAGCAGGATCGCGGCAAGTTCGGCGGTGCGCCGGCCCATGAGGGCACGCACGGCGGGGGAGGCGATGCGGCGGGTGTCCGCCGTGCTGGAACGGGCAGCGGCCATGCGGTCCGGGACCTTCTGCGCGGGGCTTCGCGCGATACTGGAAGTATAGCCCGGAAGGCCCTGGCAACAGAAGGGGATTGTTGTGGAAGTGATCGACGGCGGCGGTCTGCGGGCGGCCAAGGTCGGCGATCGTGGCGAAGCCGCCGCGGCGTTTGGACCGTTCCGCCATACGCTCGATACGATGATTGCCTTATGCCGCTATCCGGTTAGCACAGGGACGCCCATACCCCTGCTTGCATAGGTCGCAAAATACGCATGGCGGGCTCCCGTTCCAGTCAGGAGACAAACACCGGTTCCGTGATCGTCTCACTAGTACCTCGCGTCAGCGATTCTAACGGGTTCCGACGGGGCAATCGCCTTTGGCGGATGCCAGCGGAGAGCGGCAGCGGGGACTCTCCGCTTTGGCCGCGAAGTCCATGCGGTTCGTTGCAAGTTTAGATTTTAACACGGAGAAAGATCGAGGGCCGCGGAGTGCCACGGAGCGACCGTGCTCGTGTACTGCTGCCTGCATAGCTGTGGAATTCAACAGAATCTATTGCAGACGGGGCGTTCGATTCAGCGTGTCCCACCGGGAAAGCGGCTCCGTGGCGCACCGTGGTCCTCGATCTTTCTCCGTGTTAAAATCTAAACTCGCAACGAACCGCACGGGCGCTGCCCGGGTGTTCCGCGCGGATTCCCGGCATAGGCGATTGCCCTGCGGGTTACGACGGCAGGACCCGAACCATCCACAGTTGTGACGGACCGGCGCCGGACCCATCACTTTGAATGACTCGCGCCACTAGCCGACCACTCCGTCGTCAGATGAACAAATTCGGCTCGCGCATTTGCAGCGCACCGACATGGTACTTCGGGTTGATTCGGTAATTGGATCTCCTGCCGGCCAAGAATCCGCGCTTGCCCAGAAAGGTGACGAATGCTACCCAGTCGCAATGAGCGGAAAACGATGGTTCGTCATAGGCGTTCTCCCCGCGCTGATGCTACTCCCACAGGCGTCCGCCCTTGTCCTCACCCCGTGGCATGGCGACTATAACCACTGGTATGCGGTTCTCTGCGTCGTTATGAGCTGCTCATTGCCCATTGCCATCGCCTACCGGCGGTGGAAGGACGGTCCAGAAGGCTTTCGGAGATTCAGCGAGGCAGTTGCGACTCACCGTAAGGCAAAGGGCCGCAAGTATGTTCTCATAAGGGTTGCTTCCCTGCGCTAGCCGGATAGGGAAATTGCCTTAACTCATGCGTTGCACAGCACTCACCACAACCGCGCAGCACATCGCCTGGCACGCCCGTCATTCGCCCGACGCGACGGCGGTGACAGAGCATGGCACCCGCATCAGCTACCGCACGCTCGCCATCGACCTGTTGCGCTGCGTGCAGGCCCTGGAAGAATTCGGCATCGGGCCAGGCATGCTCTGTGCCACCGAAGCGCCGCAGCGGTATCGGCATCTCCTGCTCATGCTGGCCGGGGAGATCATCGGCGCCGCGGTCATCGCCATGTCGCGGGAGGATCTGGCCGCCGACAATGACGTGTTGCGCGCGTGCGACGCGCTGGTCACCGCCACGACGCCAGTGCGGGCGCCCGTGCCGAGGACGCTGGCCATGCCGCCTGAATGGCCGCCTGGCCCAGCCGAGCCGTGGCATGACGATGCCCCATTCGCACGGCTGCAACGCCCGATCGCACCGGATACAGTGACGTTGATTACCCGCACGTCCGGCACCACCGGACGGCCCAAGGCGATGCCGATGACCCACGCCACGCAGCAGCTTCGCATCGCCCGCAACATCGAACGGGTCGCCCACGACATCCTGCCGAACCCGCGCTTTCTCTGCCTGTACCGCCTGAATGTTGGCTCGGTCTATCTGCGTGTGCTCGGCATCCTGCAAAGTGCCGGCACCGTGGTGTTCACCGGGCGCGAACATGTGCACGGGCTGATCGCGGCCGGCGCCGTGAACTATGCGGTCTTCACCCTTGGCGACGCCGAGCACCTCATTCGCGGCGCCAGCCTACCGCCGGAGGGCCATCGGCTGCACGTCGAAACCTTCGGCGCGGCGCTCGGTCCCGCGTTGCGCCAGCAGATCCGCGCACGCCTGACGCCGCATTACACCAGCAAGTATTCATCGAATGAAACGAACCCGGTGTCGATCGTCGATGACGACAATGTCGGCACGCTGTGCCCCGGCGTCGCGGTCCGCATCGTTGACGATGCCGGCGCTGACGTTCCGCAAGGCGAGGTGGGACGCATCCGCGTGCGTTCGCCGACCATGGTGCACGGCTATTTCAACGACCCCGAGCTCACCTCCGCCTGCTTCATCGACGGCTGGTTCCAGACCAGCGACATCGGCAGCATGCCCGCGCCGGATAAATTGATCGTGCTGGGGCGGATCGACGACATGCTGAACGTCGGTGGCGTGAAGATCGCACGCCTGCCGCTGGAGGATGCGCTGAAGCGGATCGCCGGAGTCGCCGATGCCGCCGTGTTCTGCATCGCCGGCGCCAACGCGGTCGGCCGCCTGCTGGCCGCGGTGGAGCTGCGGACCGAGCATTCGCCGGACGACACATTGCGGCGGATCGGCGACGAGCTCGTACGGCACACGCGGTATTTCGACATCATGCCGCTGCCGTGGTTCCCGCGCAGCGAGTCCGGCAAGGTGCGCCGCCGCGACATCGAGGCTGCCTGGGCCGGCCGCCAGCCGGCGCTGCATCCGTAAAGCAAAAGCCAGCCGGTCCGCATCGAACGCAATCGCGTCAGGTGCCGTTGCCTCTGCCGCACATAACGCGTCGGACGCCCATATGGGCCATCAGATCCGGCCGAGGTTGGGAGGTGCGACATGGCCACCCGGAGTGTCTATGGCAGCCGCTGGGCGCGGCTCGTCCCGATTGCGTTCGTCACCTACAGCCTGGCCTATGTCGATCGCGCGAATTACAGCATCGGCTCGGCCGCCGGCCTGACCAAGGACCTCGGCATCACCGGCCAGGCCGGCGCCTTGCTCGGAGCGCTGTTCTTTCTCGGCTATTTCATCTTCCAAATTCCCGCCGCCTGGTACGCGGAAAAGCGCAGCGCCAAACGCCTCATGTTCTGGAGTCTGCTGCTCTGGGGCGCGTTGGCGACACTAACGGGCGTCATCCGCAACATCGAGCTGCTGTATATCGACCGGTTCCTTCTCGGCGTCGCCGAGAGCGTGGTGCTGCCGGGCATGCTGGTCTTCCTGAGCCACTGGTTCACCAGCGCCGAGCGCTCGCGCACCAACGCTTTCCTGATCATCGGCAATCCGGTCACCGTGCTGTGGATGTCCATCGTTTCGGGCTACCTGGCCAACTCGCTCGGGTGGGGCGCGGCATGTTCATCATCGAGGGCCTGCCGGCAATCATCTGGGCGTTCCTGTGGCTGCGGCTGGTGCAGGACGAACCGGCACAGGCGTCATGGCTGAGCCCGGGCGAACGGGACAGCCTCGAACGCCAACTCGGCAAAGAACAGCGCGTGCTGGCACCGGTGGCGAATTATTGGGAGGCGTTCAGGTCGGTCGTGGTGATCGCACTGTCGGTGCAGTATTTCTGCTGGAGCGTCGGCGTGTACGGGTTTGTCATCTGGCTGCCGTCGATCCTCAAGGGTGCCAGCAAACTTGGCATTGTCCGGTTGGGCTGGTTGTCCGCGGTGCCTTCGGCGGCCGACCCGCGACTGGATGAAACGGCGTCGGCCGCTTGACGTAGGTTCCCCCCTCCCCTTGAGGGAGGGGTTGGGGGAGGGGTGCGTACATCCGCGGTCGATGGATGAACGCACCCCTCCCCCAACCCCTCCCTCAAGGG
>DASXFW010000025.1:0-4292 GCA_036489395.1 Acetobacteraceae bacterium | reverse complement strand
CGGGCTTGACCCGGCCATCCGCCCCCGCTCTTCCGTGCGCAGATGGCCGGGTCAAGCCCGGCCATGACGGGGTGGGTATGCCTACCGCCGCAGGTTCAGCCGGCCGATCAGCGTCTCGTACCGGGTGCGGTCCTTGTTGCGGAGGTAGTCGAGCAACCGCCGGCGGCGGCCGACCAGCATCAGCAGGCCGCGGCGCGAGTGGAAATCCTTCGCGTGGGTCTTCAGGTGCTCGGTCAGGTTGACGATGCGCTCGGAGAGCAGGGCGACCTGCACTTCCGGGCTGCCGGTGTCCGTGGGGGCGTTGGCGTATTCGCCAATGAGCGTCGTGCGACGCTCCGCGGTGATCGACATCGGGATGGTCTCCTTGCGGTCGGGGTCACAGGACGCGTTCCGGCTTCGCCATGCCGTCTTGCAGACGGGCCAGCCCGATGACGCGACCCCCCGCCATGGCGCGCACCATCCCGGTATGCGGGGCGGCGCTGCCTGGAATGCGACCCATGAGCGTGACGAGGCTGATCGCCTGGCCGTGCTTCAGGTCGCTGGCCTCCGCCTCGGTCAGGGCCGGCGCCGGGATGTCGGCCAGCGCGGTCGCGACCGGAAGCAGGAGGTCCGGTGAGGCTTGGGGGGTATCGTTGGTTGTGGGGATTTTGTCCAGGGGGGCGGCTGGGGGCTCCAGGGTGAACGCATTTGCGGCAGGTTCCGTCGGGGATCGAACCCGAGGCCTGTGCGGTTCGTTCTGCTGCAAGCTTTTAACACAGAGGACGCGGAGAACCTCGGAGAACCACGGAGCGGCTTTCCCAGTAAGCCTTGATGCAGCGAACGCCCTGGTCGGCAATAAGATTTTCGGTATTCCGGGCCAACGCGCGCAGATACGAGCGGCACGGCTCCGTGGCCCACCGTGACCCTCCGCGTCCTCCGTGTTGAAATTCTTGCAGCAGAACGAACCGCACGAACGTCACGAGCAGTACCACCACGCCACCCAATCGCGATTGTACGGATTGGTCGCAAATGCGATGGCTCTGCGGGGGCTCCGGCGAACGGCCAACCGCCGGTGTCGAGGTCTGCGGCGACGGAGGCGGCCAGTCGAACCGTGGGGACCGGCGTGCTCTGGCCATGACACGAAGCGGCATCGTCAAGCGCGATGGTATTGGCTGGTGACAGGTCATCCCGGGAAAATTCGGTTGGCACGAATCAGGACGGCGGGGCCAGCCATGCTCTGGCCCCGATCTTCATGCGTAACAGGATTGGTGGCGCGAGACGGCAGGCGGTCCGGTTGGCGGACCCGTGCTGGCACGGGCGAGCATCTGCCGCCACGGCGCGAGTGATACCGCATGTCGGGGGCGGGCGGGCGCCAATCCGCGTGGATCACGACGGATTTTCGCAGCGCAAAGCGGCGAGGGCAGCGGCGCGGCCGCTGTATCCGGGTCGGTCAGGCCGGGCACGATGCCGAGGGCTTCAAGCTGCGACAGCATGGCCGGATCGACGTCGGAGTGCCGAAGCTTCTCCAGCAATGACGCACGTGCCCGCGACAGTTCCAGGCAGTTCGGCGCGACGGCACGTGCGCCGCGCGTGCGGGCGATCGCATTGTCCGGCTGGCTGCGGATCGTGGTGGCTGGCTTTTCCGTGGGATTCCGCGGCAGGGCCGGCTGGCCAACGGGGTGTGGGGCTGGCCGGCGCTTGGGGCGCTGCGGCAGGTTCTGGAAGGTCTCGATAATGAAGAGGATGACGAGGGCGATGAGGTAGGCGAGCCACTCCGGCATCAGGTCGGGCGAATCCTGGTCGGCCCGATCTGGATCGGGGGCATAGGCTTCGGCCGGAGGTGTGTTCAGGTCGCCCATATCGGCGGCCATATACGACACGCGGCGGGGATTGTCAAGAATAATAACTAGGCTTGGTTAGTATCAGATCGGCCGCTGGACGCGAAACTGCCATTGTCCGACGGCGACGCGCCGGTCATGGTGCCCCGTGATGACCGCGCATCTGCCAAACGGTGACAGGGCGATCCTCGATATCCGGAAGCTGGAGGACTATTGCCTCAGCCCGTTACACCCTCACGGACGCCACAAGGCTCGGGTGTTTCGGCAGGCGCTCGGCCTCCAACAGAACGATGCAGCCTGGTTGCGGGGCGTGCTGCTGTAAGCCGCGGCCAGCAGGGAGGCAGTCCCGGTTGGCACCGATGCCCGGGGAGCGTACTGGCAGCTCGACGTCATCATCAGGCGACATCGGAAGCACGCGGTGGTAAGGACATTGTGGATTGTGCGAACCGGTGAGGATCTGTCGCGGCTCGTGACATGCTGGGTGGTGTGATGACGATAAGGCGACGAATACGGAATGGGGCGCCATCGCTGCTGGATGTGGTGGCATTGCTGAAGGACTTGCCGGCACAGAGTCTGACGCGTGGTCAGGTAGGCACTGCGGTTGAGGAACTCGACGACAAGACCTGGCTCGTGGAGTTCTGTGATGATGCGGGGCGTGCCTATGCCGTCGCACGCTGCCAGGGAGCCGACCTGTTGGTTCTGCACTATGTTCCGGAGGCAGCCTGACGCCACCAGGGTTTTGCGGTGTTTGCAGACAGGAGTCGCTACAGGGTACGCAAACCGTGTCCTTGGAAAAGCTCTCCCAAAAGGCCTGCACTAAGCGGCTCCCAGCTACCCGCGGCGGGTAGAAACGCAATGTATCTGTCCAGCAATCAAGAGCTGCATGCGGACCTTCTTCGGCTTGCTCGAGGGTTGAAGGCGCGTGGCGCGATCGAACTCAGCGAGGTCGTGACGTATGCAGGCAGGCAAGCTGCATCAATGAGTACTGAGTTCCTGGGAGAGTCCCGAATTGCTCCGCGGCGCGTGCTTTCTACAGGGAGAACCGTGTGGGAACCATCGGAACAAGCCGATATCGAAGATGTGGTGCGGCGATTGACGGCTGCAATCAACCGCTGGCCGCAGAGATCAGGATAAAGTCGGCCATATCGGGTCACCTCGCATCGTCCGACCAGCGGACGCCGGACAGCGCCGCTACAGCACTCGCTCGGGCTTCAACATGCCGTCTTCCAGACGGGCCAGCCCGATGACGCGGCCTCCCGCCATGGCGCGCACCAACCCTCCATCGGGGTCGGCGCTGCCTGGAATGCGACCCATCAGCGTGACCAGGCTGATCGCCTGGCCGTGTCGCAGGTCGCCGGCCTCCGCCTCGGTCAGGGCCAGTGCGGGGATGTCGGCCAGCGCGGTCGCGACCGGCAGCAGCAGGTCCGGTGAGGCGGGGGCGGGATCGTCGGCCGGGCGGATGCGGTCCAGGGGGATCGCCTGGGCCTCGGAGAACGGGCCGACGCGCAGGCGGCGCAGCGCGGCGACGTGGCCGAGGCTGCCGCAGGCCTGCGCCAGGTCGCGCGCCAGGCTGCGCATATAGACGCCCTTGCCGGAGGCGACCTCGAACACCGCGTGGTCGGGGTCGGGGCGGTCGATCAGCACGAAGCGGTCCACCCGGGCGGGGCGGGGTTCCAGCACTGGGGCGCGGCCCTCGCGCGCCATGTCGTAGGCGCGCTCCCCGGCCACCTTCACGGCGGAGTAGGCGGGCGGGGTCTGCATGATGTCGCCGCGGAATGGGGGGAGAGCGGCTTCGATCTGGGCGTCGGTGGGGCGGGCGTCGGTTGCGGCGGTGACGGCGCCGTCGGCGTCGTCGGTGTCGCGGGCTTCGCCGAAGCGGAGGGTGAAACGGTACAGCTTGGTGCCGTCCATGACGTAGGGCACGGTCTTGGTGGCGGCGCCGAACGCGATCGGCAGCACGCCTGTCGCGAGCGGGTCGAGCGTGCCGCCATGCCCGGCCTTCTGCGCGTCGAAGGCGCGGCGGACGCGGTTCACCACGTCGGTGCTGGTGAGGCCCGGCGGCTTGTCGATGATGAGCCAGCCGTCGAGCGGACGGCCGCGTGGCTTGCGGCGGGGCATGGGCGGGAGGTCCTGTGGCGGGAGGCGCCCTATGCCGCCCATGGGTTCGCAAGGTCAACGCCGGCATCGCCGAAATCGGCAACGCTGCGGGTGACCAGCCGCAGGCTGTGAACCCGCGTCGTTGCCGCGATCAGGCCCTCGGCAACACGAAAGGTCCGCCGCGCGACGGACCGGACGGGCAGGCCAATCGGGTGAACAGGGGAAAGGCCGGGGCTTTCAGCCCCGGACCCCGACCAAGGGGCGCTGCCCCTTGGATCCCCGCCAAGGGCATTGCCCTTGGGACCCTTTACTTCGCTGGATGGCGGGGAGGAGGCACAGGGCCGGAGGACCACGCATCGCCCACATTGGCGACGCGTG
>DASXFW010000023.1:0-43442 GCA_036489395.1 Acetobacteraceae bacterium | reverse complement strand
CGCTGGATCGGCGCCGCCTGTTCGGGCGACGCCGATCCAGCGGTGCTGTGCCCCCTCCCCTCCATCCAGCCAGGTAAAGGGTTCCAAGGGCAATGCCCTTGGCGGGGATCCAAGGGGCAGCGCCCCTTGGCGGGGTCCAGGGGCGGAGCCCCGGCCCTTCCTTCGCTTCACCCGATTGTCCTTGCGGGAGGTAATGGCATCACTGCGCCGTGGCGGCCCACTGCCGTCCTGGTCGCTTTTTGGGCAGCACGATCGCATGCGACGCGACTCCCCGGAGGGCTCGCTGGGGAGGCCGCCGAGAAGTTTCTAACGATGTTAGGTTATTTTTATTGACATACCCCGCAGCTTGCCTTATACACCGGCCGTTATGGGCGACCAGCACACCGCTCCGACCGAAGCCTATGCCCCCGATCCAGATCGGGTCGACCCGGATTCGCCCGACCTGATGCCCGAGTGGCTCGCCTACCTCATCGCCCTGGTCATCGTGTTCTTGCTCGAGCAGTGGGGCGCCATGCAGCAGCGCCACGCCAGCCGGCCGGCCTCGCGCCGCGTTGGCCGGCCAGCCCTGCCGCGGGGTTCTGCGGCATCACCGACCGCCTTGGTCCGCAGCCGGTCGGACAACGCGGCCGCCCGCACGCGCCGCGGCCAGGACGCCGCGCCGGAACGCCCGGACCTGTCCCGTATGCGCGCAGAATTGCTGGAGAAGCTCCGGCAGTCCGATGTCGATCCGGCCGTGTTGTCGCAGCTTGCAGCGCTAGGAATTGGGCCCAGCCCGATCGACCCGCAAACAGCGGCCACGACGGCCGCACCGATGCCGGCACGGCTTTGCATGGCAAAAATCCGTCGTGATCCACGCAGATTGGCGCCCGCGGGCCCCCGGCATCGCGTGTCGCCGGCTGCGTGGCGGCGGATGCTCACCCGTTTGGGCACTGGTCCGCCGACCGGACCGCCTGCCATCTCAGGCTACCCATCCTTTTATGCATGACGCGCGGGGCCGGCAGATGGCTGGCCCCGCCGTCCGGATTCCCCCTCCCCTTGCGGGAGGGGGAATTGTGCTTGCCGGAACCCCTTCGCCTTGCGCGGCAGATGCTGCTCCGACCGGCCAGCTACCCGGCGGTGTCGTCGATCTCGTCATACAGAAGCTGCGCCTCGGCGGGCGGCCCGCGGCGGGCGGCCAGCTTCGCCACCCGCAGCACGCGGACCTGGCCACGGAACGGGACGGTCAGCACGTCGCCGACGCGCAGCCGGGCATGTGCCTTGTCGGTCGGCTGGCGGTTGATGCGGATCGAGCCGCGGCCGACCAGGGCCGCGCAGTCGGCGCGGGCCCGCATGAAGCGGGCGCACCAGAGCCACTTGTCCAGCCGCTGCCAGTCGCGGTCTTCCTGGTCGGGGATGCGGGGTCTCCTTCGGGGGGCCGGCTGAATCGCGAAGCAATATAGCAGCTCGCCCGCCTCGGAGCAGATGGGAACGCTCCCCGAGACGGTGCTTGGTGGACAGGCAGCCTGGCGCTACGAACCAGAAGCGCAACCAGCCGAGGAGCCCGTCCATGCCCCGCACTCACAGCATCGCCGCCATCCCCGGCGACGGCATCGGCCCCGAGGTGATCGACGCCGGCCTGGAAGTGCTGGACGCCGTGGCCGCGCGCGACGGCGGGTTCTCGCTGAAGGTGGTGCGTTACGACTGGGGCTCCGACTACTACCGCAAGCACGGCCACTTCCTGCCGGCCGACGCGCTGGCCTGGCTGCGCACCGCCGACGCGATTTATTTCGGCGCGGTCGGCGACCCGAACATCCCCGACCATGTCACGCTGTGGGGGCTGCGGCTGCCGATCTGCCAGGGGCTGGACCAGTACGCCAACGTGCGCCCGACGCGCATCCTGCCGGGGATCACCAGCCCGCTGCGCGACGTGGGGATCGGCGACCTGGACTGGGTGATCGTGCGGGAGAACTCGGAAGGCGAGTATGCCGGCCAGGGCGGGCGCTCGCATCGCGGCTTCCCCGAGGAAGTCGCGACCGAAGTGGCGATCTTCACCCGCCGCGGCGTCGAGCGGATCATGCGCTTCGCCTTCGCGCTGGCCGACAGCCGGCCGGCGAAGCACCTGACCGTGGTCACCAAGTCCAACGCGCAGCGCTTCGGCATGGTGTTCTGGGACGAGATGGCGTCGCTGGTGTCGCGCGACTTTCCGGATGTGCGGTGGGAGCGCGAGCTGGTCGATGCGATGACCATGCGCATGGTGCGCCGGCCGAGGACTATCGACACGGTGGTGGCGACGAATTTGCACGCGGACATCCTGTCGGACCTGGCGGCGGCGCTGGCAGGATCGCTGGGCATCGCGCCGACCGGCAACATCGATCCGGAGCGGCGCTCGCCTTCCATGTTCGAGCCGATCCACGGGTCGGCCTTCGATATTACCGGGAAGGGGATCGCCAATCCGGTGGGATCGTTCTGGTCCGCGTCTATGATGCTGGAGCATTTGGGCGAAACGGACGCCGCGGCGCTGCTGATGCGGGCGGTGGAACAGGTGTGCGCTTCGGGGGTGGTGACGCCGGATTTGGGTGGGAAGGCGACGACGGTGGAGGTGACGCGCGCGGTGATCGAGGCGGTACGGGGGATCAATCGGTGATGCGCGGCTACGGCAGAGGGCGCTGTCAATGCTGTTGCACCTACGCTGGTCCGGTGCCATCTGTGGTGCATGGACCAGGTTACAACAATCTTTGGGCCGATCGATGAAGTAAAGCTGGCACCCCTTCGGGCGCTGTGCCGGTTGCACCACCTGCGGCAACTCGATCTGTTCGGGTCAGTACTGACTGACCGTTTCAATCCGGCGCGTAGTGACCTGGATGTGCTGGTGACTTTTGCTGATCTCCCTCCGGATCCCTGCGCCGATGCCTATTTCGCGGTGAAGCTGGGTCTGGAGGAGATGTTTGGTCGTGATGTGGATCTGGTGACCGCCGCATCCCTGGATAATCCGTTCTTCCGCCGCGACGTCGAGGCTCATCGGCTGACTCTCTTCCCCTCAGCATGATCGGGGAGGCTGCCGCGAAGTTGGTTTGGGACGCGCGCCAGGCGACGGAGCGCGTTGCGCGCCTGGTGGACGGGTGCAGCTTTGACGAATATCCGGCGGACGAGGTTCTGCGTTGGGCTGTTGAGCGCCAGATGATGGTCCTCGGCGAGGCGCTGGCCGCGCTGCGCCGGGTCGATCCGCTGGTTGCCGACAAGATTCCCGATCTGGCGCGTATCGTCGCGTTCCGCAATGTGCTGGTGCACGGTTATGCGGGCGTGGACGATCGGTTGGTTTGGGGTGATCGAACGCGATCTGGCCGCATTGCAACGTGTGTTGTTGCGACTTCTCGAACCGCCGAACTGAGGGGGCGGCCGGTGCGTATCGAGCGGCGCTGATCCCGGGTGACTGATCGAGGAACTGGGCAGGGCCGCGCTTGCGGAGCAAGGCCTGGAATCCGCCTTCGGCCGCTCGCCGCGGGTGGCGGCCGCCAGATGGCGCCGGATGTGCTGGCCCGGCCGAACGCGGACGCAGGCGTCCAGCCGCCCTGACGGGAAGGGGATTTCGCACCGGCATTCTGCAACGGAAATATCCAACCGAATCAATATCGTCGGATTGGTGCGGAATTCTTGAATTACGCAACACCGGGACAGAGCTTCCTGGCTCGCTGGCCATCGCAAGCGGGCAGTAGGCTCGGACCAATAGCGGAGGTTACTATGTGCTCTGTTGCTGTTCCGATTTGCGTGCGTGTCGCCGCGGTCGGGATGTGTACCATGATGCCCCGAGTCATTGATATTAAGCGCTTCATGCCGCTCGCGTCCTCGTGATCCCCGCGCAAGTGGGGACCAATCGCTACCCCGGATCAAGTCTGGGGCAGACTCTTGGGGCAGACTCTGGCCCCCCCTTGCCTGCATGTATCGGTTCTGATACTCTGTCTCATATGCCGGCGCTGACGCCTAAGCTCGTGACCTTTCTCGGCGACAGTCGGGAGCGACTAAGCGCCTTCCCGCCAGCTATAAAAGGCCAGGCAGGCGTGGAGTTATTTGCGATCCAATGTGGCATCGAGCCGGCCGACTGGAAGCCGATGAGAGCCGTTGGACCGGGTGTGAGGGAGATAAGGGTGCGGGATGACTCCGGCGCGTATCGGGTGATCTACTTGGCGGCTTTAGCAGATCGCGTGCTTGTCATTCATGCATTTCAGAAGAAAACCCAGCAGACCCCGCAAAGGGACATCGAGCTCGCAGCAAAGCGGCTGCGAGACTGGAAGGCATCGAAAGATGGAAGCTGAAACCTTCGAAAACGTGTTTGACGCACTGTGCGACACTGCGGCGGAAGCGGCGAACATGAAGGCTCGCGCGGAACTGATGATCGGCATCCGCGAGCGCGTCAGGGCGTGGGCCGTGCCGCAGGAGGAAGCTGCCAGGCGGCTCGGCCTGACACGGCCCCGGCTCAACGATCTGTTACGTGGTAAGATCGACAAGTTCTCGCTGGATGCGCTCGTGAACATCGCCACGGCCGCCGGCTATACGCTGCACATCAACCTGGATGCCGCTTAGAGGGGACCAGGCGATCTGTCCAAACCCGCGCGCCGTCGGTCAGAACGCCAGGAAGAAAGAGGTATCCGGGCGGTCCATCACCACATCGACCTCGCGCCACCAGCATATGGCCCGCCAGCAAGGCAACGACGGCGGAGGTGACGCGGGCGGTGATCGAGGTGGTGCGGGGGATGAATCGGTAGGCTGTCGCCGGCAGTTCGCACCAGACGGCCGGTTCGGATGACAACCTGGGTTGCGCGGCCGGGCGGAGCCGCTTGGAGGACGTTTTGCACTGGAATTCTGCAGCGGAATCGAGGCGTAGAATCAAGGGATCGAGCCTGGTGCGGAATTCTTGATTTTCGCACCGGCCGTCGCTCGCGCGCGGCGGCCGCTGAAGGAGGTGTGTGGATTGGCGGCCCGGGGTGAAGTGCGCGGGCATCAAACGTCGTCGCATGGCGGCGTCCTTTCGCGCGGCACGCCGAGCGCCATGGGTCCCCTCACCGCAAGCTCGGCCACCGGACCCGAGCGGTACTGCGAGACCGGCGCCAGTGTCGCCTCATCCCGCCGCACCCGCCCGCCGCCGCGCACGGTCGAGCCAGCGTTGATACGCGACCAGAATGCGCGGTCGCCGTGTATCCGCAGCAGCGCCGCGGTGTCGATCTCCAGCACAACGGGCGTGGCACGGCCGCCATCCCAGCGCAGGCACGCGCGGACAAATGCGTCGCGCCGACGCGGCTCGGTCCAGCAGAACACGTGCGCGTTGATATGCCGGCGCCAGGCCTCGGGCCGTCTGGCAAAGCGGCCGGCCAGCGTCGGCAGCAACCGGTGGTCCTGCATCAACTGCGGGCGGATGACGGCGACGCGGCCGGGCGCGAACTCGACGCGGCGGAACTCCGCGCGGTTGGCGCCGTGGTCCGCGCCGCCGGCCAGGCCCAACAGCGCCGCGGTCGGCAGCAGGCCGGTTTCCGCCAGCCACGGTCCCGCGCCTTCCGCCTCGATGACGTGCCACACGACCGGATAGCGCGCCGAGAACAGCGCGGCGCCATCGGTCATGTCATGCCGAGCACGTCCATCATCGAGTACAGGCCCGGTGGCTTCCCAACCACCCATAGCGCCGCGCGGATCGCTCCGGTCGCGAACGCCCGCCGGTCGAACGCACGGTGCGTCAGCGCGATGTGCTCGGTGCCGGAGGCGAAGATCAGCGTGTGCTCGCCCACCACCTGGCCGCCGCGCAGCGCCGCGAAGCCGATCGCGCCGGCGGGCCGCGCGCCGGTGTGGCCGTGCCGGCCGCTAACCATCACGTCGTCCAGCTTAACGCCGCGGCCCTTCGCCACCGCGCGGCCCATGCCCACCGCGGTGCCCGATGGCGCATCCACCTTCTGCCGGTGGTGCATCTCCATGATCTCGGCATCGTAGGCATCGGCCGGCAGCGCCGCGCCCATTTGCTCGGCCAGCGCCAGCACCAGGTTCACGCCGGCGGAAAAGTTCGACGCGTACACCACGGGAATCCGCGCGGTGGCGGCCGCAACCGCGGCCTCGTCCGCTGCCGACAGGCCGGACGTGCCCAGCACCCACGCCTTGCCTGATGCCGCCATCGCAGCGGCGTAAGGCTGCGCGGTCGCGGCGTTGGTGAAATCCACCACCACGTCGGACGCGGCGGCCAGGGCGGCGATATCGGCGAAGCGTTCCACGTCCGCTGGCGCCGGCTTGTGGGAACCCGCGCGGCCAATGCCGCCCGCCAGCACCGCACTGGCGGCGCGGGTCTCCTCCGCCAGCAGATGGCCCATCCGGCCGGTGACCCCGGCGATTCCGATGCGCGTTGCCATGCCGTTTCCTCCCTCGCCGTGCTGCTATTCGGGAACAGCGGCGACGTTGCTATGAAGGTTTGGGCAGGGCAAGTGGCGCAGGGCCTGGGCTACCGCCGGGGCGCGTGGCCACATGACGGGGAGGCATGACGCGGAGGCATGACAGGGCGGCATCCCACCTGACCGGTTTTTCCCTAGCTGGGAGATTGACACCCCGAAAATTGGGGCGGACCATCCGCCCTGAGGTGACGGCAGCCTTGCGGGGCCCGACTTGCGTCCAACGCCCTGTGAGGCGGCACGGTCCATGATTGTGATCGCCCGTAGGGAGAAGTTCGAAAATGCAGCCGCAGCGTGTCCAATACCCCGAATCCATTGAACCTCTGGTGCAGTTCATCGAGGACACCCCGCGCGATCAGATTCTGGATCGCACGCTGGAAAAGCTTCGGGACGGGGTCCCGATCAAGACGATGCTGACGGCCTCGGCGCTTGCCGTGACCCGCTCCGCCGACCTGCCCCCCGGCCATCATGGCGGCCCGCTGCATCCGCTCGCCGGGCTCTATGCCATTTCCAAGCTGGTCGATCGCCTGCAAGGCGAGGACAAGTTCCTCCCCGTGCTGCAGCACGTCGCGCTGTCCAACAAGCATGTGCACGATCCGGTCACCTCGCCGTTCAGCCTGCTGGAATTCGCCCCGCTGGACGCCAGCGTCGGCATGAACCGCCTGGAAGACATGGCGTACGACGGCTCGGGCGACGTGGTCACCGCGAAGGGCGTCGATGCCGCCAAGGCCGCCTTCTTCAAGGCCTGCGAGCGCGGCGAGTCCAACAAGGCCGACCACCTCTTCCAGTGGCTCTGGGCGCACGTCCCGCCGATCGAGGCGTTCGACCTGCTGATGACCGTCGCGATCCCGAAAAACGCCCTCGACGACCACTATTTCCTGTTCCCCGCCTACACCTGGCGCGGCATGGAGAACTACCTCGGCTGGGAGCACCTGTCGGTGCTGATGCGCCCCGCGGTGCGCTACGTCGCGCGCTTCCCGCAGCAGCGCATGGTCCCCGAGGCCGAGGCCCTGATCGAGAAGCACAATCTGCTCGGCCGCATCCTGCGCCAGCGCACCGGCGACGACGAAACCGCCGCGATCGGCAAGCTGGGCGAGGGCATCCGCGACGTCGCCACCTACAGCGAAATCCCGGTCATGATCGCCGAGGCGCTGGCGGGCGGCCTGTCGATGGAAGGCGCCGGCGAGGCGCTGTCGATCGGCGCCGCCGGCTTGTTCCTGCGCTCGCTGACCGGCAACCCGATGGATGTGCACCTGCACACCAGCGCCAATGTGCGGCGCTATCTGCTACGGCTCGATGGCCTCAGCATGAAGAACAAGCTGTTGGTGCTGCTGCTGTGGCACACCGGGCCGGAAGTGAAGTCGACGCAGCATCGCATGGAAGCGACGGCGCAGCCCGATCCGGAATCGGTCGCCGCGTTGCCGCTCCGCTCGCAGGAAGATCTGCTCGAGGCGATCACCCAGAGCATCTACACGCAGCCGCCGACCGACTGGTCCACCGTGACCAACCTCGGCCGCATGCGCGCGGTGCCCGAGGTGAAGAATACGGTGAACCTGGCGCAGCAATACGTGAACCTGCGCTACGATCCGGAGGTGCTGATCCAGCGCCTGGCCGACATCGTCTGCCACGACAGCTTCACCGAGATGCACGCCTTCAAGCACCACCAGGCGGTGGTCGAGGAGTACCGCAACACGCGCGAGCCGTGGCGCTGGATGCATCTGGTGTGCGGCTGCCAGGCGGCGGCGATATCCTTCGGCAAGAACATGGAAGTGTTCGAGGAAGTGCTCGACCTGCTGCACGCAGCCTGATCCGGCGGCTGCCCGTCCCTCGTGGCACGGCCGACCTAAGGGTCGGCCGAAGGCCCTGCTCCAGGACAGGCTCCGGCTGGCCCGCCTTAGTGGTCAACCACAGTCATTGCGTCTTGGACAACCCCTGTCATTGCGAGGCCGCTTGGCCGAAGCAATCCCGTTCGTGACGAGCCGTCGGCAGCTCGCACGAACGAGATTGCTTCGCCCAGGCGGCCTCGCAATGACAGGGGGCTGCCGTTTCACCCAGAGCGGGTCGGACGCCGCCGACCGGTGGCCAACTCGCAATGACAAATGCAGTCGCGACGGACCCCGCTACTCCGCGGCGCGCTGGCGCAGCAGCGCCTGGCCCTGGCGCAACGCGTTGGCGATCGTCTCGGCCGGCATGGCACCGGAGAACAAGCCATAGCCGTCGAGGAAGAACGACGGCACGCCGTTCACCCCGGCCTCGCGGGCGGCAAGATCGGCGGCGCGCATTTCCTGGTCGGCGACATCGCTTGCCAGGAAGGTCAGCACTTCATTCCGCTCAAGCCCGGCTTGCGCGGCGCAATCGGCCAGCACGCCGGCCTCGCCGATGTCGCGTCCCTCGGTGAAATAGGCTTGGAACACCGCCTCCATTGCCGCGTCCTGCACGCCTTTCGTGCCGGCGAACCAGATCAGCCGATGCGCATCGATGGTGTTCGGCGTGCGCAGCATCAGGTCCTGGCGGAATGGCAGGCCCACGCCCGCGGCCGCCTGTGCGACGCGTTCATCCCCCGCGCGGGCACGCTCGGCACCGCCGAATTTCCAGGCGCGATAGGCGGCGCGGTCGCGGCCTTCCTTCGGCATGTCGGGATTGAGCTGGAACGGGTTCCAATGCACTGAGAAGTGCAGCCCATCCGGCTCCAGCGCCGCCAGCGCGCGTTCCAACTGCCGCTTGCCGATATAGCACCAGGGGCAGATCGCATCGGAGACGATGTCGATGCGGGTGCCCACGGCGGCCTCGGTCGGCAGGCTTGCCGTGGCGTTGTCCGGCACGTCGCAGCCGTCGGGGCCGCAGACCATGCCCTGCTGGTTCATGTCGTCCATCGCGCTGGGCTCCTTCCTGTTGGGCAGAACATGGGAGGAATTCCCGTGCCGCGCCAGGGGGGCGTTGCGTGGCGATCCGGCCTGCAATACCCGCGAACGAGCAGCGGCATCGTTACATGGTATGGCGGTTACGCGACCGCCATCCGGGTCGTCGCAGCCGCTGCCCCGGTCAGTCCGTAAACCCCGCGCTCCCCGGCCAGCGGCGCGAATTTGCTGGTGATCCCCAGCACCGTTTCCGCTCCGCCGAGATACAGCACCGCGTCCGGTGCCAACTGGCCGGCGATGGCGTCCAGCACCCGCGTCTTCGTCGCCTGATCGAAATAGATCAGCACATTGCGACAGAACACCAGATCGAACCGGCCTAGCGGACGCAGATCGCCCAGCAGGTTCCATTCACGCCACTGCACCATCGCCCGCAGCGCCGCATCGATTCGCCAGCCCGCTTCTTCCTTGCGGAACCAGCGCATCATCATCTGCACCGGCAGGCCGCGCTGCACTTCGAACTGCGAATAAACACCCTCGCGCGCGCGGGCCAACTGGTCACGGGCAATGTCGGTGCCGACGATCTCCACGCGGCGATCACCCAGCGTCGCGCGCACCTCGGTCAGGATCATCGCCAGCGAATACGCCTCCTGACCGGAGGATGAGGCCGCCGACCAGATGCGTAACGCGCTGCCCGCCGGACGCGCGGCGATCAGTCGCGGCAATGCCTGGGCGCGGAAATGCTGAAACGGCTTGTCGTCGCGGAAGAAGAAACTTTCGTTCGTTGTCATCGCCTCGACCACGTCGCGAGCGATCGGCTCGCTGCCCATGCCGCGCAGCCGCTCGGCCAGCGCGTTCAGGTCGCGCAGCTTTTCGCGCTTCAGGATCGGCGCGAGGCGGGTTTCGAGCAGGTACGTCTTGTCCGGCGTGATGATCAGCCCGGACCGGCTTTTCAGCATCGTGGCGAAGATTTCGAACGTATGAGGGGCCAGCGATGCGCTCATGCACGCGGCACCCGCAACAGTTCGAGCAATTTCGGCGCGATTCGCGGCAGCGGCAGGATGGCGTGGCACAGCCCGGCGTGCGCCACCGCGCCCGGCATGCCCCAGACCACGCTGGTCGCCTCGTCCTGCGCCACCGCGGCGCCGCCAGCCTCGATGACGCGTGTTGTGCCCACCAGCCCGTCCTGACCCATGCCGGTCAGCATCGTGACCAGCACACGGCCATCGCAGGCGACAGCGGCACTGCGTAGCATCGGATCGACCGAGGGCCGGCAGAAGTTCTCCGGCGGATCGGTGGAAAGGCGCGCAGCCAGGCCGCCGCGCCCGCGCTCCACGATCAAGTGGCGGTCGCCGGGCGCGAGGTGGATGCGGCCGACCACCAGCGGTTCGCCGTCCTTCGCCTCGGCGCACGGCAGGCCGCCAAGCTTGGTGATGTGTTCCGCCAGAATCGGCGTGAAGGTCGCCGGCATGTGCTGGGTCAGCACGACCGGCACGTTCAGGGTGCGCCCGAGCCCCTGCACCAAGGCGAACAAGGCCTGCGGACCGCCGGTGGAACTTCCGATCGCAAGCAGTTTGGGCGGCAGAGCAGGGGCCGGACGCAGACGCAGCGCGGCCGGGGGCGTGGCGGACCCACGCGCGGGCTGCGCCGCCCGGCGGCGCATGCGGGCCAGGCCCTTCACCTTCTCCACCAGCTCACGACGGAAGGTTTCATCGCGCGCCGCGCCGATCGAACTCGGCTTGGGCAGGTAGTCCGCGGCACCCAGGCGCAGCGCGCGCAACGCGATGTCGGCGCCGCGCGTGGTCAGCGTGGAGGCCATGATGACGCGCAGCCCGGGATCCGCCTTCAGCAGCAGCGGCAGCGCGGTGATGCCGTCCATGACCGGCATCTCGATATCCAGCACCAGCACGTCGATCGGCGTGCGCTTCATCTCGTCGATCGCCGCCTGGCCGTTCGCCACGCGCGCCACCACGCGGATCGCCGGATCGGCTTCCAGCATGCGAGCGACGGCACCGCGGATGACCAGCGAATCGTCGCACACCATCACGCGCGCGGGCGGCGTTGGCTCCGGGGCGGGAAGCGGCCGGGCGAGTGGGATCACAGGAGTCCGACCTGGGCGAACTTGCCCAGTAGAATTTCTTCGTCGAACGGCTTCATGATGTATTCCTGCGCGCCGTTCTGCAGCGCTTGCTCGATATGCGCCATGTCGTTTTCGGTAGTGCAGAACACCACCGGCGGATTGGTGGCGCCGAATTCCGCACGCACCGCCTTGAGGAATGCGAGCCCGTCCATGACCGGCATGTTCCAATCCAGCAGCACGCAGTCGGGCATGTGTGCGCGGCAGGATTCCAGTGCGGCCTGGCCGTCCGCCGCTTCGGCCACGGTGAAATTGTGCGCTTCCAGGATGCGCCGTGCGACCTTGCGCACCACGCGGCTGTCATCGACCACCAGACAGGTGCCGGGCATATCGGCGCTCAGTCCGCTTCGCCCAGGGCGAGCAACTTGCCCACGTCCAGCACGACCAGAAGCTGGCCGTCGAGGCGATAAATGCCGGTGCTGAATGTGGCCCATGTAGGCGGCAGAGTCGGCGGATTTTGCTCGAAAGCATCGGCGCGCAGGCTCATGACTTCCGATACCTGGTCCACCAGCAGCGCATACAATTCGCCGCCTTGCTCCGCCACGACGGACATGCGCGGTGTCCCCGCAGGGGCCGGCGGCAACTTGAGGCGGCAGCGCAGGTCGATCGCGGTGACGATGCGGCCGCGCAGGTTCAGGCTGCCGGCGATCTCCGGCGGCGCCAGCGGGATGCGGGTGATCGTTTGCTCACCCAGTATGTCGCGCACGCCGAGCACCGGCACGCCGCACAACTGGTCCGCCAGGGTCAGCGTGACAAACCCTTGCTCGGCGTCGGTGGCGGCATCGGTTCGGTCGAGTACGTCGGTGGTCATATGCATTCTCCTTGATCGCAGCGCTGTTTGTCACTGCGAGGAGCGCCGCGACGAAGCAATCTCGTTCGGGACGAGCCGCTGGCGGCTCATCACGACCGGGATTGCTTCGTCGCTACACTCCTCGCAATGACAGTGGGGGATCATGCCGCGGCGATCGGTTCGGCCAGGCATTGATGCAGGCTCGCCAGCAGCGCGTCGCGTTCGAACTTCGCGACGTAGTCGGTGAAGCCGGCGTCGCGTCCCGCCTCCACATCTCGCGGTTCCGCGTGCCCGGTCAGCGCGATCATCGGCAGGTTCACCCACATGCCGCCTTCGCGCACCACGCCGGCGAATTGCAGCCCGTCCATACCGGGCATCTCGATGTCCGACACGATCGCGTCGAACATCACGCCCGCCTCGCGCAGCTTCAGCGCGTCGGCCGCGGAGGATACGGCGGTCACGCGGAAACCGGCTGCGCTGAGGGTCGGCACGACGAGCTGGCGGAAGAAATCGCTGTCCTCCACCACCAGCACGCGGCGCGTCGCGGCTACGATCGCGGTATTGCCTGCACCGTGGAACCAGTCGTGCCACGCCTGGGTCAGCCAATACCCGGTGTCGATGACATCTGTGGCGTGGCCGGCGATCACTGCGGTGCCGAGCAATCCTGGCCGCGCGCCGGACAGTTCGATGTCCAGCCGGTCCTCCACTACATCGACGATCTCATCGACCATCAGCCCCATGGCCCGGTCGCGATCGCTGAACACCAGCACCGGCTGATGGGTCTGCGCTTCATCGATGCCGGCCATCGCCACCAGCGGCATCAGTTTGCCGCGGTATTGCGTGACGGGTGAGCCGGACGACAGCTCGATGCTGTCGCGCGGGAAATCCTCCAGCCGTGCCACCAGCCCCAAAGGCACCGCCATCTTCTGCGTGCCGCCAGCCCGGAACAACAGCATGGCGATGCGCTCGGCGGAGCGCAGCGTCTCGGCCGCGCGCGCGCCGGTATTGCGCGTCTCGCTGGCGGCACCGATGCCGGTGGCGCGGGCGATGCCGTTGGGATCGAGGATCATGATCACCGATCCGTCGCCCAGGATGGTGTTGCCGCTGAACATCGTGACGTTGCGCAGGATCGGCGCCACCGGCTTGACCACGATTTCCTCGGTGTCGAACACGCGATCGACGATGATGCCCAGCATGCTGGCGCCAACCTGCACCACGACGATCGTCGCGTCGGCATCCGCCTCCTGCGGCGCGTCCAGCGCCAGCAGTACGGTCAGGCTGACCAGCGGCAGCAGATGGTCGCGCAGGCGCAGCACCGGCGTGTCGTTGATGCGCTCGATCACGGTGTTGGACCCGCCAGTGGATTCTGCCGTCTTGTCGCGATGCGCGCGCACCAGTTCGACGACGCTGATTTGCGGAATGGCGAAGCGCTCGCCGCCGGCCTGCACGATCAGCGCCGAGACGATGGCGAGCGTCAGCGGAATCTTGATCATGAAGGTCGTGCCGCGCCCGGGAACACTTTTCAGGTCGATGGTGCCGCCGATCTTCTCGATGTTGGTCTTCACCACGTCCATGCCGACGCCGCGGCCGGACACCGCGGTAACCACGGCCGCGGTGGAGAAACCCGCGCGGAAGATGAAGCGCTGCACCTGCACTTCGGTCATCGCGGCGAGTTCCGCCTCGGTCGCCAGCGCCTGCGACAGCGCCTTGGCCCGGATTCTGCCCACCGGCAGGCCGCGGCCGTCGTCGCTGACCTCTATTATGATGTGGCCGCCCTCGTGGTACGCGTTCAGCGTCACGCGGCCGGTTTCCGGCTTGCCGGCGGCGCGGCGTTCGGCCGGGCCTTCCAGCCCATGGTCGCCACTGTTGCGCACCATGTGCGTCAGGGGGTCCTTGATCAGCTCCAGCACCTGGCGGTCCAGCTCGGTGTCGGCGCCGAGCATCGTCAGCTCGATCTTCTTGTTGGTTTCCCGCGCCAGATCGCGCACCAGCCGCGGCAGGTTGTTCCATGCATTGCCGATCGGCTGCATGCGCGTCTTCATCACGCCTTCCTGCAGATCCGACGTGATATGCGACAGTCTTTGCAGCGGCGCAGTGAACCCACTGTTCTCCTGGTTGCGCGCGAGCTGCAGAAGCTGGTTGCGGGTCAGCACCAGCTCGCTGACCAGCGTCATCAGGTCTTCCAGCACATCGACGGTCACGCGGATGGTCTGCACCGTCGCCGGCGGCCCGGCGGCCTGGGTCTCCGCCGCGGCTGATGGGCCAACCGGAGCGATGGCAACGGGCGCGGGCAGCGGTTCCTCGGCCGGTTCGGGCTCGGCCGCAGGGGGTTGCGGCACCTTGGCCTGGGCGGCGGGAGCCGGCGCAAAGGCGGGGGCATGGCCGGCCGCGGCCGCTTCCAGCGCGGCGATCAGCGGCGCGTCGTCGCCGGCCGGCTCGGTGCCGCTGGCGCCCAGGCCGGCGAGGATCGCCTTCACCTGGTCCAGTGCAGCCAGCACCAGGGTGACGATATCCGGCGTCACCACCAAGGTGTGGTCGCGCACCTTGCCCAGCACGCTTTCGCCGGCATGTGCCACGCGTTCCAGCCGCGGCAAGCCGAGAAAGCCGCAGGTGCCCTTGATGGTATGGACCAGCCGGAAGATCAGCGACAGCGTGTCGGCATCGTCCGGCGTACGCTCCAGCTTGACCAACGCCACGTCGAGCTCGGCCAGGCTTTCGTTGGTCTCGGTGAGGAAATCGCTGAGCAAATCGTCCATGACACCCCCGTTGGGACACCCCCATGCGGCACCCGCGGGTACCGGCGGCAGGGCATCCTGGGCCCCAGGTCACGAACAAACGGTAAATGCGATCAGGATTTGCTGAGCCGAAGCATCGGCAAAAGCGTGCTCGGGCCGCCAGGCAGCAGCAGCGACAGCCGCAGGCCGAGCGAATGGGCGAGCAGCGCGGTGAGCGGCGCCTGCAGGCTGCGGGCGTCTTTGACGGCGGCCCAGGCGTTCGCCTCGCTGGTCAGGCAGCTTGCCAGGCCGGCGGGCCAGCCGGCGCGCGGGCCGGAAATGCTGACGACCAGGTCGTCCGGCGTGCCGGTGAGCGTCGCGACGCCGCCGGCCGGCAAGGCTTCCCGCGCCAGCAGCAGGAGGTTGAGGACGACCCTGCCTGTGGGGGCCGGGATCACCGCGTCGTCAGGCAGGGCAATGTCGAGCGTCATGCGCCCGTCGTCGCGCAGTCCCGCGGCGAGGGCGTGTATGGCCTCCGGGCTGAGGTCCTCGCCGGCCGGGCCCCATGCGGCGCGGACCAGCTTCAGTCGGGCGCGGAGTTCCTCCGCGGCTTCGACAGCGAGGGAGAGTGCTTCGGACGGTTCGGGCGTTTCGTCGATGGCGAGTTCCAGCGCGGCGGCCAGCGTGCCGATCGTCCCGCCCAGGTCGTGGCTCATCCGCGCGGAAAGCAGCTCGGCGAGGCGCAGCGGGTCGGGCTTGTCGGGCATTCCGCGGTGGTCCCGGGGATTACGGGGATTACGGGGATTACGGGGAGACGTTACGGTGTGATTGTGCGGGCGTCGAGGTTGCTGAGGTGTTACCGGGGTGCGAGAACCGGGGCGCGGCGACGAAAGAACCCCCACCTGTCATTGTTGGGCGCGCGCCGGCGAAGCAATCTCCGCCGGGACATTGCCGCGGCGCCAGGCGCCTTGCAATGCCCGCCCGTCGCACATCGGAGGCACCGTGGACCAGTTCGCCCACCCCCATCCGCTGAACCCCGCGAAGTTCCGCGACCCGCACACCACGGCAGCCGGCGACCGGCGCGCCTGGGTCGCACTGCGCAAGCTGGAAACGCTGTGGTTCAACACTGGCACGCTGTGCAACCTGACCTGCGGCCATTGTTACATCGAGTCATCGCCGCGCAACGACCGGCTGGCGTATCTGACACGCAACGACGTGCGCGACTATCTCGATGAGATCGCGCGTGACGGACTGCCGACGCGGCTGATCGGCTTCACCGGCGGCGAGCCGTTCATGAACCGCGACATCATCGGCATGTTGGACGATGTGCTGTCGCGCGGGTTCGACGCTCTGGTGCTGACCAACGCGATGAAGCCGATGCGCAAGCTGCGCGAACCGCTGCTGGCGCTGCGCGATGCGTATGCGGCACGGCTGACAATTCGCGTGTCGCTCGATCACTACACGCCGGCGGTGCACGAGGCGGAACGCGGGCGGCGAAGCTGGGCACCGACGATTGACGGCCTGGTCTGGCTGGCGCGCAACGGCTTCGCACTGGATGTGGCCGGGCGACGGTTCTCGGGCGAAACGGACGATGCGCTGCGGGGCGGGTACGCGCGATTGTTCGGCGAGCTCGGCGTGCCGGTGGATGCGTTCGATCCGGTGCACATGGTGCTTTTCCCGGAGATGGATTCCGGGCGCGACGTGCCGGAGATCACCGAAGCCTGCTGGGGCATCCTGCACAAATCGCCTGACGACGTGATGTGCGCGTCCTCGCGCATGGTGGTGAGGCGGAAAGGGGCCGATCATCCGGCGGTACTGGCATGCACGCTGCTCGCTTACGACGAACAATTCGAGCTGGGGCGAACGCTGGCCGACGCGGCGCGGGCAGTGCCGCTGAACCACCCGCATTGCGCGTCGTTCTGCGTGCTCGGCGGCGCGGCCTGCAGCCGATAGGGCTGCTCTTTTCTGTCATTGCGCGAGGCGGAACTATCATTGTGAGGAGTGGAGCGACGAAGCAACCTCGTTCGTGACAAACCGAGGACTTCTTGTCACGAACGGGATTGCTTCGTCGCATTGCTCCTAACAAGAAACTCAAGGTTCCCCCTCCCCTTGAGGGAGGGGGCCAGGGGGAGGGGTGTGTACATCCGCAGTCAGTGGACGAACGCACCCCTCCCCCAGCCCCTCCCTCAAGGGGAGGGGAGACTTACGCTCCGGCCGACGCCGTTTCATCCAGTGCGGGTCGGCCGCCGCCGGCCGGTGGCCAACTCGCAATGACAGTATGGGGTTGCCCTACCCCCCGTCCGGCCCGTCCACGGAGACATAATCCGGCGCGAACGCCGCATCGCGCTGCTGGAACGCGTATTTCACCCCGTGCGCCTTCATCGTTTCGCGGAACGCGCGAGCCTTCGGGGCGATGTGGCCGCGCGCGTCGATCTCGGCGCCGATGCGCTGCAAGGTGCGCGCGCCCATCAGCTCCAGTCCGAGATTCACCAGCCGTTTGTTGGCCGACAGCAGATGCGGATCGACCAGGCCCATGCGGCCGGCGAGCTGCATCACCTCGGCCTCCAATTTCGCCGCCGGCACGGATTTCAGCGCCAGGCGGATTTTTGCTGCATCTCTGCCGCTGATGCTGTCGCCGGTCAGTAGCAGCCGCTTCGCCCATTGCGGGCCGCAATGATACAGCCACATGGAGCCAGGCGGCGTGCCGAGATCTCGCACCGGCGGAAAGCCGATCCGCGCATCGTCCGCGACGATCACCATGTCGCAGAACCATGCGAGCTCGGTGCCGATGCCGATGCACGTGCCGTGCACCTGCGCGATCACCGGCTTGTGCATGTCGAAAATCTGTATGCGCAGGCGCTGGCCTTGCTCCAGGCGCCATACGTCGTCGTCTATTTCCTGCCGGCCGCGGTACTCCGGGCCGCGCTGGTTCGAGAATTCCGAAAGGTCGGCGCCGGCGCAGAAATGCGGGCCGGCACCGCGTAGCACGACGCAGTGCACCGCGTTATGTTCATCGGCTTCCAGCAGCGCGGCGTTCAGTTCGCGCAGCAGTTTGGCGCTGAGTGCGTTGCGCTTCTCTGGTCGGTTCAGCGTGACGATCGCCGTCGTGTCCTGCACCGCATAGGTGATGGTCTCGAATTCCATGGCGCCCTCCCCGGGTTGTCGCTGCCGCGATCAGAGGCGTACAGTCCGTCGCGCGCAACTCCGGGGAGGACATCATGAAGATCGCCCGTATCGAGACCTTTCTCTTCGATCCCGGTCTGGCCAAGAACCTGCTGTTCTGCCGCGTCGAAACCGATACCGGCCTGCACGGCTGGGGCGAGGCCTATGTCACCCCCGGCAAGGAGCAAGTGATAGAACACCTGCTGCAGCACATGGGAAAATACATGCTGGGCCGCAGCGCATTCAGCATCCGCCACACCGGCCAGGTGATCTTCGACGATTTCGCCATGCGCCGCACGTCACTCGACCTGATGTCGGCATGGAGCGCGATCGAGTTGGCCATGTGGGACATCGTCGCCAAGCACGCGGGCCTGCCGCTGTATAATCTGCTGGGCGGCGCATCGCGCGAGCGGGTGAAGGTGTATGCGAATGGCTGGTCGTCCGGTAGCGAAACGATCGAGCAAAATTGCGAGCGCGCGCTGAAGGTGAAGGCGATGGGGTTCACCGCGCTGAAATGGGATCCGTTCCCGGGTCCGTGGCGCAGCTTCATCCATCGCGAGGATGAGGATCACGTGGTGCGTTACATCCGGATGATGCGCGAGACGCTGGGGCCGGACTTCACGCTGCTGATCGAGGCGCACCGCCGGTTGGCGCCTATGCACGCGATCCGCATCGGCAAGCGGATCGCGGAATACGACATCGGCTGGTACGAGGAACCGTGCCTGTGCGACAACATCGAGCTGGTGGCGGAAGTGCGCCGCGCTCTACCAGGCGTGCCAATCGTCACCGGCGAGGCGATCTATTCGAAGGAGGCCTGGGCGCAGGCGTTCGCGGCGCGTGCGGCGGACATCATCAATCCGGACATCTGCAATTGTGGCGGCCTGTCGGCGATGCTGGACATCGCAGCGATGGCGCAGCCGCATGCGGTTGCCGTGGCGCCGCATAACTATAATTCAACGCTGGTTGGGCTGGTGGCGACGGTGCAGCTTGCGGCGCTGATCCCGAACTTCTGGATCGCCGAGTGTTTCATCAATTTGAAACCTGCGTGCGATGAGATCGCGGTCGCGCCGCTGGTGGTGCGGGACAGCTTCGTGGAGCTGCCGACGACCCCGGGTCATGGGATCGACATCGACGTGGAGAAGCTGCAGGCGCATCCGTACCGCGACATGGGTGCGCGGACGGGCAAGAGTCTGCGGTCGCATACGGAGGAGTTTCCGCGGAAGAACTATGTGGTTGGCGCGACGCGGACCGGGTACTGACGACCGCCTGTAGGTGAAGCTGAGATTCTCCCTCCCCTTGAGGGAGGGGGGTAGGGGGAGGGGTCGATGTTTGACGCCTCGACCCCTCCCCCTGGCCCCCTCCCTCAAGGGGAGGGGGAACTTTGGAACTTTGTCTTGGTTGTTTCTCGGCAGGCGGACGGAGCGTTACAAATACCGCACCACCCGCAGCAGCACGCTCCCCGCCTGCGGCAGGCTGCCATAATCCGTGCGCGGGCCACCGAACGAAAAGCTACCGAGCACACCCACCGTCCATGCACGCGACACGTAATAATCCGCGGTCGCCTGCACCAGCCCCGAACCATCCTCCAGGCTCACGTTGGCCAACGCGGTGATTTCCAGGTCGGTAACGAACGCATCCACCCAATCCATCCGCACGAACGCCTCGTGCCGCTCCAGCGGTTCCTGCTGTTCTTGCGCATAGCCGCGGATATACCAAAGCGTCGAATTGATCCCCGTGAAGCCGCCGCCACGCGCGGCGTTGAACCATCGCTGCCAGTCCTGCGACGTAAACCCAGCCTCGTGGTAATGATATTCGAAATTGAACGTCAGCTTCGTCTCGGCCGGAGACCAGGATGTGCCCAGCGCCAGATCATTCTGAAAATACTCGGTCGGATCGCCCTTGATGATGGCCAGCGTGCTGGGCGGCAAGGTGCCCGTCTCGCGGCCGTAATTCAGCGCGTCGGTGATCAGGTCGCTGCGCACGCCGCCAGCCCACTCGGCATAGGCGACGGTCTGCTGGCCGATGCCGACCGTCATATTGGCGCCGATCTGCGTGCGGTCGCCGGCGTGGTACAGCAGCAGCTCGGGCGCCAGGCCAGGCGCCAGGTTCACGCTACCTTTCAGCAGGAACCGGTCCTGCGCATTGGTGCGGTCCAGCATCGGATCGAAGTCCGGCAATTCCGTGTCACGATAGACCGCGGTCGGCAACGTGACCTGCGGCGCGAAAGCGATGGCGATCGAGCCGCCCGTCCACACATGCTCGCCGAACACCATGAGCGTGCCCATCCGGTCCTCGCGCAGCACCGAGGGATCGGCGGTCAGCGGCTCCACCACCGCACGGGTCTTGAAGAAATCCGTGGGATTGTAGCCGAGTGCGACGCCGCTTTTCAGGTTTATGCGGCCGAGCTCGAGCCACGTGCCGTCGGACGGTTGCCAGATGACATAGGCCTCGCGCAGATCGTTGCGCACGTTTTCATGCGTGGGGAATGGCAGGTTATCGGCGGCGCGAAAATTGAACCGGCCGCTGTAGGTGAAGTGCACGCCGTCGCCGAGCTGCCATTCGTCGCGCGAGTCGAGGAAGAGCCAGTCCTCCCAACGCGCCGGATCGGGCGGCGGGAGCGGCACGAGCAGGTTGGGACGCAGCGCGGTTTCCTGGAATGCGTCCTCCAGGTAGTTGTGCTGCGTCCCGCTGGCGGTGGTGACGGCCGGTGCGGCCTGCGGTGGCTGCTGCGCCGCTTGCGGGATAAATTGCAGGTCCTGGTCTTCATCGGCGGCGAGTGCCGGGATGCAAGACGCGGCGAGAATTGCAACGACGAGGAGTGTGCATGACCGGTGACGGAAGCTGTGAAAGCGCTGCCCCCCCTCCCCTTGAGGGAGGGGGATGGGGGGAGGGGTGCGTACATCCGCCTGCCTTCGTTGCACGCACCCCTCCCCCCATCCCCCTCCCTCAAGGGGAGGGGGGGTGCCAGCACCAGCACTAGCACCAGTGCCCCTGCTCCCGCCGCCCTGTGCCGGGTTCATTCCGCCCTCAGATGTGGCAGGTAATCCCGCTGGAACCAGGTTTCCGGAATGTCCTGGAATTGCAGATCGCCGAACAGCATTGTCGTCACCAGCGAACTATCCACCGCGTCGATGATGATGGCCTCGGTCGGGCGGATCTGTCCCAGGCGGTCCGCATAGTTGCCATAGTACAGAATCTTCAACAGCCGGCCGCTGTCGGAATAGAACTTCGCCTTGATGGGATGGAACGTATCATGCTCCACCCAGTACTCCACCCGGGCATAGGTCGCGATGTCGTTCGCCGCCTTCAGGTCGAGGTGGTAGCAGTTCCGCTTCTGTCGCTCCGCATCGGTGATCGTCTCGTCCCCCAGCAGCGTGGCGTTGTAGTCGATGGCGAGGTTGATGGTCAGGATGTCGCCGATCGACGCCTGACCGATCAGCCGCTGCTGCGGCGAGATGCGAACGCTGGCCTTCGACGCGGGATCGTAGAACCATAAATTCTGCCCATCGAGCAGCGCTATCTTTCCGGCATCGCGTGGCGGATCGACGTAGCGCACGATGTTGCGGAACTGGTGCGTGTTCGGATCCTCCTTGGCATAGACAACAAGCTGATCGGCATCCCTCGGCTGGCCGTGCACGTACTCGGTCAGCGTGTCGGTGGAGCGGAACGGCTTGCCTGGGTTCCGCACCTCGTCCGCCGCGACGACGATGTCACGTGCGGTCTGCGCGAAGGCGCGCGATGCGGGCACCAGAGTCAGGAGGCCGAGAGCCAGCAATCCGCGGCGATGCATGATCGTCTCCCTATTATACATGACGCAGCGCATCCACGACGGGCAGGCGGGCGGCGCGGTTGGCGGGCAGCAATGCGGCGATCGTCGCGACCACCACCAGGCCCAGCCAGGTGCCGATCAGCAGCGCGGGCTTTGCCGTGGGCAGCAGCAGGCGGAACGGTATGGGTGCGCTGTTGCCCGGCGGGGTCCACATGATGCCGCCGTGGTTGATCAGCGGCACCACGATGCAGGCGATGATCACGCCGACGGTCGCGGCGATCGCGCCGAGCAGCAGGCCCTCCAGCACGAACTGCGCGCGGATGCCGTTGCGGCGCACGCCCATGGCGCGGATCGTGCCGATCTCGTTGGTGCGTTCGACGACATTCATCGTCATGGTGTTGACCACGGCAAACAGCACGATCGTCGCCATGATGATCAGGATGAACAGGAAGATGGTGGAGAACAAGCGGACGACCTGGACGTAGAAGGGATTGAGTTCGGCGAAGTCGTGGGTTTCCAGGTCGAGGTGATGCTGGGCGATCAGCGTGTGCAACCTGGCCCGCGCGGCGGGGAGTTCCTGGGTGCGCTGAAGCTGCAGCACGATGCCGGTGATCTTGTGCTCGCCGCGGCCATAGACGAGCTGTTGCGACAGTGCCAGCGGCATCGCGACGTAGTTGTCGTCGAGCTCCTTTACGCCCTGCCGATCGACACCCGCGACTTCCAGGCTGACGACGTTTGGCGCGCCATTCGCCGTCGCGCCCAGCAGATCGATGCGCGGCAGTTCCGGTTTCGCGGTTTGCTCCGCCGGCTGGTCCGCGCTTGCCAGGGCGGCGATGTCCGAGTTCAGCGGCGGACCGGATGCTGCCGTGACGGTGGGCTTGGGCGAGGGACAATCGGCGATTTGCAGCGGTGCGCATAGGCCAAGGATGCGTGCCATGCCCTCGCCGATCAGTCCGCGCTGCGGCGCGCCGTCGGTCATCCTGTCGTCCGGCACGAAGGGTTGCGCGACGCCGTACTCGTTCCATTGCTTCATCGTCTGCCGGTCCGACGGAACCAGGCCGACGCCGAGGAAGGTCTTCGCCGCGTCGTTCTCGCCGGAGTAATTGCCGGCGATGCCGACCAACGACTGTGTGGGCGTCATCACGCGGATCATCGGCTTCAACACCGGATCGTCGCCGATCAGCTTCATCACCGACTGGTAGTTGTCGATGCCGTAAGCGGCGGGATTGCCCGCGCCGAACTCGAAATACCCGCTGCGGAACACGGTCAGATGGCCGATGTGCTCCACCAGGCCGGTCTCGAATGCGGTGAAGATATAGCTGATGAAGCCGCCGAAAATCAGCAGCGCCAGCGCGCCGACGGCGATCGCCGAGCCGGTCATGACCGAGCGGCGGGTGTTGCGCAGAATGTTGCGGAACGCGATCTTCCAGAGCATCACGCGTGTCCTTCCTGTACCAGCATGCCGTCACGGATCGGGAACGTCGCCTCGGAATGCGACATCAGTTGCGGATCGTGGGTGGAGAAGATGAAGGTCGTGCGGTGCTCGGCCTGCATGCGGTGCATCAGCGCGATGATCGCGGCACCGGTGGCGGTATCCAGGTTCGCGGTGGGTTCGTCGGCCAGCACGATGTCCGGTTCCTTCACCAGCGCGCGGGCGATCGCCACGCGCTGCTTCTGGCCGCCGGACAGCTCGTTGGGACGTTGCCGCGCGTGGTCCTTCAGACCCACCGCTTCCAGCATAGCTTGGGTGCGGCGCGCGCGCTCGGCCGGTTTCATGCCGACCAGCAGCAGCGGGTATTCGACGTTCTCGTACGCCGACAGGACCGGCACGAGGCTGAAGTTCTGGAAGATGAAGCCGATGCTGCGCGCGCGGAAATCCGCCAGCGCGTTGTCGGACATGTGCGCCACGTCCTGGCCGACGACCTCGATCCGGCCGCCGGTCGGCATGTCGATGCAGCCGATCAGGTTCAGCAAGGTGGTCTTTCCGCTGCCGGACGGGCCAATGATCATGGAGAAGCGGTGCGCGGGTATCTCCAGGCTGATGTCGCGGACAGCCGCGACCTCGATGGCGCCGGCGCGGTAGGTTTTCGCGATGTGATCCAGGCGGACGACGGGCGGGCTGTCATTCATGGTGGCGTTTCCCCCGTGTGGTGTGGTACCATACGGTACCGACAGGCTTCTACGGTACCCAACGGTACCGGCGCAAGAGGTTTTTTCATGACCACCGAAACCCGGGCCGACGCGCCCGACACCGGCCGCTCGCTGCGCGAACGCATTTTGGGGGCCGCCTTCGCCTCATTCATGCAGCACGGCTACGCGGGCACCAGCACACTGGAGATCGCCACTCGCGCCAAGGTCTCCAAGCGCGACCTGTACAGCTTGTTCGGCAGCAAGCAGGCGATGCTGGGCGAGTGCATCCGGGAGCGGGCGGATCGCATGCGCGTGCCGCTGCACCTGCCGCCGCCGCGCGATGCCGAGACCTTACGGACGACGCTACTGCGCTTCGGCACCACGCTGCTGCACGAGATGTCGCGGCCGGAGGTGCTGGGGACCTTCCGCCTGGCGATTGCCGAGGCGGCACGATCTCCCGGCATTGCCGACATCCTGGAGAGCTACGGTCGAGTGCAGACCATGGCGAAGCTGGGCGAGCTGATGCGCGCGGCGCAGGACGCCGGGCTGCTGGGGCCGGGCGAGCCGGAGGCGATGGGCGGGATGTTCACGGCTGTGCTGTGGGGCGGCCTGCACATACGCCTGCTGATGCGCGTGGCCGATCCGCCCGACGATGCGCAGGCCGAGGCCCGCGCGGTGGCGGCGACGGAGGCGCTGCTGCGGCTGTATCCGCCGCCTGCCGTTCGCGGTGGCTGACCGGGCGCGATTCGGGCAGAATGGCGCCGCGCTTCCACAGGGAGATTCCGCGATGACCGACGCAAGGCCAGTGCTGGCTGTGACGATGGGCGATCCCGCGGGCATCGGCCCGGAAATCGCAGTGCGCGCCCTGCTGTCGCCCGAGGTGCGCGCCGTGTCGCGCAGCTTCATCATCGGCGACGCGCGGGTGCTGGAACGGGCGCTGGCGGTCTGCGGCCTGACCGCGCCGCTGAACCGCATCGCCGGCCCGGAGGCTCTGGCGGATCGCGACGGCACGATCGACGTGATGCACATCGACTGCGCCGATCCGGCGGTGCTGCGCATGGGCGAAGTGCAGCCGCTGGGCGGGCAGGCGGCCTATGCGACGATCCGCGCCTCGATCGACCTGGCGATGGCCGGCCGCATCGACGGCATCGCGACCACACCGATCAACAAGGAGTCGCTGAAGGCGGCAAAGATTCCATTCATCGGCCATACCGAGATGTTCGCCGAACACACCGGCGCGCTCGAAGAAATGACGATGTTCACAATTTCAGGGTTGAAGATCTTCTTCCTGACCCGCCACGTGTCGCTGGCGCAGGCGTGCCAGCAGATCACCCATGACCGCGTCGCCAAGGGCATCGACAAAAGCGTGAAGGCGCTGCACCAGCTCGGCATCGACCGGCCGCATCTGGCGGTGGCCGCGCTGAACCCGCATGGCGGTGAGGACGGCTTGTTCGGCCGCGAGGAAATGGACGCGATCAAGCCGGCGATCGCCGCGGCGCGGGCGAAGGGCATGCACGTCAGCGGGCCGGTTCCGGCGGACAGCGTGTTCCACATGGCGCGGATTGGCCGGTACGACGCGGTGCTGTCGCTGTACCACGACCAGGGGCACATCGCCGCGAAGATGATGGATTTCGAGAAGACCGTCAGCGTCACGCTGGGGCTGCCGATCCTGCGGACCAGCGTCGATCACGGCACGGCGTTCGATATTGCCGGCACGGGGAAGGCCAGCGCGGTCAGCATGATCGAGGCGATCAAGGTCGCGGCGGAGTATGCGGTGCGCGGGGTGAAGCTGGGTGATCCGGTCGCGCAGGCGGCGGAATAGCTCAGTTCGGCCTCGTCAGGGCCGGCCATGGCGGGGAGAATCGCCGTGCACGGTCCGCACCGGCGGCATCGCGATCACGACCGTTGTGCCAATCCCCGGCCGGCTCTCCACGTCAAATGTCGCCCCGTGCAGTTCGGCGAGCGTCTTCGCCAAGGGCAAGCCGAGTCCGGTGCCGTCGCGTCCGCGGCTCAACCCGCGATCGATCTGCTGAAACGGCGTCAGTGCCGTGACAATGTCCTCGGACCGCATGCCGATGCCGTTGTCGGCTACGGACAGCACCACCGCGCCGTCGGGCCGCGAAGCCGCCGCGATTCGAATGCATCCACCCTGCGGCGTGAACTTGATCGCGTTCGACAGAAGATTGAGCAGAATCTGCTTGAGCCGCAGTTCATCGGCCCGCAGATAAGGGAGATCGGGCGATAGCTCCCATTCGAGCCCCTGGCCCTTCTCGCGTGCCGACGCCTGCACCAGGCGGCCGCATTTCCGCACGACATCGGCGATATCGACGAGCTCCTCGCGCAGCGCCATACGCCCGACCTCGATCTTCGAAAGATCGAGAATGTCGTTGATCAGGTCCAGCAAATGCTGGCCGGCCGCATGGATGTCGTCGGCATAGGAACGGTAGCGGGCATCGACCGGCCCGGCGCTTGCGTCGCGGATAAGCTGCGAGAAGCCGATGATCGCGTTCAACGGGGTGCGCAGCTCATGGCTCATGTTCGCCAGGAACTGCGATTTCGTGCGGTACGCCAGTTCCGTCGCCCGTTGCTGTTGTTCCTTGTCCACCAGCTCGGAGATGTCGGTGCCGATATAGACGTGGACGCCGTCCGCCAGCCGCCGGTACTGCGACCTGACCACGGCGCCGGTGGCGAGATAGGTGATGCAGTCGGTGCCATCCTCGAACCGCCGTACGCGATCCTCGATGAATCTGTCCGGGTCGTCGGCGAATTCCTTATGCAGCCGGTAGCGCACCCGCAGCTCCATCAGCTCGCGATAGGTCTTGCCCTCCAGCGCGATGTCGGCGGGCAGCACACGGTCGCCTGACCGGTAGCCGTCACGATAGAACTTGTTGCACAGCACCAGCCGGCCCTGTTGGTCGAAGATGACGACCGAATGGCCGACCTTGTCGATCGCCTCGCGGAACCAGGCCAGCTTCTGCTGGAGTTCCGCGACTTCGCCTTGCAGTGCATCCGCATCGCGCGCGGGCAGCAAACGCAGCAGCCGGTGGCCGGCATGCATCGGGCCGAAATCGCAATGCCAGGCTGTGCCCGGCACGCCGTTGGTGCCGGCAATGCGCAGCGTAGCCTCGACCGGACCCGCATCGCTGTCCGACAGGTGCGACAGGTCGCCGGCATCGATCAGGCTCGGCAGCCCGGTACCGATCAGCGCGGCAGGCTCACGCCGCAGCACCGCACCGAACCGCATGTTCGCGGCGACGACAATGGCCCCCGGGTGCGCGATCAGGGCGGCGGGCTCGCCCAGCAGCTCAAGCCATTGCCCGGAAGCGACAAGCATCGTCATCCATTCAGTCCCAAGCACTGCCGCCAATGTACCCACCGGCATGTTACCAAAGGTTTACCGGCCCATATCAGCGCCCGGCCGTGGTTTTGATTTGCGCTTTTTGCCGGGCATTCGCCGCCGCCGCCCGGCGGCAGCCATCGGTTCATACTGCCGCAGCCTCCGGCCGCAGGAACCGCGTCAGCTCTGCTATCACCCCGCGCGGGTCGTCGGCCAGCATCGTGTGCCCCCCGGCATGGGTCCGCGCGCCCACCAGGATCGCCGGATTGATCGCGCGGACCGCGGCGATGTCCTCCTCCTCGACGAAACTGGGTATCCGCCCCGGTGGGCTGCTGCCTGCCAGGAGCAGGCAGTTGAACGGACCGCGTACCAGCGCATGGTAGTCGCGCGGCGGGAGGACGGCGCCGGAGACCGGATCGAACCCCATGATCTCCTGGCAGATCCGCCCCTGGTACGGCTGGCAGCCGGTGAACATCCAGATCTGCCGCAGCACCTTGGCGGGGCGCTCGCGCGTCAGCCGGAATGGGGGGTCCAGCAGCACCACGTCGCGGATCTGGTCCGGGCAGCGCCGCGCAAGCTCCAGCGCGATCAGGCCGCCGATCGACTGGCCGATGACGAACAAGTTCCGCGCGCGCGGCAGGGCCGAGGCGATCAGCGCGGCGAATTCGTCGGCAAAGCCGCCTAGCGAGACGTCGCTCGATTCCTCCGAGCCGCTGTGGCCGGGCAGCGAGCACACCACCACGTCGAAGTGCTCCGCCAGCGCCAGCGCGTGCACTGCGGCGAGCAGCAGCGAGGCGCCGAGGCCGGGCAGGAAGATGGCGATGGGCCGGCCGGGTCGCGGCGTCGCGGGGATGCGGCAAATGCTGAGGCTGACGGTACGGGCGGGCAGGAAATGGCAGGCGACCTCGATGTCCGGGCGATGTAGGCGGACGGCGCGGTTGGTCACCTCGTTCAGGCCTTGCAGCGCGCCGGCGCGATCGCCCGCCTCAAGTAGGACGTTCAGGCCGGTCATCGCCGCCTCGATCTCCGGCATGATGCTGGACAGGGTGGACATCGGCACCTCGGCGGTCTGCGGAAGACCGCTGTAGCGCCTGGCGATTAACGAAGGATGAGTTAGCCGGGGTTTTGAGTCCCCCCCTCTTCTTGAGGGAGGGGGGCCAGGGGACATAGGCGTTAAGATAGCACGGCCAAAGCGTTCGCTGCCTTTGTGTCATGGCCGGCGAAGGCCGGCAGTGTCGCCGGTCGGCCGTCACAGGCCAGGCCTGACCGCGCCGGATTATGCTAGGCTTTCGGCCATCGATCGGAGGCCTCGCATGTCCAAATGGCGCATCGGCGACGTGACCGTAACGAAGCTCGTCGAGCTGGAGGTAACCGGCGGCAGCCGCTTCCTGCTGCCGCAGGCCACTCCCGATGCGATCAAGCCGATTGCCTGGCTGACCCCGCATTTCGCCGACGAGAACGGCCGGCTGCGCATGAGCATTCACAGCTTCATCGTGGAGGCTCCCGGCCGGCGCATCATCGTCGATACCTGCCTGGGCAACGACAAGCAGCACCGCCGCATTCCACATTGGAACGACCGGCAGGGACCGTTCCTCGCGGACCTCGCCGACGCAGGCTTCCCGACTGACACGATCGATACCGTGCTGTGTACCCATCTGCACGTCGATCATGTCGGCTGGAATACGATGCTGCGCGACGGGCGCTGGGTGCCGACCTTCCCGCAGGCGCGCTATCTGATGGGGCGCGCCGAGTACGAACATTGGAGCACCTACACCGCGCGCGAGGACATGCAGCACGTGCTGGCGGATTCAGTGACGCCGATCCTCGACGCGGACCTCGCGCAGCTTGTGGAGACCGATCATCGCATCTGCGACGAACTCCGCCTGGTGCCGACCGTCGGGCACACGCCGGGGCACGTGAGCGTGCGTATCGTCTCGCGCGGGGAGGAGGCGCTGATCACCGGCGACTTCATGCACCACCCCTGCCAGATCGCGCATCCGGAGTGGGACACCACCGCCGACAGCGATCCGGCGCAAGGCATCCGCACACGGTGGGAGATGTTCGAGAAGCTGGCCGGTGCGCCGGTGTTGGTTATCGGCACGCATTTCGCCGGCGCAACGGCGGGCCGGATCGTGCGGGACGGGGAGACGTTCCGGCTGGACGTGTGATTCCGGGCGGCCGAACGAATGACGTACGCGCCGACGCCCGTACCGTCATGCCGACGAAGGTCGGCATCCACGACTTACGGTTGCTGCATGCCGCAAAGGCATGGATGCCGACCTGCGTCGGCATGACGGTGGGGGCGTGGGCCAAAGAGTCAGCCATTTCGGCACCTGGTATTACAGCGGGCCCCGTGCACAGCTCGGCAACCATACGCATCGCGGTTGTCCCAGCCTCTTCCACGTGTGCCAAACCGACTTGTATCGTCTCCGGCACCCTCTGCCCCCAGGCCGCATCATGCTGACGGACCGCTACGACCTTCCCCTCTTCACCACCTCACCCGCTGCTCGCGACGCCTACGTGCACGGCTGCGCGGCGAAGCTGACCGCGCACCCCCACGCCATCGAGGCGTTCGACCGCGCCATCGAAGCAGATCCCGTCTTCGCCCTCCCGCACGCGGCACGAGCGCACGCGCTGCTGGAACGCGGTGACGCCGCGGCGGCGCGCGAGTCGATGGCCGCAGCCAACGCTCTCATTGCCGGCCTCACCGCCCGCGAAGCCAGCCACATCGTGTTCTTCGGCCTGTTGGTCGCCGGCGACTCCGAAGCCGCCCTGACCGCGGTGCAAACGCACCTGGACGAATGGCCGCGCGACGCGCTGGTGCTCGGCACGACCGCGTTCACCAACGGCCTGATCGGCAGTTCCGGCCGTGCCGGGCAGAAGCGCGCGCTGCTGGCGCTGCTGGACCGGCTCGCCCCGCACTACGGCGACGACTGGTGGTTCACCGCCCATCACGGCATGGCACTGTCGGAGAACGGGGAGCACGCGGCCGCGCGACCGATGATCGAGCGCTCCCTCGCGCAGAACCCAGCCAACCCGTGGGCGGCGCACGCGACCGCGCACCTCGCGTATGAGGAGGGCGATCCGGCCGCCGCGTGCGTTTTCCTGGCGGCGTGGCTGACCGGCTATCCGCGCAACGGCGTGCTGTACAGCCATCTTAGCTGGCATCTCGCGCTCGCCCATCTCGACGCCGGCGATACGGCGGCGGCGTCCCGCCTGTTTCGGGACGCGTTCGCGCCCGACGTGCATACCGGACCGCCGCGCGGCAAGCTGAACGACGCGGTGTCGTTCCTGTGGCGCTGGGAACTCGCGGGGCATGCGCGGGACGCAGCGGCGTGGCGCGCGGCGCAGAGCTTCGTCCACGCCGCGTTTCCGCGCGCCGGTTCGGCGTTCTCCGACATGCACATCGCGCTGGCGCAGGCGGTGGAGGGCGATGCCGCGGCGCTGGCGGCACGCGCCGAGCAGATCGAGGCGCTCGCGTGCGACGGTCGTTATCCGTCGGGTGCGTGCGTGCCGGCGGTCGCGCGCGGGTTCGCGGCATTCGAGCGCGGGGATTACGCCGCTACGATCGAGGCGTTGGCGCCGGTGGCCGAGGAACTCGAACGCATCGGCGGCAGCCACGCGCAGCTCGACCTCGTGCGGTTCACGCTGCTGCAAGCGTATCTGCGCGCCGATCGTCCCGACGATGCACGCAAGCTGCTGGCAGCGCGGCGCCGCGTGCACTGAGCGGCAAAAAGGGGAGACACCGCGATGCGCCTGCGGCACAGCATCGGCGGCAGTGCAAGCGCGCGCATGGTTCAACCCGCGTCCACGGCAGCGCGTGCGGACGGCCGCAGAACGCTGTCCAGGCACGCGTCGAGCCGCGCCAGCGACGCGTCCCACGTGTAGAGGCGCTCGATCAGCGCACGGCCGTTCGCGGTCAGATGCGGATGGCGGCCTTCGATGACCTCGACGATGGCGTTTGCCGTCGCCTCCGGCCCATCGGCGACCAGCAGGTCGCGTCCAGGTTCGGCCCCCCGCACGCCGGCGACGGCCGGTGAGGACGCGACCACCGGGCAGCGCAGTGCCATCGCCTCCAGCACCTTGTTCTGCACGCCGCGCGCCATGCGCAGCGGCGCGACCGAGACGGTGGCGTGCGCCACATAAGGCCGCACGTCCGCCACGCGCCCCGTCACGTGCACGCCAGGCTGGTTCGCCAGCCGTTGCACATCGGGCGTCGGATTGGCGCCGACGATGTGGAACTGCGCCGCGGGCATGCGGTGGCGCACCAGCGGCAGGATTGCCTCCACGAACCAGATTGCGGCATCGGCGTTCGGCCAGTAGTCCATGTTGCCGACAAACACGAGGTGCGGTCCCTCGCCCTCATACGGATCGGCAAGTTCCGCAGTCGGCTCCAGCCTGTTCGCATCGACGCCCATTTGAATCCAGGTCAGCCGATCGGCGGTTTCCGGGGCCAGCTCGGCGAAACGACGCGTTTCGGCTTCGGTGACCAGGAACGTCATGTCGCATTGCATGGCCGCGTAACGTTCGTAGGCCAGCAGGGTCCGAGCCTCACGCTGCCAGATCATGCTGGCAGGCCAGCGCGCGTTTTCCGCATACAGCGCCCACTTCTCCGAATCGATGTCCTGCATGTCGAGGATGCGGGCGGGACACGGAATGTGCAGCGCGTACGGCGCCATCGCCGTGCAGAAGATATAGACCACGTCGAACGCATGTTCTGCGGCGATCGTATCGACCCAGCGCCGCAGCGCGGGATGCGCATAGTAATCCAGCATCAGTGGCCGTCCGGGCCGCACGCGCAGCAGGGCCTTCAGCTTCTGTCGCCGCCTGTGGATCGGGAACGCGGCGACGCTGGTGCAGATCGTGCGAAGATGCGCGACATGCCGCAGTTCATCTGCCGATTCGGCGAGGCAGCCGAGATGAATGCGATACGTTTTGGCGAGATGCGTGATCAGATTGTAGCCGCGGATCTTCTCGCCCTTGTCGGGCGGAAACGGCATGCGGTGGCTGATGAACAGGAGATTGGGCAGGGCTTCGGTCACGGCGTTAGCATCGCCGCGTCACGGGGTTGCTGCAACCGGATGCGGCGAGTCGGCGCTGCGGCGATCGCGGGCGATGTCGAGGAACACTTCCTCCATGTCCTCGCGGCCGTAGCGGTCCAGCAGCCCGGCCGGGCTGCCGCGATCGACGATGCGGCCGCGCTTCAGCATCAGCACGTCGCTGCACAGGCGCTCGACCTCCGCCATGTTGTGGGTGGCGAGCAGAATGGTACAGCCGGATTCGGCGCGGTAGCGCTCAAGCCAGGTGCGGACCCAGTCGCCGGTGTCGGGGTCCAGGCTGGCGGTCGGCTCATCGAGCAGCAGCAGCTCCGGTTGGTTGATCAGCGCCTTGGCGAGGGCGACGCGGGTTTTCTGGCCGGCGGAAAGCTGGCCGGCGGGGCGGTCCAGCAGTTCGTGCAGGTCGAGCTCATCGGCAAGCTGCGCGATGCGCGCGTCCTGCTGCGGAACGTTGTAGAGGTGGCCATAGACGCGCAGGTTCTGCCGCACCGTCAGCCGCGCCGGCAGCGAGACATAGGGCGAGGAGAAGTTCATCCGGGCCAGCGCGGCGAACCGGTCGCGCGCCATGTCGTGGCCGAGCACGGCGATGCGGCCGGCGGTCGGCACCAGGATGCCGAGCAACATGGCGATGGTCGTGGTCTTGCCGGCGCCGTTGCCGCCGAGCAGGCCGACAGTGGCGCGGGCGGGCACGGTGAAGCTGATGTCATCGACGGCCAGGACCTCGCCGTAGCGCTTGGTCAGGCGGTCCACCTGGATGGCGTTCATAGGTTGCTGTGTAGCCCGCCGGCCGGGCATCCGACAGGTTCAGGCGTCGCTGGTCGGCCGCTCCGCACGCAGGAAATCGCTTCGGCCCACGGGCCTTGCAAGAAACAAGTGCATTCTGTCATTGCGAGGCCGCTTGGCCGAAGCAATCTCCCGCGGGAGATTGCTTCGGCCAAGTGGCCTCGCAATGACAGGGGATTGGCGTTTCATCCCGGGCGGGTAGGCTCACGGCCCGTGGCGCGGACCGCCGGCCAGAGCGCTCAGCGCTCCGCCGACACGCTCTGCCGCGTCGAGGCCTGCTGCAACGCGGCCTGCTGCAGCCGGCGTTCGGCGATTTGTGCCTTCATCGCCTTCTGCAGCTTCTCGAACGCGCGCACCTCGATCTGCCGCACCCGCTCGCGCGAGATGTTGTATTGCTGCGACAGGTCCTCCAGCGTCGTCGGATTGTCCTTCAGCCGGCGCTCGATCAGGATGTGGCGTTCGCGCTCGTTCAGCGTCTTCAGCGCGCTGGTGAGCAAGGCCTTGCGGCCGGTCATCTCCTCGCGGTCGGCGACGGCGGTTTCCTGGCTGTCCGACTCATCGACCAGCCAATCCTGCCACTCGCCCTCGCCGTCCTGCCGCACCGGCGCGTTCAGGCTGTGATCCGGCGCCGCCAGACGGCGGTTCATGCTGATCACGTCTTGCTCCGGCACATCCAGCACGCGGGCGATCTTGGCCACTTGCTCGGGCTGCAGGTCGCCGTCGTCGATCGCCTGCATCTGGCCCTTCAGGCGGCGCAGGTTGAAGAACAGCTTCTTCTGCGCCGCGGTGGTACCCATTTTCACGAGCGACCAGGAGTGCAGGATGTATTCCTGGATGGCGGCACGGATCCACCACATGGCGTAGGTGGCCAAGCGGAAGCCGCGGTCCGGGTCGAACCGCTTGACCGCCTGCATCATGCCGACGTTGCCCTCGCTGATCAGCTCGCCGACGGGCAGGCCGTAGCCGCGGTAGCCCATGGCGATTTTTGCGACCAGGCGAAGATGGGAGGTGACAAGCTTGTGTGCCGCCTCCATATCCTGGTGGTCACGCCAGCGCTTGGAGAGGGCGAGTTCCTCCTCCGGCGACAGCATGGGGAATTTGCGGATCTCCTGGAGATACCGCGACAGATTGCCCTCTGGGGCAACGTTGATGACGGCAGAGGCCACGGAAGGCTCCTTTCGCCGAAGTCCGTTCGTGCCCAATTTTTGGCGCAGGACGGAGGCTTGAATGTGGCTAAGACCACTCGGGATGCGGGGAGGGACATCACGTCCCGGAGACCCGCCCCTTCGGGTGGCAGCGGCATTTCCGGACGTCCCCACCAACGAAGTGCATCCGCCCGCGTTGGCGAGGCGTGATATACAGGACCGGAATAGTCCTGTCAAGATTAACCGGCGGACAGGTCCCGGTAACCCTGGTCCAGCGCGTCCAGCAAGGCCTTGAAATCGGCCGGTAATGGCGTCTCGAACGACAAGGGGGCGCCGGTTCTCGGATGGGCAAAGCCGAGTTGCGCCGCGTGCAGGGCTTGCCGCGGGAAGTCCAGCAGGACGTGCCGCAGAGGCTCCGGCAGGGCGCGGGCGGCGGCCGGGACGCGGCGCAGATACAGCGGATCGCCGACGATCGGATGGCCCGTGCTGGCCAGGTGCACGCGAATCTGATGCGTCCGCCCGGTTGCCAGCCGGCATTGCAGCAGCGCGGCGGCGGTGCCCCAGGCGCGGAGCGTGCGGTAGCGGGTCAGCGCCGGCTTGCCGTTGCGGGTGACCACGGCCATGCGCTTGCGGTCGCGCGGGTCGCGGCCAATGGCGCCCTCGATCTCGCCGACCAACGGCGACGGCAGGCCCCAGCACAGAGCTGCGTAGGCGCGGTCCAGGTTGCGGGCGGCGAAGGCGGCGGTCAGCGCGTCGCTGGCGAGCTGCGTCTTGGCCACCACCATGACACCGGAGGTGTCCTTGTCCAGGCGATGGACGATGCCCGGACGGCGCTCGGCGCCGATGCCGGTGAAGCCGGGGCCGCAATGCGCCAGCAGCGCGTTGACCAGCGTGCCGTCCAGGTTGCCGGGGGCGGGGTGGACGACCAGGCCGGCAGGCTTGTCCAGCACGATCAGGTCGGCGTCCTCATACAGGATGTCGAACGGGATGGTCTGCGGCTGCGGCCTCGCGGGCGCCGGCGGCGGCAGGTCCAGCGTGTAAGCGGCGCCAGCGCGGATCGGGTCGGCCGGCTCGCGGATGGGCTGCCCGTCGCGGGTGACCTGACCGGACTCGATCAGCGCCTTGACGCGGGACCGCGACAGCGTGCGGATGGCGTCGGCGAGGTAACGGTCGAGCCGCTGGCCCGCCGCCTCGGGGCCGGCGACGATTCGGACGATGCCGGATTTCGTATCGGATTCGGGGATGCGGGGCATGCGACGCTGCGGATAGCGCGGAACGGCGCCCGCTTGGAGGGGGACCATGGAAGGCAGCATGCGCCTACTGAAGGCGGTGACGATCGGCATGGGCGTGCTGATCTTGATCGGCATGACGGTGGTGATCGTGACGATCGCCCGCCGGATGACCGCGCCCGCGCCGCCGCACCGCGTTGCCGAGCTTGCGCTGCATCTGGATGAACCGGCAGGGACGCGGATTGCCGGCATCGCCGGTGCCGGCGGCCGGCTGGCGGTGCAGTTGCAAGGCGGCGGGGTGGACCGCGTCGTGCTGGTGGATCCGGATTCCGGTGCCGTGACCGGGCGAATCACACTGGGCCGGTAGCGGCACGCGCTTGAACCGCCGGCGGTTGTGACCTAGAAGGCGGTCAGCGGTCCCCTTCGTCTAGAGGCCCAGGACGCCGCCCTCTCACGGCGGCAACGCGGGTTCGAATCCCGCAGGGGACGCCAGCTATTCCGTCTGGTCTGCCGCTCCCGCAACAAGCGCCAGCCGTTCCAGTGTCCGCACCGCCGGCACGGCGTGTACCGATCGCGCCCGTCCGAGCCATCGCACCGCGCTCCCGGCGTCGCCTTCGACCAGCATGCGCATCGCCGTGACCGTCAGCATGCGTCCGCGCTGCTCGATCTCCTGGACCTTGCCAAGCTCGGCACGGCACCGCCGGCAGACGATCGCGCCATTCAGGCTGGCTCGGCAGATCGGACAGGTCTGCATCGTGTCAGGTCTCCAGGTAGAACAGCAGGTCGGTCAATTGCGTTCTTGTCTGCTCCAGCCCCGCTGCATCGCCTGACGCCTGCGCGTCGCGAATCGCTTCCATCAGGTCGATCATCTCCTGGCGGTCCTCGTCCCCGGCAGCGTCCAATTTTGCGCGCGTCTTTTCCAGCAATGCCGCGATCGCGTCAGAATCGATCGCGTCCTCCGGCGAATCTTCCGTAACGCTCTCGCCGAACAATGCGCCGATCCGCTCTTTCGCCTGCTGTAATTCCGTCGCTCCGTAGCGGCTGACCGCCTGGTCGATGCTGATCCGCCGTTCCAGTCCCGTGCGCTTCTCGCTCGCGGTCACATGCAGGATGCCATCTCGATCGAGCGCAAGATCCAGCAACACCTCGTTGCCAGCCGGGGCTTTGCTCAACCCTTCTATGCGGAAGCTGCCGATCTCGATGTTCTGCTTCGCGTCAGGGTTCTCGCCCTGGTAGATACGCACGTCCACCTCGGTCTGGTTGTCGCCGATAGTGAAGAACACCTCGCTTTTGCGCACCGGGATGGGCGTGTTGCACGGGATGATCGGAATGTAGCAGTACGGATATAACTCGTCGTCGAGTTCGCCCAGCGCGCTGGTACCGAAGGTGTACGGCGTGACATCCACCAGCACGGCCGACACGTCCTGTCCGGCGATCACCGCGCCCTGGATCGCGGCACCCATTGCCACGCACAGATCGGCATCCACTTCGCCGCGCGGGTCGTGGCCGAACACTTGCCTCAGCCGCTGGCGTATCATCGGCGTACGCGTGGCGCCGCCAACCAGGAGGGTTTCCTCAACCTGAGTGGCGGTGAGATTGGCCGAACGCAGCGCCGTATGAATCGCCTGCAGCGTCTCTTCGACATACGGCGCGATCATCGCCTCGTACTCGTGGCGGCCCAGTTCCATCGACAGGTGCACAGGCTTCCCGTCCACCTCGGCCAGGTACTCCTCCTCGATGCGCGCGAAGGGATGATCGGACAGGTGCTTCTTGGCCGTTTCGGCGGCGCGCAGGATACGCGCCATGGCGCGCGGCTGATCGGAGACGTCCACCGCCTGGCCGATCTTAAGGTGCTCCAGGATATGCGCGACGATCTTCTGGTCGAAATCGTCGCCGCCCAGGTGGTTGTTGCCGTGGCTTGAGATGACCTCGACCACGCCTTCCTCGATGCGCACCAGGGAGACGTCGAACGTGCCGCCGCCCAGGTCATAGACCATGATGCGCTTGCCCTCGTGCTGCCCCGCCTCATAAACCAGCGCCGCGGCGGTTGGCTCATTGATGATGCGCACCACCTCCAGCCCGGCGATCTCGCCGGCCTCCCGCGTCGCCTGGCGCTGCGTGTCGGAGAAATAGGCGGGCACCGTGATCACCGTCTTGCGCACCGGCCTGCCCAGCCGTGCCTCGGCAATCTCCTTCAGCCGCTTCAGGATGATGGCGGAGATTTCCTGCGGCGCGTACTCGCGGTCGCCCATTCGCACCGTTTCCGCGCGCCCCATGCGCCGCTTGATGGAACGCACGGTACGCTCGGGATACAGCAGGAACTGGTTGCGCGCTTCCTCGCCGACCAGCAGCTCTCCGGCTTCAGTCAACCCAACCACGGACGGCAGGATCTTACGACCCTGCTCATCAGCCAGCACCTCCGGCCGGCCGTCGCGGTACAACGCGATCTCGGAATTGGTTGTCCCGAGATCGATGCCGACGATGTCATCGCTCATGACTGATTGTCTCCTTCGTCGGCCTTGCTGACGATCACCTCGGCGGTGCGCAGCAGGTCATTGTCCCACATGTAACCGGCGCGAACTTCTTCCACGATGATGCCAGGACCAAATCGCCCGTCCTGCCGCGTACCGACCGCACGCGCGGTACGCGGATCGAACAGCCGTCCGACCAGTTCCAATCGGGACACGCGGCGATCCGACAGAATCCGATCGAGCCGGCGCGCCATGATGCCAATTCCTTCGCGCCAGGCTTCCGGTTTCGCGCGCGAGGGTTGCCGCCGGAGCCCGAGCCAGCTTCGCCGCGGCGGTGCGGCAGGTTGTTGCAATGCCGCCTCCAATCCGTCCCGCAGTTCCAGCAGGTCCGACAACAAGGGGCGCAGCACGGCCTGGCTGCGCTCGCGCACCTCTCCCCGGGCACGCAGCAACTCCTGTTGCAGCGTGGCATGGCTGGACTGCAACGTGTCGAACACCCCACGGAACTGGTCCAGCGCTTCCTTTAGCAGCCGCGACTCGGCACGCACCTCGTTGCGCACCGCGGCAAGCTCGACGAACACCGAGAACAGGTCCGCCTCCGGGCTGCCGGGATCCGATGCCGTTTCCGGCCGCTCGTCGATGCTGTCGAGATAGAGGCGAAACTGGTCCAGCAGGCGTTCCTTGTCAGCCTCGTGCACGCCAATACCTTCCAGCTCAGAGATCGGCATGCTGCACTGAATCCAACAGCAGCGCGGTCATCGCGGCTTCGGTCGGACGGCGCTGCTGCGCGTCAGGGCCTGCAAGACAGTGCAGTTTCAGGCGCGACAAGGCGGACGTACTGGTGTGGAGCAGCTTCCATTCCAGTCGCTGGCGTAGGCCGCTGACCGCTTCGTAGGCCTGACGCAGCGCCTGGAACTTCTCCGGCTCCCGATCCGGTGGCCAGGCGCGCACCAACTCCAGGTAGCGGCGCCTGATCTCGTCATCGCCGGCATTCTCGTCCACGCCGAGCGTGGTGAAGGGATCATCGCTCATGCGCATCGGCCTTCCTTGCGGATGTCGTCATCGGCGCCCCCTGGGCTGCGGGCGCCGGTCCATCGCCTGCTCGACCAACGCAGTGCAGAACTGCTGCATCTGCTGCTTCGAGAACATCTCGCCCATGGATGACTGTGACAGCAGCGAGACCATCATCTCGATGGCCGCTCCGCGCCCAAGGTGGTTGACCATGTTGCGGATTTCCTTGGCCGGCACGCTCGGCATCTCACCGGCAAGGGCCGTCAGCAGTTCCGCCGTGTCCTCCTCGTCGAGCTCATCAAGCGAGGACTTGCCGGTCTTCCGCATACGGCGCATCGCCTTGCCCGCCGGCCCCAGCGCAAACTTCTGCATCCTGTTGAACAGAGCGAAATCCTGCCGTGTCCCGGCCTCGTCCATGATGCTGAACAACTCGCTCTCCTCCGCGTGGTTCAGCCCCTCGCGGTTGCCGCCGGAACCTGCCAGGAGCTGGTAGAAGCGGGCCGCGAGATTGCCGGCGTCCCGCTGCACGGCGCTCGTCGCATAGCGGTGCAGGGTGGGATAGCACCGCAGGTTCGCCATTGCCTCGGCGATGGTCAGGAACTCCGCGGGCGACCAGTCGATGTGCCGTCCGCCGATCAGGTACTGATCGAACACCCGCAATGCCGGCGTTATCGCTCGCCTCGTGCCACCGAGGTCCCGTTGCCCGAGCAATCCGATCAGCGCCAGGACGGTGGCGCGGTCCGGTGGAGTCTCGTACGCGGCTTGCAGTTCGCGGTGGAACGGCTGCAGCCGCTTCGCCGGCCAATTGAGCAGACTGGCCTCCAACACCACGCGGAACCAGCCGAGCGGACTGCCGCCCGCTTCCTGCACGGCCGCGTGCACCGCGTCCGCAGTCGCCGGGTCGGCCGTCTTCGGCATCGCCACCAGTGCACGGGCAATGCGCAGGCTCGGGTCGGGCTTGTCCGACCGTTCCCACGCCGATGCCTCCTCCAGCGATTTGGCTGCGAGATCGGCGCGGCCGGAACGCGCCTGTTTCCGCGCGTGGGCGAGTTGCAGCTCGATCATACGCTGGCGGACCGGCAGATTGATCGGATCCACCGCCAGCACTTGCTGGGCGAACCCGGCCGCCTTCTTGAATGCATCGCGTGCCACGGCCGCGTCCACCGCGTGCAGCAGGACGATGGGGTTGTGCGGGAAGCGCACCACCGCCAATTCCGCCGCGCGGTACCATTCCTTCGGATCGTCCGAAGCGCGATACCGGTCCAACAAGGCCAGCATCGCGGTCAGGTCAGTCGGATCGGCCTGCAGGCTGCGCTCCAGATACAGCGCGACGAGGTCGGCCTCCGGCGCCTCCTCCTCCTCATCGATATCGGGATGCGTGCGCGCCAGATCGGCCATGTGACGCAGCACCACCGCTTCCGCCAGACGGGAACCCGGTGCTTTGTCGCGTTCCAGCACGGAGGCGAGCGCGCGCCAGTACAGTATGGCGTGATCCCAGTCCTTCCGCGCCTCGGCCGACAGCGCGGCAATCCGATTGTGTTCGATTGGCTGCAGAGGGCCGAAGCGTTGGGTAAACTGCGCCATGCGGTCCGGCGCAGCCGGCAGCAGGTTGAGGCAGGCGGCGCGCAGTTCCTCTTCCAGCAGCGGCAGGCCGCGCCGCACCAGCAGCGACAGCAGGGCAGCCGGGCCGCGCTGTTCGGCATCCTGGATCTGGTTCAGCAGTGCACTGCGGTCGCGCGGTATGCCGCGCATTTCCGCGACGAACTGCTGCTGTGCCGGGCGCAGCCGCGCCCAGTGGCCGAGCAAGTCCGGCGCGTCCGACAATGCAGCCCCGGCGGCGTCGCGGACACCAGCGAAGAGCGAGGCGGCGGGGATCATGGCCAGCAATGCCTGGGCTTTCGCGGCATCATGCGTGATGAGGCTTTTCAGGATCAGCCGCATCGCGCCGAACGACGAGCGCAAGGGGATACGGCTGATCAGGCGATCGACCTCATCCGCCGGCTGTCCCTGGAGCCACGCCCGCAGCGCTGTCTCGGCGGCTCGATTTTGCTCCGGCCAGGTCCCGCTGCCCCCGGGCGTGGCGCCCACCACGGTGGGGGCAGGCGCCGCCAGCGACAGGGCCGCGGCAGCTTCCGCCACCCGGGCGGCCTCGGCCGCGGGCAGCGTGGCCATGGCGGCCAGCGCCGCCCGGCGAGCCTTCTGGATCTGGTTTTGGCGGATCAGGCACGACAGGTACAGCAATGGCTCGCGAGTGGTCCCTCCGGGGGCAAGCGTGTTCTCGAGGACGATTGCCGCTTCCTTGAACATGCCTTTTTCCGCCAGGGCACGAGCGCGGCCGGCGTAGGCATCGGCAAGCCGCTGCTTCCATTCCGGTCGCGGATCTTGCCGCAGCAGTTGCTTGAAGATTTCGGTCGCGTCCTTGAAGCGGCCCTGACGCAGGGCGGCCGCACCGCTTTCCGACAACTCCTGCGGGGAGGGTGCGAACACCGCTTTACGCATGGCAGACTTTGTCATGGCAGCCTCCAGGGGCGCATCGAAAAGCGTTCGCTCTGCGCATCGGAACGCGCCGAGTCGCAGGGACATACCAAAGCTTACCCCATCCGCGTCTGCTGGTTCCAGAAGCGGAGAATGCCCGACCCATACGCCCCGACCGGCGCCTTCGGCTGGTTCAGCGCGTCAGCACTGTTTCCGAGTGCCCACTTTCGTCGGCTCCGGCACGCCATCTCGCAACAAAACTGCGAACGCTCAGCTTGCCGTCCGCGACAGGGGAAGCGGCAGGTCCAATTCCACGCGGTCGTGCATCACCTTGGGCGTGATGCGGCCCCGCTCGCCGCGTTCCAGGCGGACCAGGCCGTAGCCGGCCATCGTCTTCAGTGTGCGAGACAGGTTCGACTTCGCCTTGCCGGTGATCCGCGCCAGTTCGTCGAGCGAGCCGGGCGCTTGCTCCACGATCACCCGCAACAGGTCGCGGTTGCCGGCCGAAAGAACCTTGGCGAAGGATTGCGTCGAAGTGAACCAGACCTTCGGTTCCTCCGGCGCGATGCACTGCTCGCCGCGCGCTACCGCCATGGTGCGGGCCTTCATGTCCTCGTAGCTGGCGATGCCCACCTTCAACGTCGTCATGGGATCGCTCCTCTCTCGCGCAACACCGCGTCCACGGTTCCCTAGAAATCGGCGAGCAAGGTTGCCGGGTCCTGGTACTCGTAAGGCCTGATCGTCCGCTGGTGCCCCGATTTAGCCGGGGTATGGCGATAGTCCTGCGGCTCGCCGTGCTTCTGCCGCGCCACCGGAGGGGCGTGGTCGAAACCGACCAGCCGCTTCCCGTCCGGCCCCTGCAGCGTAAGCGAGTAATCGATGCCATGCAGCTTCTCCGGCGACACCGGCACCCGCGTGATGATGAATCGGACCCAGTGGCCGCCCTGCGGGTCCACGACGAGCACCTGCCCGTCGAGGTCGAGAAGCACATCGAGGTTCGGGTTACGCGGCTCAGTCACGACCAAGAGTTATCAGATTGAAGTAACTCGATCAAGCAAAATGGCCAGCCGGAGGCTGGATGGCGCTTTGACCGTTGAAATCGCGAGCGTTCTGGGAAAACGGCTGGCAGGGTATCCTCGCCCGGTCGCTAAGAGGCTGACCGGTAACGATTTCGCAACGGAACCCCGCGTCATTTCAACGAGCTACGGGCAAGGGCCGGCGGACAGCCGCAATTCCGGCCCCGCTGTGCCGAAACAGGGTTGCGTGATCCCACCAGCCACGATTCTCTCGTGATTGCAAAACACCAAGAGAATCGCACATGGCCTGGAATGAGATCACGCGGCTCAAGTATCAGCGCAACACCGGCCGCTATTCAAGCGACACCACCGACGAAGAGTGGGCCGTGATCGCGCCGCACATCCCACCTCCGGCGAAGCGCGGCCGGAACCGCACCACCGAGATGCGGGATGTCGTCGAGGCGATCTTCTACCTGGCCGAGTCTGGCTGCCAGTGGCGCATGCTGCCAAAGGACTTCCCGCCATTCACCACGGTGCAGCGATATTTTTACGCCTGGCGCGACAGCGGACGGTGGCAGATCATCAACCACGCGCTGCTGATGGAGGCGCGGGAAGCCGAGGGTCGCGAGGCCAGCCCAAGCGCCGGCGTCATCGACAGCCAGTCGGTGAAAACCACCGAAGCGGGTGGACCGCGCGGATATGATGCCGGCAAAAAGATCAAGGGCCGCAAACGGCACATCGTCACCGACACGCTCGGTCTGCTGGTCGGCGCCATCGTCCATGCCGCCAGCATCCAGAGCCTGCCCTCGGGCTTGACCCGAGGGATCGCGACGGTGCGCCGTTGCTGCTGCGCGAGGTGAGCAATGGCTTTCCCTGGATGCGTCATGTCTTCGCCGATGGCGGCTATGCCGGGGAAAAGCTGCGCGACGAACTGGATCGGATCGGCGACTGGACGGTCGAGAT
>DASXFW010000003.1:0-2301 GCA_036489395.1 Acetobacteraceae bacterium | reverse complement strand
GTGTACAGACCGGGGACATGGGTAACAGGTGTTCGGGGACATGGGTGACAGTTTCGCGGCTGGAAATGGCCGGCGAGAGGAACCCTCGATGCCTATGCGGGAGCTGTCTGTGGTGGAGCAACGGGAAACGTTTGTGAAGCTTGCGACGATGCGCGGGGCGAACCGAAGCGGTTTGTGCCGGGATTTCGGTATCAGCCGGAAGACCGGCTACAAATGGCTGGGTCGGCATCGATTGGCGGGGGATGTCGGTCTGGTTGATGGCTCGCGTCGTCCGCACACGAGCCCGTTGCGGACTGACGAGGCGACGGAGACAGCAGTGCTGGGCATCCGGGCGGCGAACAACAACGCATGGGGGGCGCGCAAGATCGCCTGGACGCTGGGGAGCCAGGGCTGGCATCCGGTGCCGGCGTTGAGCACGATCACGGAGATCCTGCGCCGGCACGGCAAGCTGGACCGCCCGGCGCAGCATCCTGGCCCGCATATCCGGTTTGAACGCGCTGAGCCGAACGAGCTGTGGCAGATGGACTTCAAGGGGCATTTCCCGCTGGCGGTGGGGCGTTGCCATCCGCTCACCGTGCTGGATGATCACTCGCGCTATTCGCTGGGGCTGGCGGCCTGCGACAACGAGCAGGACGCAACGGTGCGCGACCGCCTGACAACGCTGTTCCGCTGCTACGGACGGCCATTTGCGATGCTGATGGACAACGGCTCCCCGTGGGGTGACCGCGATGGCCAACCGTTCACCGCCTTCACGGTCTGGCTGATGCGTCATGGCATTGGGGTGAGCCACGGGCGTGCCTACCATCCGCAGACGCAGGGAAAAGAGGAGCGTTTCCACCGATCGCTGAAGGCGGAGGTTCTCGATCGCAACAGCTTTGCCGATCTGGTGGCGTGTCAGCTTGCGTTCGACCGGTGGCGGCGGATTTACAATCATGAGCGGCCGCATGAGGCGATTGGCCTGCAGCCGCCGGCGCGGCGTTATCGCCCCAGTCCACGCGTGTTCCGCGAGAGTTTGCCGCCGATCGAGTATGGACCTGGCGATATCGTTCGCAAGGTCGATGGCGGCGGTTGGATCAGCTTCCGGAACCGACCGATCCGCATTGGCAAGGCGTTCCGCAGTCAGCCTGTGGCGCTGCGGCCTGGCGGAGACGATGGGGTTTTCGACATCCATTACTGCGTCCAACGCATCGGCCGGCTGGATCTGCGAGCGCTCGACGCACCCGCCTGTGGATTTGTGGACATCGCAAGAGCGATGCCCACAACCCCACAGGCGCCGCAGCAACAACAGGTCAGGAATGCGCTTTGATCCAAAGTGGAAGGGTGTCACCCATGTCCCCGAACACCTGTCACCCTTGTCTCCGGTCCAAACAGCGGGAGGGGGTTGGGGGAGGGGGCCCGACCAGTCTTGAACGTCCTGTTCCACTACGCCGCCGGTCCCGACCTCGCAGCCCGCCTGTCCGTGATCCCCGGTCTGCGGATCACCGTCTGCCCCGAGCACGACGAGGCCCTGCTCGCCCGCCTGCTCCCCGAAACCGACATTCTCTGGCACGTGCTGAAGCCCTGCACCGCCGAGATGATCGCCGCCGCCCCGCGCCTCCGGCTGATCCAGAAGATCGGTGTCGGCGTGAACACCATCGATCTCGACGCAGCCAGGTCCCGCGGCATCCCGGTCTGCAACCTGCCCGGCACCAACGCGCGCGCGGTCGCCGAACTGACCCTCGCCCTGATGCTCGCGGTCCTGCGTCGCCTGCCGCGCTTCGACGCCGCGATGCGGCGCGGCGAGTGGTCCGATCCAGCCTTGCTGGACGGCATTGGTGAACTGGGCGGCCGCACTGTCGGCCTTGTCGGCTATGGCGCGATCCCGCGCCTGCTCGCGCCGGTGCTGGTCGCGCTCGGCTGCCGCCTGATCTACACGTCACGCACCGCCCACACAGACGCCATGGGCGAGTGGCGCACCCTGGACGCGCTACTCTCGGAGTCGGACGTGGTCAGCCTGCACGTGCCACTGACCGCGGAGACCGAGGCATTGCTCGACGCACCGGCGCTCAACCGCATGAAGCCAGGCGCCATCCTGATCAACACCGCCCGCGGTGCCTTGGTGGATCAACAAGCACTGACCCACGCGCTGGCAAGCGGCCGCCTGGCGGGCGCCGGCCTCGATGTATTCGTCCACGAACCGCACGACCCGTCCGAGCCGCTGTTCCACCTGCCCAACGTCGTCCTGACCCCGCATATCGGCTGGCTGACCACCGCCACCTTCGATCGCAGCCTCGCGCTGGCCGCCGAGAATTGCCGCCGGGT
>DASXFW010000396.1:0-12324 GCA_036489395.1 Acetobacteraceae bacterium | reverse complement strand
ACAGTGGGAGGGGTTGGGGGAGGGGTCGATTTGTACGCCTCGACCCCTCCCCCAACCCCTCCCACAAGGGGAGGGGAGGCCTTGTTTCTTGTTAGGCCGCCTGGCCGAAGCAATCCCCGCGGGAGATTGCTTCGGCCAAGCGGCCTCGCAATGACAGGAAGCGTTTCCTCCGGGACGGGAGTCAGGCTGGCATGCATGAGCTGGCGCTGAGCCAGAGCATCGTCGATCTGGTGGCCGAAAGTGCCGCCCGGGAAGGTGTGCGCAAGGTCACCAAGGTTGTGCTGGAGATCGGCGCAGCCGCCGCGGTGGAGCCACAGGCCTTGCTGTTCTGCTTCGGTGTGGTGGCAGAACAAACCGCGATGCAGGGCGCCGAGCTGGTCATCAACACCGTGGCGTTGCAGGCCAAATGCCGGCATTGCGGGCGCGAGTATTCCCCCGCAGCATTGTTCGATCCATGCCCCGGATGCGGCAGCCACGACCGCGACCTGCTGCGCGGCCGCGAACTGCGCGTTACGTCATTCGATGCGGAATGACGCATGGACTCGATAGCCCCAGCCGATCGCTCCAATCGCCCACACGCAGCCATGAGGAGAAGCAGTGATGGCTGAACCGGCATCGCATCCGCACGCGGGCACCGTCGCGTCGTGGGCGGGCCTGTCGCTGGACCAGCCGCGAATCATGGGCGTGCTGAACGTCACGCCGGACAGCTTCAGCGACGGCGGCGCCTATGCCGATACGGACGCGGCCATCGCCGCCGGCCTGGCCATGGTCGCCGCCGGTGCGGACATCGTCGATGTCGGGGGCGAGAGCACGCGGCCCGGCTCGCCGCCCACCGCACCGGAGGAAGAGTGCCGGCGTGTGGTGCCCGTCGTGCGGGCGCTGGCGGCGGCGGGCGTGCGCGTGTCGATCGACACACGCAACGGCGCCACGATGCAGGCGGCGCTGGATGCCGGCGCGGCGATCGTCAACGATGTGTCCGCACTGACGCACGATCCGCGCGCCGCCGCGGTGGTGGCTGCCGCACGCTGCCCGGTGGTGCTGATGCACATGCGCGGCACGCCGGACACGATGAACGCGCGCGCGGTCTATGCCGACCTTGCGGGCGAGGTGGCGGCGGAGCTGCGCGCCCGGATCGACGCGGCCGAGGTGGCGGGCGTCGCGCGCGAGGCGATCGCGATCGATCCCGGTATCGGCTTCGCCAAACTCGCGCCGCAGTCGGTGGAGCTGCTGCGCCGGCTGCCGGAGCTGGCGGTGCTGGGGCGGCCGATCCTGGTCGGGGTGTCGCGCAAGTCCTTCATCGGGCGGATCACCGGCGAGGCCGACCCTCGCCGCCGGCTTCCCGCTTCGCTGGCGGCGGCGTTGTTCGCGCTGTCCCGCGGCGCTCGGATTCTGCGCGTGCACGATGTGGCGGAGACAGTGCAGGCGCTGCGGATGTGGCAGGCGCTGACGGGCGGTGCGTAGGGTGCTCTGTCATCGCGTGAGCGCTCGGCCTTCGGCCGACCCGCCCCTGGATGAAACGGCGGCGGCGGCCTGACGTAGGTTCCCCCCTCCCCTTGAGGGAGGGGTTGGGGGAGGGGTGCGTACATCCGCGGTCGGTGGATGTAGGCACCCCTCCCCCAACCCCTCCCTCAAGGGGAGGGGGGACGTTGTTTCTTGTTAGGCCGCTTGACCGATGCAATCCCGTGCGTGACGAACGACCGGCGGCTTATCACGCAGGAGATTGCTTCGGCCAAGCGGCCTCGCAATGACAGGGGGGGGCCGCATCGCCCGCTTATTTTTCCCCTTCCGTCAGCCCCGCTACGAACCACCGCTGCATCAGCACCACCACAACAACCGGCGGCAGCAAGGCCAGCACCGCGGTCGCCATCACCGCGGACCAATCGGTTTCCGTCTCCACGCCGATCATCTTCACAATGCCATCGACGATCGTGTCCATCGACGGCGACGTGGCGACCAGCAGCGGCCACAGGTACTGGTTCCAGCCGAACACGAACAGAATAACGAACAGCGCGGCGATGTTGGCGGCGGAGACGGGCAGGACGATGTCCCATAGGAAGCGCAACGGGCCTGCACCGTCCATGCGCGCGGCCTCCACCAACTCATCCGGAATGGCAACGAACACCTGGCGGAACAGCAGCGTGGCGGTGGCGGAGGCGATCAGCGGTACGGTAAGGCCGGCGAATGTGTCGATCAGGCCGAAATCCGCCATCACCTGATAGGTCGGGATGATGCGCACCTCCACCGGCAGCATCAGCGTGATGAAGATCAGCCAGAACGCGATGCGGCGGAACGGAAAGCGGAAGAACACCACAGCGTAGGCGGACAGAATGGAGATGACGATCTTCCCCACCGCGATCGACAGCGCCATGCCGAGCGAGATCAGCAGCATGTGCCGCACCTCGCCGGACAGCACGGTCGCGTATTCGCCGAACCCGCTCAGCCGCGGCAGCAGCGACACGTCGCCATTGGCGATGTCGGCGGCGCTTTGCGTCGAGGCGGCGAACACCAGCCACAGCGGCAGTGCGAACAACAACACGCCGAGGCACAGGACAACATGCGTCACCCAGTCGCTGCGTCCGTTCATGTCGGTTGCTTTCGGCCGAGGAAGCGGAACTGGATGGCGGTCAGCAGGATGACGCCGCCCATCAGCACCACCGATTGTGCGGCCGATGAGCCGATGTCCAGGTTCTCGATACCGTCACGATAGACCTTTATCACCAGCGTCTCGGTGGCCGTGCCGGGGCCGCCCTGGGTCAGCGCCTGGATTGTGCCGAACGTATCGAACGCGGCGTACACCACGTTGACCACGATCAGGAAGAACGTCGTTGGCGCCAGCAGCGGAAAGGTGATGGTGCGGAAGCGGCGCCAGCCATGGGCGCCGTCCATGCGTGCGGCCTCGATGACCGAGCGCGGGATCGACTGCAGGCCTGCCAGGAAGAAGATGAAGTTATAACTTACCTGCTTCCATGCGCTGGCCAGGATGATCATCAACAGCGCCTGGCCGCCGTTGATGTGGTAGTCCCAGTTGATGCCGTGGTGGTTCAGCCACACGCCCACCAGGCCGATCTGCGGCTGCAGCAGCAGAATCCACAGCACCGCGGCAACCGCCGGCGCCACCGCGTAGGGCCAGATCAGCAACGTGCGATAGATGCCGCGGCCGCGCACCTCGCGGTCGGCGAAGACCGCGAGGAACAACGCAACGCCCATCGACAGCACCGTCACCGACGCCATGAAGATAATGGTGGTGTAGATCGAGCCGCGGTACAGCGGATCGGAGAACAGATCCTCGAAGTTGGCCAGGCCGACGAACTGCGTGTGCAGGCCGAAGGCGTCGGTGCGCGTCAGACTCAGCTCGATGGCCTGTGCCGCGGGCCACAGGAAGAAGAAGAACGTGATGACGAGCTGCGGCAGGACCAGGAGCGCCGGCAGCAGCCGATGCCCGAAGATGGTCCGCCGTTCCATCAGCCGCTGACGGACTTCTGGAAGTCGCGCAGCACCTTGTTGCCGCGTTGCTCTGCGTTGGCCATCGCCTGCTGCGCGTTCTGCTGGCCTTGCAGCGCCTTTTCCATTTCCTCGTAGATGATGACGCGGATTTCCGGCAGCCGGCCCAGGCGGATGCCGCGCGAGTACTGCGTCACCTTGCCGCGTTCCAACTGCATGATCGGCACGTCGGCGCCGGCACCTTGCGGCTTCTGGTAATAGCCCTGCTGCTTGATCGAGTCATAGCCGGCCAGCGTCACCGGGATGTATCCGGTGTTCTGGCCCCACAGCGCATCCTGCTCTGGGGTGCCGATGAACTTCATGAACGTCGCCACGGCCTTATATTCCGCCGCCATGCGGCCCCGCGCGGTCATGGCCCACAACGCGGCGCCGCCGATGATGGAGTTGATCGGCTTGGCGATGATCGACGGATCGTACGGCAGCAGCGTCTCGCCCCACTTGAACTTGGAGTTGCGCAGGATGTCGCCGCGTCCCGCCGACGAGCCGAACCCGACCGCCGCCTGGCCGGAATAGAACACCGGGTCCGGCGCCGTGTCGCGGCCGGTGTATTTGAACGTGCCCTCCTTCGACATGCTCAGGAACCGCGCAAGCTGCTTCACCATCGGCGCGCTGTTCAATTTCAGTTCGGCACCAAGTCCGCTGAAGCCGTCACCATCCGTGGCGAACGGGATGTTGTGGATGGCGGAGTATTGCTCGAACTGGATCCAGGTGAACCACGACGAGGTCATCGGGATGGCGACCTTGCCCATGGCGCGCTGGTCGGCCGGCTTGCCGGCGTCGGCGTCGATCTTCGCCTTGATCCTGCGCAACGCGACTTCCAGCGCTTCCCAGGTTGCCGGCGGCTTTTCCGGGTCGAGGCCGGCGGTCGAGAACGCGTCCTTGTTATACCACATGACCGCGGTTGACGAATTGAACGGCATCGCCGCCAGCTTGCCGTTGGCCAGGCTGTAGTAACCGCGCACCGAGGGGATATAGGCGTTCGGATCGATCGCGACCTTGGTCTCCTGGATAAGCTGCCAGACCTGCTTGGTCGCCGGGCCGGCGGCCAGCATCGATCCGGTGCCCACGTCGAACACCTGGGAAATGTGCGGCGCCTTGTTGGCGCGCCAGGCGGCGATGGTGGCTGTCATGACCTCGGGGTAGGTGCCCTTTTGGATCGCCTCGACCTCGATCGCGGACTGGCTGGCGTTGAAGGTCTTGACGATGCGGGTCACCTGGTCGGCGAGCGCGCCGGTCATGGCATGCCACCAGGTGATCCTGGTCGGCGCGGCCTGGGCCTGGACGCGGGCCAGCGGCGCAGTGGCGGCCAGCGCGGCGGCGCCAGAGAGCAAGGTGCGGCGATGCATTGAGCGGTCTCCCCTCGGTGTGGTCTGGTTTGGGGGCGTAGCGGCCCCAGGTTGCGATCCTATTACGCCAGGATGACGCGTCGATGAAGGGCGGGGGAGGCGGGTCGAATGGACCTCCGCCGCCTCAGGCGTTCACCGCCCTGGCGTTCCGCTACCGTTGCACGGCTTCCCGGCGGTATAAGGTGCCAAAGCCGCACGTGGCGAAGGCAGACAGGCATGAACGTCTCGATCCCCCCGGAACTGGAGGAGTACATCCGTCGCAAAGTCGCGGTGGGACCCTTCAGCGACCCGAGCGAGGTCATTCGCGAGGCGCTCCAGTTGATGCAGGAGCGCGAGAGCGGCGGTCGCTCGGCGCCAAGCAAACCCGATGTGGCCGCGGCGTTGAAGGCGCTTGAACCGGAGCTGCGCAAGCGCGGTGTGGTGTCGATCGCCCTGTTCGGCTCAATCGTTCATGGTTCCGCCCGGCCCGACAGCGATGTGGACGTACTCATCGGGGTCGATCCGCGAGCCCGGTTCGACCTGATCGATCTCGTCGGTATCAGGAACCTGCTGAGCGATCGGCTTGGGCGTGCGGTCGATGTGGTCGATAAGGACTCGCTGAAGCCGATGATCCGCGACAGCATTCTCGTCGAGGCCGAGATGGTCTTCGGATGACCGAACGACATAATCCGCGGGCTTGGGTCGAAGACATTCTCGCAGCGATCGCCAACATAGAGGCGGATACCGACGGGCTGGATTTCGGCCGGTTTGCGGCTGACCGCCGCATCCGTCAGTTGGTAGAGCGCAACGTCGAGATAATATCGGAGGCGAGCCGCAGACTGCCGGAAGATGTCAAGGTGACCGAACCTGAGATTCCATGGCGCGAGATCGCGGGGATTGGCAACATTCTTCGGCACGATTACGGCATCGTTCGGCCGGACATCCTGTGGGGCATTCGGACCGGCCGGCTTACCGCCCTGAAGCAAGCAATGCTGCGGCTGCGAGAGAAACTGGACAGCGAATATCCTGGGTGAATCGCGGGTCGCAGCAAAGCCGGCGCCACCGACAGCACCGCCATCGCGTCAGAGGCCCGCAACGCCCTGGATGAAACTGGAGCCCCCTGTCATTGCGAGGCCGCTTGGCCGAAGCAATCCCGTTCGTGACGAGCTGCCGGCGGCTCGTCACGAACGGGATTGGTTCGGCCAAGCGGCCTAACACGAAACTACCTGTGTCATGGCCGGGACAAGCCCGGCCGTGACACTGAATACGCCGCCGCACCGTTTCATCCAGTCGCGGGTCGGCTTCCCTGCCGGTGGCAACTAACATGAAACAAGGTTCCCCCCTCCCCTTGAGGGAGGGGTTGGGGGAGGGGTGCGTACATCCACCGACCGCGGATGTGCGCACCCCTCCCCCTGGCCCCCTCCCTCAAGGGGAGGGGGGAACCTACGTCAGGCCGCCGATGCCGTTTCATCCAGGGCGGGTCAGCCGCCAGGCCGGTGGCGACTCGCAATGACAGGGGGGCTGCGTTTCAACCAAGCCAGGTTGGCGTGCCGGACGCTGGCAACCAACATAAACCGTCGCTGCCGGCGGCTCGTCGCGAACGGGATTGCTTCGGCCTAGCGGCCTCGCAATGACAGGGGGGGGCCGTTTCCGGTTTTTTAATGACTCCCGCTGCACAATCCGCGCCGCCACGACGACCCCCGCGGCGCATGGAGGTGCTTGTGCGATCTGTGTTCCGCCTGCTGTTCGGATCCGCGAGCGCGGTGCTGATTTCGGTTGTGGTCGTGATGGCGATCGGAATTTTCAGCCTCCTGGGCATGCAGTTCCAGGCGTCCTGGCGGGAACTGGTCCATGCCAATCGCCTCTCGCGATTGGCGGCCGCGGACAGCATCATCTATCACGTAACCGGCGCGATACGGATCGGCCGCGGCACGCTGCAAGCCGATCTGCTGGCCGAAGAGGATCCCCGCCCCACCCTCAACGACATCTTCGCCACCGGAGACAGGCAGTGGGACGACATGGTGCGCGACATTTCGGCCGATCTGTCGGACGAAATGGGTGCCCGCCTGGCGGATCAGACCGCGGCATGGAAGCAGGCGACCGCTCTGCGTGATGGCGTGATGGCGATCGCGGCGAAGCCTCGCAACGAACGGAAACTCGCCGACACGCGGACCTGGTACGATGCTCTTACCGTGGTGGTCACCGGACTGACCGACCTGTCCAACCAGATCTCCGGTGCGGCCCGCATCTCGGACCCCGTGGCGGGGGAAAACATCCAGGCTCGCCAATTCGCCTGGGCAGCACGCCTTGCCGTCGGCGACGAATGCGGGACGGTGCGGTCGTCGTTTGGCACGCGAACGCCGTTGAGTGCGGCCCAACGCATCGCGCTGACCGAGGCGCGCGGCCGCGCCAACCAGAGCATGGCCGCGCTGAAGGAATTGCTGAGCCGTCCGGGTGCGCCGGTCGAGCTCAACACCGCGCGGGCAGAGGTAGCCGCCACGATGCGGAGCGCCTTCAAGGCACGCGATGCGGCCTATGAAGACCTTGGTACCCCGAGACAACTCGACGGTCCCACCTGGGAAAAGCAGTGTATGAGCCTGATCGGCCCGGTCCTGAAAATCGGCAGCATCGGGCTCGACCGCATGGCGGCCTATGCAGCCGCGAACCGTGCCGACGCGATGCGGCACCTCGTGGTCTCAGGCATCGTGATGCTGGTCGTCAGCCTGGGAATTGTGGCCAGCCTGCTGCTGGTGCGCGGTCGAATCATCCGGCCGGTCGGCCAGTTAACCTCCGCGATCCAGCGGCTCGCCGCGCACGACATTACGACGGAGGTCGCGGCGTCCCGCCGCAACGACGAGTTTGGTGCCATGGCGATCGTGCTGGAGCAGCTTCGCCTGGCTGCCGTCGAAGCCGAGCGGCTGGCGGCGGAGCGCGAAACGGTCCGCGCAGCGAACGATCGACGCCAGACGGCGATGGACCGCCACACCCGGGATTTCGGGAAAACGATCGCCGGCGTGATGACCAGCCTGACGCAATCAGCCGAGCAAATGCGTGGGTCGGCAACAGCGATGTCGGACGGCGCGCGGCAGACCCGGGTTGACGCCACGGCCACGGCGGACGGGGCCACGGCGGCAGCGCGCGATCTTGCCTCGGTCGCTGCCGCGTCGGAGGAGATGTCCGCCAGTATCGACGAGATCAGCCGTCAGGTGAGCGGCGTCACGACGGCGGTGCGGCAAGCCGTCGAGCGCGCGAACGCCACCGACCAGAAGGTGACCGGTCTGGCGGAAACCGCCGATCACATCGGCGACGTGGTCCGGCTCATTTCAGAAATCGCCAGCCGCACCAACCTGCTCGCGCTGAACGCCACAATTGAAGCGGCTCGCGCCGGCGAGGCGGGCAAGGGTTTCGCCGTGGTCGCCGGCGAGGTGAAAGCACTGGCGACACAGACCGCCAAGGCCATCAACGAGATCAATACACAGGTCGGCGCCATCCGTGTCTCCACCAACGAGGCCGTGACGGCGGTGCACGAGGTCACCCAGGCGATCGGACAGGTGGATGCGGTCGCCGCCGCGATCGGCGCCGCGGTCGAACAACAGGCAGGGGTGACGCGGCAGATCGCCGGCAGCGTGCAAAGCGTCCTGCAATCGACCGGACAGGCCACCCAGTCGATGCAGCAGGTGTCGTCGATCGCGGAAGAGGCCGAGGTGACAAGCCACGGCGTTCTCACCGCAGCGGATCAGGTTGGCCGTGCGGCGGACACGCTTCGGGGAGAGGTCGAGAACTTCCTCGCGGCGATGGCGAGCACGAACGAGACGACAGCTCCGCGCGCTTTGCGGAAGGCGGCCTGACTTACACCAGGCGTCGTAAGTCTTGACTCATGCGGCATCGATGCTTCCCGTCATGGCCGGGCCATGCCCACGGGCTTGACCCGAGGGTTGGCCCGGCCATCCACCCCCGGTCGATCCTGCGCAGATCGCCGGCTCAGGCCCGGCCATGACAAGGGGCGCAATGCCGGTGCGACCAGACAGTGAGTCGGGAGTCGCATCGGATGCAACTCTCGTACACGAACGACGGTGTCGGTTCTGGCGACGTGTTGCGCATGGCTTGCGCCTCGGTTCGCACCGATGTAACTGTACCGGACGGCCTACGATGGTCGGGAGCCAGCATTGGATGTAACCAGGCGCGACCTCGAAGCGCTAAGCAAAGCACGTTTGGAGGAAGCCGTCGTACTCCACGCTGCCGGCAAGTATTCTGGTGCCTATTACCTGGCCGGCTATTCGGTCGAATTGGCTCTCAAGGCATGCATCGCCGGAGGATTTCGCGCGGGTGTGTTGCCTGACAACCGCTTCGTCCAGAAAATCTACTCCCACAACCTCGAGGAACTCCTGGGTCTCGCCGGACTCAGCGAAGCATTCAGGTCCGACAGGGCGGCCGATCCGGCTCTTGCGGGATCCTGGGGTGTGGTTAAGGACTGGAATGAGCAGAGCCGTTATCAGCTATGGGATGCGGTCAGCGCTGGTGTCCTGATCGAGGCGATCAAGGATGAACAGAGTGGAGTTCTGACGTGGTTAGGGAAGCACTTCTAGACCGGCACATCGACGCGGGCGCAGCTATTGTCAGCGAGCTGGACCGGCGCAACCTGCACGTGACGTCGGCCCTCTGGTACTATTATCCAGACGCGGAAGAATGGCGCCTTCTGCTGGCATCTCCATCATTCGAAAGCAAAGGCAGCAGACAGTCCTACGCCGATGTGTCTCGCCTGCTTGCCGAGATGGGCGCGTCGGTGGACGGGCTGTCGGTGGACGACGTGAAGCTGGTACTGAACAACGATAAATTTGTGCCCTTGCTGAAGAAAATGATTCACGCCGAAGGGTTGAACAAGATCCGGATGACCGCCAACAGGTTCAATGATATTTACGTCGATGATATGTTAGTTTATCGGAACGAATGACTGTCGAAGTCTGCCGGTTCGGCATGCGCTGGGTGCGGGCGCACGCCGCGTGCGTTACCGCAGATATTTGTTGCGTTACCAATCAACGTCAAGGAATGACATCCTGATGGACGAAGCCTTCCGCCAGGCGGCGCTCGACTACCACCGCCTGCCGCAGCCGGGAAAACTGGCGATCGAGCCGACCAAGCGCATGGCGACGCAGCGCGACCTGGCGCTCGCCTACTCGCCTGGCGTGGCCGCCGCGTGCGAGGCGATCCAGGCCGACCCCGACACCGCGCGCGACTACACCGCCCGCGGCAACCTGGTGGCCGTCATATCGAACGGCACCGCGGTGCTGGGCCTCGGCAACATCGGCGCGCTGGCCGGCAAGCCCGTCATGGAAGGCAAGGCCGTCCTCTTCAAGAAATTCGCCGGCATCGACGTGTTCGACATCGAGGTGGACGCGCAGGACCCCGACCGCTTCTGCGACGTGGTCGCCGCGCTGGAACCCACTTTCGGCGCGATCAACCTGGAGGACATCAAGGCCCCGGAATGTTTCGCCATCGAGGCGAACCTGCGCGCCCGCATGTGCATCCCGGTGTTCCACGACGACCAGCACGGCACCGCCATCACCGTCGCCGCCGCCATTCGCAACGGCCTGCTGCTGCAAGGCAAGTCGCTGGCGGAGGTGCGGCTGGTCACCTCGGGCGCCGGCGCGGCCGCGCTGGCCTGCGTCGATCTGCTGGTCTCCATGGGCCTGCGCGTCGATAACGTGACGCTGACCGACATCAAAGGCGTCATCCGCACCGACCGGCCGGGCATGCTGCCCAACATGGCGCGCTACGCCCGCGACACCAATGCGCAGACTCTGGCGGACGTGCTGGACGGCGCCGACATCTTCCTCGGCCTGTCGGCGCCGCGCGTGCTGAAGCCGGAGTGGCTGCCGCGCATGGCGCACAAGCCGCTGATCCTGGCACTGGCCAATCCCGATCCGGAGATCACGCCCGAGCTCGCGCGCGCCGCTCGGCCGGACGCGATCGTCGCCACCGGACGCAGCGACTATCCGAACCAGGTCAACAACGTCCTGTGTTTCCCGTTCATCTTCCGTGGCGCGCTGGACGTGTCCGCCACCACCATCAACGAAGCGATGAAGATCGCCGCCGTGGAAGCAATCGCCGGCCTTACCCGCATGGAAGCCTCCGAGGTCGTGGCCGCGGCGTACGGCGGTGCCGCGCCGGTGTTCGGCCCCGAGTATATCCTGCCGAAGCCGTTCGATCCGCGCCTGATCCTGGAAATCGCCCCCGCCGTCGCGCGCGCGGCGCAGGACAGCGGCGTGGCACGTCGGCCGATCGCCGACTTCGACGCCTACCGCCGCGACCTGCAACGTTTCGTATTCCGCACCGGCCTGCTGATGCGCCCGGTGTTCGAGGCAGCGCGCAAAGACCCGAAACGCATCGTCTATGCCGAGGGCGAGGACGAACGCGTCCTGCGCGCCGCACAGATGCTGGTCGATGACAATATCGTCCGTCCCATCCTGATCGGCCGCCGCGACGTGATCGAAGCGAAGGTGCGCCAGATGGGGCTGCGCATGGATCTGACCGACGCCGTGAAGGTGCTCGATCCGGCGACCGATGCGGACGTATTCGAACCGCTGGTGCCGCAGTACCAGCTTCTGGCGGGTCGCCGCGGCACGCCGCCCGCCTCGGCGGCGCGGCGGCTGCACCGGCAGCCGACCATCGCCGCCGCCATGCTGCTGCACGCGGGCCTGGCCGATGCGGCGATCTGTGGCGGCAACGCCGACTGGTGGGGGCAGATCCAGTATATCCTGCCGATCATTCCGCGCCGGCCGGATGTGGGTCGCGTCTATGCGCTGTCCTGCCTGATCATCCCCAACGGCGTGTTGTTCATCTGCGACACCTACATGGTGCTCGAACCGACCGAAGAACAAATCGTCGAAATGACCGTGCTGGCGGCGGAAGCGGTGCGCGGCTTCGGCATCACACCCAAGGCGGCGCTGCTGTCGCATTCCAGCTTCGGCGCCAGCGACGACGAGGCCGCGCGCAAGATGCGCCGCGCCCTGCCGATGATCCGCGCGCGCGATCCGTCGCTGGAGATCGACGGCGAGATGCACGCCGACGCCGCACTGGTGGAGACGATCCGCGATCGCGCCGTGCCGGACGCGCGGCTGAAAGGCTCCGCGAACCTGCTGATCATGCCCGGCCTGGATGCGGCCAACATCGCGTTCAACCTGCTGAAGGCGGCGGTGGACGGCATGCCGATCGGCCCGATCCTGCTGGGTATGTCGAAGCCGATCCACGTGCTGGTGCCTAGCGTGACGGCGCGCGGGATCGTCAACCTGAGCGCGGTATCGGCGACGGCAGTGCGGTAACGGACGTGGCGCACAGGGCAGTCGAGTGAACGGAGGAAGGTCAGGGCTCCGCCCTGAAACCCGCCAGGGGGCTTTGCCCCCTGGACCCCCAGCAAAGGCGTAGCCTTTGCAATCCATCTGTTTCGCTGGATGGCGGGGAGGGGGCACGAGACAGCGGACTTTTCGTCGCCAACGTTGGC
>DASXFW010000383.1:0-25502 GCA_036489395.1 Acetobacteraceae bacterium | reverse complement strand
CGACCCCTCCCCCTAACCCCCTCCCTCAAGGGGAGGGGGAACTTTAGTTCCTTGTTAGGAGGCAGCGACGAAGCAATGCCAACCAGCGGGTATGACAACGAACCCAATGACAGCCGGCGCGCGGCGCCAGGTCAGTGGGCCTTGCGGGTGTGAACCAGGTCGGATTCTTCAAGACAGAACACCACTTCGTCGCCCCGAATGGTCCCGGGCACATCCGCATAGACATAGGTGACGGCGTTGTGGGTCACCTCAAAGGTGAACAACTGCCCGGCGGGATGTCCGTAATCGGCACAGAACTCATCGAGATTATAGGCAATCTGACCGTCGTATTCCGGCTTCATCAGCATGATGTGCTCCTGCGCGCGATGCTTGAACGTGGCTGGCCGCTCGCTCGGCCGCTGCTAATCGGTCGGTCCGCGAGTATCGTGGATTGTCGTGGCGTTTCGATGACGGCAGTTGGCGGCAACGCGATGCGCCGCCGCTGGTAGCAATCTGGTTCTTGTGGCTCCCCTTTTCCACGGGCCCTGACATTCGGGGCGCGCGGAACCGCGCCGGTTACGGCCGGATTCCGGCGGTACGTGCCGGGTGCATGACCGAAACCACGGCGGTGAGGCGCACGCTCATGTCATCGAGTCCGTGCATCCTGTCCGCCCTACGGTGCTTCAACCGGGTCACGGCTGCGTTCGGGGCCCGGAGCACCGCCAAGCCTCTGGCGCCGGTTTGGCCGGCGACCCGTGTCACCGGGCGCCGCGTGCGAGCATGGTGGCGATATGCTCGGCCGTCGTCACGCCATCGTAGGACATACGGAACGGCTTGTTGGTCTTGCGCACGGGCTTCGCTCCGGCGACGGGTGCGGCCGGCGGTGTTTGCCGGACGGTCGGCGTTGCGCTGCGCGCGGGCCGTGCCGCACCCGGCGTAGCCGCCGAGCGCTCGGCGGCGGCGGAATGGGGTGCGGCGGAATGGGGCGCGGCGGAATGGTTTGTAGCGGAGTGAGCTGCGGTCCACGCCGCGGCTTCCTTGCGCAACTCATCCCGCATCGCCTTTGCCTGCCGATCAATCTCTTCCGGCGACACGTCCTCTGGGTTGGTCTGGGCCATGCGTGTTTGATGCCTTTCTGAAGCAATTGCGGAATAGATGCGCAACCTCGGTAGAGGTCACGGTAATACCTGCTCGTGCCTGTCCGGCGCCTGTTCGGTCACGGTGCCAAGCCGCTCCTACGATGCCATCAAGCAAAAACGCGAGGACGCACAGGCTGGTGAAAAGGCTGCCTTACGAATTCTCCACGAAAGGCAATGCCGAAAATCCTATGTAATCTAGGCTCGCCAGCCTCCCAATACAAGCGTGAAGGCGTGATTCGTCATGCCTGACGCTGGAACCCGACGCGCACCGCGAGTGATCCATTAATTCCGCGACAGGTTGCCGCGCGCCGATCAGCCCCAATGACGTAACCGAGTGACGTCAATGGATGAACGGTGCATCGCCAAAACACCGCTGGCACTCCCAGCCTGTGAGTGCTAAGCATGCCGATCTTCGCCATAACGGGACGTGACGGATGGCACGTCTCTTGCCGCACGCAATTCAAATTGCTCCAAAATCGCCTGCACGCACGGCCCGCTGAACCGGCGTCATGCCGCAGGCAACGCGTCGCATGATGCGGCGATAACATCGAATTCAGGAAGGAAACGCAGATGGCAGCCAAGGACGTTCGGTTCGGCGGCGATGCCCGCCAGCGCATGCTGCACGGGGTCAACACACTCGCCGACGCGGTCAAGGTCACGCTTGGGCCGAAGGGCCGCAATGTGCTGATCGACAAAAGCTACGGCGCGCCGCGCATTACCAAGGACGGCGTCACCGTCGCCAAGGAAATCGACCTCTCCGACAAGTTCGAGAACATGGGCGCGCAGATGCTGCGCGAGGTTGCCTCGAAGACCAACGACGTCGCCGGCGACGGCACCACCACGGCGATCGTGCTGGCCCAGGCCATCGTGCGGGAAGGCGGCAAGGCGGTGTCCGCCGGCGTCAATCCGATGGACCTCAAGCGCGGCGTGGACAAGGCGGTGGCCGCGCTGGTCGCCGAGCTGCAGAAGCGTTCGAAGAAGATCACCACGCCGGCGGAAACCGCGCAGGTCGGCGCCATCGCCGCCAACGGCGAGACAGAGATCGGCAAGATGATCTCCGAGGCGATGCAGAAGGTCGGCAACGAAGGCGTTATCACCGTCGAGGAAGCCAAGGGCATCGCCACCGAGCTCGACGTGGTGGAGGGCATGCAGTTCGACCGCGGCTACATGTCGCCCTATTTCATCACCAACGCTGAGAAGATGACCGTCGAGCTGGAAAACCCGTACATCCTGATCCACGAGACGAAGCTGTCCGGCCTGCAGCCGCTGCTGCCGCTGCTGGAAGCCGTGGCGCAGTCGGGCCAGCCGCTGCTGATCGTCGCCGAGGATGTGGAAGGCGAGGCACTGGCGACGCTGGTGGTCAACAAGCTGCGCGGCGGACTGAAAGTCGCGGCGGTGAAGGCGCCCGGCTTTGGCGATCGTCGCAAGGCGATGCTGGAGGATATCGCGATCCTCACCGGCGGCCAGGTAATCAGCGCCGATCTCGGCATCAAGCTGGAAAACGTCACGCTTCCCATGCTGGGCCGGGCGAAGAAAGTACTGATCGACAAGGAAAACACCACGATCGTCGAAGGCGCTGGCAAGAAGGCCGAGATCCAGGGCCGCTGCAAGCAGATCCGCGCGCAGATCGAGGAAACCACGTCGGATTACGACCGCGAGAAGTTGCAGGAGCGGCTTGCCAAGCTGGCCGGCGGCGTCGCAATCATCCGGGTCGGCGGCAGCACCGAAGTCGAGGTGAAGGAGCGCAAGGATCGCGTGGATGATGGTTTGCACGCGACTCGCGCGGCGGTCGAGGAAGGCATCGTGCCGGGCGGTGGTGTGGCGCTGGCCCGCGCGTCGCTGGTGCTGGCGAAACTGAAGGCGGATAACGACGATCAGCGCCTGGGCATCGACCTGGTGCGCCGTGCCGTGCAGCAGCCGCTGCGCCAGATTGCCGAAAACGCCGGTGAGGATGGCGCCGTCGTGTCCGGCAAGGTGCTGGACAAGGACGACTACAACTGGGGATTCGATGCGCAGACCGGCGAGTTCAAGGACATGGTGAAGTCGGGTATCATCGATCCGACCAAGGTCGTGCGCACCGCGTTGCAGCACGCGGCCTCGGTTGCCGGCCTGATGATCACCACCGAGGCAATGGTGGCGGAGCGCCCGGATAAATCCGGCGCGCCGGCCGGCCCGATGGGCGGTGGCGGCATGGGCGGCATGGACTTCTGAACCTAATCCCGCCGCGGATACGCGGCGGGAAGCACCGAACAGGGAGACGCGCCATGGCAAAAGATCGCAATCGAGGCAATCGGGAACCGAAGAAGCCGAAGGCGTCGAAGAAGCCCACCGTGGCGACGTCGAACTTCCTGCGTCCGCAGCAGCCGGACAGAAAGCCGGCGGCAGACAGCAAGAAGCCGTAGGCCGACGGCGTAGATTCCCCCTCCCCCCTTGTGGGAGGGGGCCAGGGGGAGGGGTTGAAACGCAAGCATCGACCCCTCCCCCTGGCCCCCTCCCTCAAGGGGAGGGGGAACCTTAGTTTCTTGTTAGCGAAGCAACCTCGTGCGCGACCAGCGGCAGCTCCTCGCACTGACAGGTGAGTTCCGCGCTTCGCGTAACGACACCGGACCGTAACAAGACTGTGCCGGCGCCGGACCATTGCGCCATCGCGCCCCGCCGCTATGCTCCCTGAAGGATTCCGCCAATCGGGCGATCCGCCGTCACCAGGGGAGTAAACTAATGGTCCGCACGCTCGAGCAGGCGACCATGCGCAAGGTCTATTGGCGCCTGCTGCCGTTCGCAATAATCGTGTATTTCTTCTGCTACCTCGATCGCATCAACGTGGGCTTCGCCGCGTTGACGATGAACAAGGAGCTCGGCCTGACCGCCGCCGCCTACGGCCTCAGCGCCGGCGCGTTCTACATCGGCTACTGCTTGTTCGAGGTGCCCAGCAACGTCGTGCTCGACAAGGTCGGTGCGCGGCTTTGGATCGCCCGCATCATGATCACCTGGGGCCTCTGTTCTGCCTGCACGGCATTCGTCGTCGGCGCCAAGAGCTTCCTGCTGGTGCGGTTCCTGTTGGGCACGTCGGAAGCCGGCTTGTTCCCCGGCATCCTGCTGCTGTTCTTTTACTGGTTCCCCGACCACCACCGCGCCCGCATCGTCTCCGGTTTTACACTAGCACTGCCGGTGTCGGTCGCACTCGGCGCGCCGCTGTCCACCGCGATCCTCGGGCTGAACGGCTGGTTTGGCATCGCCGGCTGGAAATGGATCTATATTCTTGAGGCGGTGCCGACGATCCTGCTCGGCATCGGCGTGCTGTTCTACCTCACCGACAAGCCGGCGCAGGCAAAGTGGCTCACCGCTGAGGAGAAAGCCTGGCTGATCGGCCGCCTTGACGCCGAACGCCACGCCGTCGAATCCGCCGGAAAATTCAACATGCTGCAGGCGCTGTTCAATCCAAAGATCCTGCTGCTGTCGATGAACTATCTCGGCATCGTCACCGCAAGCCTCGGCATCGTGTTGTTCGTGCCGCAAATCATCAAGTCGCTGGGTGCGACGAACATGGGCACCGGCTATGCCACGATGCTGGCTTACATCTGCGGCGCGATCAGCATGATGACGTGGGGCTGGATCTCCGATCGCATGGGCGAACGCCGCTGGAACTTGTTCTGGGCCTGCATCCTCGCCACCGTCGGCCTGGTGATCGCCGGACTGACAATGGGAACATGGTGGGCGCTGCTTGGATTGTGCATCTCCACCGCCGGGTTCTACGGCACCAAGGGTCCGTTCTGGTCGATGCCGTCGATGATGCTGACCGGCACCGCGGCGGCAGCCGGAGTCGCCTGGATCAATTCCATCGGCAACGCCGGCGGATTCTTCGGGCCGGCGATCGTCGGCTGGCTGAAGGACTGGACCGGCAGCTACTCCGGCGGCCTGTACGGCCTGGCGCTGTTCACGCTGGCGTCGGCGATCATCGCCGCGTTCGGCCTGCACATCCCGCGTCGTTTCGCCCATCGCGGCGAGCTGGGGGTGGCGGCGGAGTAACGCACGAAGGCATCGGCCCGCGTCGCGCAGCTATGGCGGACGCGGGCCGTTCCTCGGTTGGCGGTCAATATTGTCATTGCGAGTTGGCACCGGCCGAAGCAGACCCGCGCTCGATGAAACGATCGGCGTTACCCCCACGTCATGCCGACGAAGGTCGGCATCCACGACTTGCTGCGGCACACGCGGCAAAGACGTGGATGCCGACCTTCGTCGGCATGACGTGGGGGTAACGAGCGCGCGTGCCTCCCATCCGCGGCATGGAGGGATCCACCTTGGGGCTCAATATGACTTCGGCAGCCCGAGCGCGCGTTCGGCCACGTAACAAAGTACCAGCTCCTGGCTGACCGGCGCGATCAGCGGCAGGATCGATTCGCGGAAATACCGCTCCACATGGAACTCCTTCGCGTATCCCATGCCGCCATGCGTGCGCACCGCACGCGATGCCGACTTGAAGAACGTCTCGGCGCACAGGTACTTCGCCGCGTTCACTTCCGGCCCGCATTCCGCGCCGCTGTCGTACAGCGCCGCGCCCTTGAACAACATCAGCTCCGCCGCCTGCTGCTCGATCCAGCATTCCGCCAGCGGATGCTGGATCGACTGGTTCTGTCCGATCGGCCGGCCGAACACAACGCGATCCTTCGCGTACTGCACTGCCTTGTTCAGCACATAACGCGACGCCCCCAGTATCCCCGCCGCGACGATGATGCGTTCCGAATTGAGCCCGTGCAGCAGGTACTGGAAGCCGCGGCCTTCCTCGCCGATCCGGTCCTCCACGGGAATTTCCAGGCCGTCAATGAACAGCGCGTTGGAGTCGACGGCGTTGCGGCCGCATTTTTCGATCTGGCGGACTTCAACTTTTGAACGGTCGAGATCGGCATAGAACAACGTCATGCCGGCGCTGCGCTTCGGGCTGTCCTCGAAACGCTGCGTGCGCGTCAGCAGCAGGATCTTGTTGGCGACTTGCGCCGTCGAGGTCCAGACCTTGCGTCCGTGCACGACATAACGATCGCCCTTGCGCTGCGCGAAGGTGCGGATGTGCGTGGTGTCGATGCCGGCATCCGGCTCCGTCACGCCGAAGCACGCGCGATCCGTCCCCGCAATGATCGGCGGCAGGAAGCGCCGCTGTTGCTCCTTGGTGCCGAACTTCACGATCGGCTGGCAGCCGAACATGTTCATGTGCAGCGTAGAACATGCGTTGAAGCCGTTACGGCCGACTTCCGACATGATGATGGCGGCTTCGGTCATGCCAAGTCCGGCGCCGCCGATTTCCTCCGGAAAGATCGCACCGAACCAGCCGGCCGCGGCAAAGGCACGCGCGAACTCATGGGGGAATTCGTGGTTCAGGTCCTTATGGTACCAGTAATCGTCGCCGAACTCGTCACAGATGCGCGCGATGCTCTCGCGAATCTGCCGCTGTTCTTCGGTGAGCATGAAGTCCATCGCCGCCTCCGTCGCTGAGCCGGCGATTGTGGGCAGGCAAGGTCACGGTGGCAATGCGACGCCGGGCCGCATCAATTCCAGGCCCGATCGCTTACAATCCCAGCGCGTCCAGCCGGATCACCGGCACTTCGGCGCCCTCCGGCAGCGCGGGCGCATGCGGTGCGCGCAGGACCAGCGCATCGGCCAGCGCCAGGCGGCGCAACATCGCGGAGTCCTGCACCGGGAATGGCGTGACCACCACCCGCCCCGCCGCGTCGGTTGCCACCGTGGAGCGCAGATGGTCCGCCCGATGGTCGTTCGCCGCCACCGCCTTGCCCAGCACGCCGGTGGTGATGGGGGGCGGCGCGGCGGGCAGGCCGGACAGCCGCGCAAGTGCCGGCAGCAGGAACAGGATCGAGCACACCATCGCGGACACCGGATTGCCGGGCAGGCCGAGCACCGGGACGCCGCTGCCCTTCTCGCCCAGGTGGCCGAACAGCAGCGGCTTTCCCGGCCGCATGGCGATCTGCCAGAAATCCACCACCAGGCCACGCGTTTGCAGGCTGGAGATGATCAGGTCGTGGTCGCCGACCGAGGCGCCGCCGGTGGTCACCAGCATGTCCATCCCCGTGACCGCGTCGGCCACCGCGGCCACCGCTTCCTGCGTGTCCTGCGCCACCGGCAGCACGGTGGGCAGCCCGCCGGCGGCGCGCACCAGCGCGGCCAGCGCATGCGAGTTGGAGGATACGATGCCGCCGGGCGGGATCGGCTCCCCCGGCATGGCGATCTCGTCGCCGGTGGCGAGGATGGCGATGCGCGGCCGCCGATGCACCGACAGCCACGGATGGTTCGCCGCGGCGGCCAGGCCCACGTCACGCGCCGTGATACGGCGGCCGGCCGGCACCACGGTGTCGCCGCGGGAGAAGTCCTGGCCGGCGCGGCGGATGTGGCGGCCTTGCGTCACCGCCTCGTTGACGGTGACGAGCTCGCCGTCGCGCGTCGCGTCCTCCTGCAACAGGATGGCGTCGGCCCCGTCGGGCACCACGCTGCCGGTGAACAGCCGGACCGATTGTCCGGGGCCGACGGCGCCCGCGAAGGGATGGCCGGCGGGGGCGGCGCCGATCACGGTGAGGCGGGCGCCCAGCGTGCCGTCCGTCGCGCGCAGGGCGTAGCCGTCCATGGCGGAGACGTCGGCCGGAGGCTGGGTCAGGCGGGCGACGACCGGCGTCGCGGTGACGCGGTTCCACGCGTCGGCGAGCGCGACGATCTCCGCGGAGGTGGGGCGGAGGTCGGCGAGGATTCTCTCGCGGGCGGCTTCGACGCTGATCATGGCGGGTGGTCGCGGTGGAGGAATCGAGGGATCATCGTCGGCCTCGCTGCGTGGATCGGCTGCCGGAGCGTCCAGTCACTGTGGCAGGTAATGCAGTGACCCCTAGCTGCCAAGACGGCTGGGCTGGGCCGTTCTCGGATAACCACGCGTGCAGTGCGTCCTTGTCCGCGATTGGGTCGATCCAGAGCACATGGGAGACGGACCTGCTCGTTACCGTGGTTTTGTCAACGCAGACCTTACGGATTGCCATCGCGACACGGTGGTCCCACGACAGCACTGCCCGATCCGACACCAGTGCCGCGGCAATCAGGTGGATGTCCTTCTCCACCGCGGCGATTTCCGATTGTGTGATCGCGTGAAACGCTCGGATATCCGCCAGGATCTCGTTGCAGGCGGGCGGTTCGTGGGCAACGACCTTCCTGACGGCGTACATCTGCGTCAGCCAACGCTTGGCGAACTTCGACTGGTGACGCTTCCATTGCTCGCTCAACGCGGGGCTGAGACAGACCTTGTGACAGATGGTCAGTATCGCCTTGAGGGCGTCCCTGGCATGCGCAGGCGTCGGATCGGTCGCGTTCTCGCCGCCAGCCGCCCGCATGACGGACGCATCCACAACCAACAGCTTTGAGATGCGGGCCTTCCTTGGCGCCCTAGCGGGAGGCATGACGCTGCTCGACCAACGTCATGTAGCGGTCTTGCAGGTCCAGGTCGGTTGCCGCGAAATCTTCCGGCCAGTCGCCGTAGCTGCCATCTTCTTCGATCTGGGCTTCCGCCACGTGAGTCTGGCCGGTGCCATCGCGGGTGAACCAGTTCAGCGATACACGATCCGGTGTGATGCGTCCCTCGGCGATTGCGGTTTGCAAGGCAAGGATCAGCAGGCCGCTGTGTGTCTCGATCACCAAGCGAACGCCTTTATCCGCAGCCTGGATCAGGATATCCGCCAATGCCACTTGCGCCCGAGGGTGCAGGTGCAATTCGGGTTGTTCGACAAAAACGATCTGATCCCGGGCCGCGGCCAGGAGCGCAACAAGCACCGGCAGGGTTTGCGACACCCCAAACCCTACGTCCGCGATATTGACCATGTCGCGTGCACCGCCCCGCGCCGGGGCCGTTAGTCGGCCAACGCGCACCTCGACCCGCGTATCATCGACCGCCCGCGTCGTCACGCGCCACGTGAGCCCGAGCAGTTTCAGATTGTTTTCGAGTGACTTCAATCTGATATCGGCTGTCGTTCCCCACAAGTGAATTATACTGGCGACATAATCGTTAAAGTTGCCCGGGTATTGTGGCCCACCTGCACTGATGACGTAGTGTCGTTCCGGATTACCTCGCAAGCCTGGCAAGTAAATCAAATTCCGAATTTCACCGACCACAGCATCGGCCGGTGAGGCGATTCCAACCAGGACGTCCAACGCGCTAGCACTGTAGCCCGTAAATCTTGCCACCAACAGAACCCGGTCGCGTGTGACCCGAAGCTCCTCACCACGTAAAAAGACCGCCACATCTTGCTTACGGATGCCCGTCCGACTGAGGGCTTCCATAATTGATGCCTGACTCTCATCCAGTAGTTGACCATTTTTCCACGAATATTCTTTATGATCGCTGCCAAACGACATCTCGATCAGGTCAATGCCACTTGCGGAAGACCGCCCGTAGGTAAACTTTACATTCGCCGTTCCGTCCTCAAACGCAACGGTGAATTTGCGTGCGGTATCGTTTACGGTGCCATGAGAAAAGAATTGGTCAGCATTGGTGAATCTCACCAGCGGGCCATCGATAGCCAGTGCACCCGGATCGAATGGCTTTTCGATCGTCTGTTTGATTAGCAGCATCGGCTGCATAATCGTGCTTTTCCCGGTACTGTTAGCTCCGGCGAGTATGGTGATATCGCGGAAATTGACGCGTACCGGATCGATGGCCGACTTATAGCCGGCCAACTCGATCGCAGTCAGACGCCGTGTGGGCTCCGTGGTTCCTTTCGCCGCCATAGGTCAAACCACCCCGCCAGTTCGCATTACGAAAATTTCGCCTGGTTCAACTCCGCCGCGAGCCGTATTGGCACGATATGCCTCGCCAACGCCAGTGATCGTGGATCGCCGACGATGTGGCGAACGCCCGCGGCGCCAATGAGGCTTCTAGCCCGACATGTCAGCGCATGCAGAAAAGCCGCGTCCGCTTGGCGTGACGAGCCATCGCCGGCGCGACGGATATGGCGGCCCGGCTTCATCACCGCGTTGACGGTCGCCAGGTCGCCGTCGGGCGTGGCGTCCTCCTGTAACAGGATGGCGTCGGCGCCACCGGGCACCACGCTGCCGGTGAACAGCCGGACCGACTGTCCGGGGCAAACGGCGCCCGCGAAGGCATGGCCGGCGAGGACGGCGCCGATCACGGTGAGTCGGGTCGTGACGCACCGACGGCAGCCTGTAACCCGCGGAGGGTTCCGGGTGTCGCGGTTCATGCTGGCGTGGCGCCTGCGGGACCGACGCGAAGCGTGCTGCCGGGATCGCCGCCGATCGCGTTGCGCAGTGCCGACAGTGCCGCGACGATCGACGGCGCGACGCGCGGTGGACGGTTGGCGGCGGCACGCGTGGGGGTTTGCAGCAACCAGCGGACCGGGCGCTGGGCAGCAGCGGCGCGTTGCAGCAAGAAGGTCCCATCGGCGGTCTGGATCGTAACGCCGGCGTCGGTGACGACCACGCGGGCGCTCAAATTCCATAGCGCCACGCAATCAAGCACCAGCGCACGCAGTTCAGCGTCGGTCATGCGTTCCGTCCGGCATTCTCTGTCATTGCGTGTCGCCCACGAGGCGGTGGTCAACTAACAAGAAACTACCCGTGTCATGGCCGGGCTTGTCCCGGCCACCCACGTCTTTCCTTTGCCGGCCGGGGCACAGTCGTGGGTGGCCGGGCCAAGCCAGGCCATGACACAACAGGTACTGCCGAGCGTTTCATCCAGTCGCGGGTTCGCCCCCGGCCGGTGGCCAACTCGCAATGACAGATGAAGACAAGCCCGGCCATGGGAAGACTTCCCGCGCATGAACTCGCCCGACATCGCCATCATCCTGCGCGCCGGCATGCTCGTCATGCTGAAGCTTGCCGGGCCGCTGCTCGCCGTCACGCTGGCTGTTGGGCTGCTGGTCGCGCTGGTGCAGGCCGTCACGCAGATCAACGAAGCGACGCTGGTGTTCGTTCCGAAGGTGATCGCGCTCGGCATTGCGCTGACGTTGCTCGGTCCGTTCATGGAAGAAACGATCTCCGCATACGCGCATATGCTGTTCGCGCAACTGGTCGCGGTCGGCGGATCATGAGCGACGATCCGTCCACCTGGCTCGCCACCCTGCCAGGCTGGGCGTTCGCCTTCACGCTGGTGCTCGCCCGCTGCGCCGGCGCGACGCTTATGCTGCCCGGCCTCGGGGAGGACGCGTACCCCGCCATGATCCGGGCCGGCCTCGCGCTCGCCGTCACGCTGCTGCTGCTGCCGTCCATCGCGCCACTCATTCCCGTAGCGCCCGCTACCACCCTGGCGGCGGCCGGCATGCTGTGCGCCGAGCTGTTCACTGGCCTCTGGCTCGGCTGGCTTGCCCGCCTGATCTATCTCGCGCTGCCGGTCGCCGCGGAGTTCATCGCCTACCTGCTGGGCATCTCGTCGGTGTTGCAGCCGGACCCCGAACTGGGGCCACAGAGCACCGCCCTGGCCAGCTTGTTTCAGCTCCTCGCCCCGCTGATCATCCTGGTGTCCGGCCTCTACGCGCTGCCGCTGATGGCGCTGGCCGGCAGCTACCGGCTGATCCCGCCCGGCGCGCTGCTGCCGGCCGCTGACGGCACGGGCGTCGCGGTGCGCGCGGTGGCGCAAGCCTTCGCGCTGGCGCTGCGGCTCGCGTCGCCGTTCGTGCTGGCCAGCATCGTCTGGCACGTGGCCATCGGCCTGGTGGCGCGGCTGGTACCGCGGCTCCAGGTGTATTTCATCGCCATGCCGGGACAGATTCTCGGCGGGCTGGCGCTGCTCGCCGCCGTGTCCGGAGTGCTGCTGGCCGCCTGGCAGGACGCCGTCCGCGACAGCTTCGCCGCGCTGCCGGGCCACTGAACCGCCGTGTCCGACTCTTCGCAACAGGAAGACCGGACGCAGGCCGCCACGCCGCGGCGCCTGCAACGCGCCCGCGAGGAAGGCCAGGTGCCGATCTCGCGCGAGCTGAATTCGCTGGTCGGTCTCTGCGCCGTCACGCTCACGCTGGTGTTCGCCGGCGCGGCCGCCGCGCGCGAGCTGGCGACCCGCCTCGCCATTTTTCTTTCCCAGGCGCACGTGCCGGGGCTGGCAGGTCCCGTCGGCTATCGCCTGGCCTGGAATGCTTTTGCGCACGCGGCCGGGCCGTTCCTGCTGGCTGCGCTGGTCGCCGGATGCGGCACTGGCCTCGTGCAGTCCGGGTTCCTGATCCACATCCCCGGCCTGCTGCCGAACCCCAGCCGCATCAGCCCCGCGGCCGGCGTCCGCCGCTTGCTCAGCACGGACAGCCTGACCGAGGCCGGCAAGTCGATGTTGAAGATCGCCGTCATGGGCGTCGCGTGCTGGTTCGCCCTGCGGTCGGACATCGCGAATGTGCTGCCGGAGCCGCGGCGCAGCCTGGGCATGCTGCTGCCGGACACGCTGCGCCCAGTGCTGCACGTCCTGCTGGTCGTCCTCGGCGTGGAAGCGGTGCTGGCGGGACTGGACGTGGCCTGGGTGCGCTATCGCCACGGCCAGCGCCTGCGCATGAGCCGCCACGATCTGCGAGAGGAGCAGCGGGAAATGGAAGGCGATCCGCGGATCAAGCAGCGGATCCGGCAGATCAGGCTGGCGCGCGCGCGCAAGCGCATGATGGCGGCGGTGCCGAAGGCGACTGTGGTGGTGACCAACCCGACGCATTACGCCGTCGCGCTGGCCTACGACCGCACGAAGAACGAGGCACCGCGCGTGGTCGCCAAGGGGGTGGACTCGCTGGCGGCGCGCATCCGCGAGGTGGCGCAGGCGAACCGGGTGCCGCTGGTGGCCAATCCGCCGCTGGCGCAGGCGCTGTACCGGGTGGAGCTGGATCGCGAAATCCCGGCGGAACACTACAAAGCGGTGGCGGAGATCATCGCCTATGTGTGGCGGCTGGCCCGTCCGGCACGCGGCGTGGGCATGGCGGCATGATCCTGCCCAATCTCATCCGCCGCCGTTCGGCGTTCGCCGCCGCAACGCTGGAGCCGCTGGCCGAGGCGTTGTTCGAGGACCCGGCGACCGGCGTTGCCATCACCGACCAGGCCGGGCGGATCGTGCGCACCAACGCGCGCCTGCGCGATATGCTGGGTGGACGAGGCGCGGTGCTGCCGGCGGGCCGGCCGGCCGAAACGGTGCTCGCCGAGACCGACCAGGAACATGCGCGGGCGGTGTTGCGTGCGGCGCTGCACGGCATCACCCCGGTGGTGCCGCCGCGGTTCCGCCTGGACACCGGTGAAGCGGACCAATCGGACGTCGCGCTGTCGCTGACGCCGCTGCATGAACACGACGGCCAGATCGGCGGCCTGGTGCTGCGCTTCACCGAGATGAACACCGACAAGCGCCTGGCGGCGCAGTTCGCGCACAGCCAGAAGCTGCTGGCCGTCGGCGAACTCGCGGGCGGGATCGCGCATGATTTCAACAATCTGCTCACCGCGATCAGCGGCGCGGCGGAGAGCGTGCTGGACCGCGCCGCGATCGACGGCGAGAGCCTGAACGACGTGCGGCAGATCCATCGGAGCGCGGACCGCGGCGCTGCGCTGGTGCGGCAGTTGCTGGCGTTCGGCCGCCGCCAGCCGATGGCCGCGCGCGTGGTGCCGGTGAACGCCGCCATCCGCGACCTGATGGAAATGCTGGGCCGCCTGCTGGGAGAGAAGATGCGGCTGGAACTGGATCTGGAGGAGCCCGGGCGCCTGGTGTTCGTCGATCCGACGCAGTTGGACCAGGTGCTGATCAACCTGTCGGTCAACGCGCGAGACGCCATGCCGGACGGCGGCACGCTGACCCTGCGCACCGGCCACCGCACGCTGTACCGCGCGGAGATGCTGGGGGCGGAGGCGGTGCCGCCCGGCCGTTACGCCTCGATCGAGGTGGAGGACACCGGCGTCGGCATCCCGCCCGAGATTCTGTCGCGGGTATTCGAACCGTTCTTTACCACGCGGCGCGAACGGGGCGGCAGCGGGTTGGGGCTGTCCACCGTGCATGGGATCGTGCGGCAGTCCGGCGGGTTCGTCGCGGTGCACAGCCAGGTGGGCGAAGGCACACGCGTGCGCGTCTGGCTGCCGCGTTACCAGGAGACCGAGGCGGCGAACCTGGCACCCGAACCCGCCCCGCGGACCGTGGTGCCGATGCCGGCGCCGGCGACGCGACCCTCCCGCCTGCTGCTGCTGGTGGAGGACGAGGCGTCGGTCCGCCTGCTGGCGCAGCGTGCGCTGGCCAAGGCTGGATGGAACGTGGCGGCGTATGACTCGGCGGAGGCGGCGCTGGAACACCTGCCGCGGCCGGGCGATGCGGCCGAGGCACCGGCGGTGCTGGTGTCAGACGTGGTGCTGCCGGGGATGGATGGCACGAAACTGGTGCGTGAGGTGCGGCAGATCTGGCCCGATCTGCCGGCGGTGTTGGTTTCTGGCTATGCCGAATCGACGCTGCGAGGCGATCTTGCGGCTGATGGCGCGATGTTTCTGCCGAAGCCGTATCGGTTGAAGGAGCTGGTGTCGTGGGTGGAACGGGCGGTGGCATCGGGGGGGACGGATGTTCGCGAATAGTTCTTGTCTTTCCGATGTGATGGGAACATAACGCCAACGAAGGGTTAAAAAGATGCGCCAAGTGAAGTTTCCGATTTGTTCACTTGCGCGGCTGAGGGTCTGTGTGCAATCTGGGCGGGAGTGAATGGTGCCATGGCAGTACGTGCGGTTGTAAATACCCCAAAGACTGAGGAAACAGGTGGCATGGAAAAGAACAAGGCGCTCGACGCAGCGGTCGCACAGATCGAACGGGCCTTCGGCAAAGGCTCGATCATGCGCATGGGCGCGCGGGGCGTCGATGAGCAGATTGAGGTGATTCCGTCGGGATCGCTCGGGCTGGACCTGGCGCTGGGTATCGGCGGACTGCCGCGCGGGCGCGTCATGGAGATTTACGGCCCGGAAAGCTCCGGCAAGACCACGCTGGCGCTGCATGCGATCGCCGAGGCGCAGAAGCGCGGCGGCACCTGTGCGTTCATCGACGCAGAACATGCGCTGGACCCGACATACGCCCGCAAGCTTGGGGTGGACGTGGACAACCTGCTGATCAGCCAGCCGGACGCGGGCGAGCAAGCGCTGGAGATCTGCGACACGCTGACCCGGTCGGGGGCGATCGACGTCGTGGTGATCGACAGCGTCGCCGCCCTGGTGCCGCGTGCCGAGCTGGAAGGCGAAATGGGCGACAGCCACATGGGCCTGCACGCGCGGCTCATGAGCCAGGCGCTGCGCAAGCTCACCGGCAGCGTGTCGCGCAGCAATACGATGCTGATCTTCCTCAACCAGATCCGCATGAAGATCGGCGTGATGTTCGGCAACCCGGAGACCACGACCGGCGGCCAGGCGCTGAAGTTCTACGCCTCGCTGCGCATGGAGATCAGGCGTATCGGCCAGATCAAGGACCACGACCAGGTGGTAGGCAACCAGACCCGCGTGAAGGTGGTGAAGAACAAGCTGGCGCCGCCGTTTCGCCAGGTGGAATTCGACATCATGTACGGCGAGGGCATCAGCAAGGTCGGCGAGCTGATCGATCTCGGCGTGAAGGCGGGCGTGGTGGAGAAGTCCGGTGCCTGGTTCAGCTATGACAGCCTGCGCATCGGCCAGGGCCGCGAGAACGCCAAGCAGTTCCTGCGCGACCACAAGGACATGGCGGACAAGATCGAGGCGAAGGTGCGCGAGCAATCCGGCGTGGTGGCGAACCTGATGCTGGCAACGGTGGACGAGTCGGACGAGGCGGAGGCTGAGGCGGCGGAGTGATATCGCTGGCCCGATGCGCTGCCTCTCGCGGCGCCCGGAACAGTGTCATTGCGAGTTGGGCACTGGCCGGCTGCCGGCCCGCACTGGATGAAACGGCCGGCGTGACGTGGGGGCGCCGAGCGTGCCTCCCATCCGCGCGCATGGAAGGCCCCAGTCTCTTGTTAGGCCGCTTGGCCGAAGCAATCTCGTTCGTGACGAGCCGCCGGCGGCTCGTCACGAACGAGATTGCTTCGGCCAAGCGGCCTCGCAATGACAGGAAGCCGCCGTTTCATTCATCCAGGGCGGGTCGGCCGCCACCGGCCGGTGGCCAACTCGCAATGCCATTGTCGTAGCTGCGCCGCCCTCGCCGTTCAGGCTAGTGACTGCCGCCGATGCAACCATCGGATGAATTCACCCCATCGACCAGCGTCCCGCGCTCGCTAACGTGCCGCTGGTGCGCAACAATATTTGCCCATTCTACCCGAAAATCCTCGATCGCGCCCCTGGCTCACCACTCGTGCCAGTGTCCAAAGAAAATGGCCTGATCACGCTGACCGTTGTTGCATCAGAACCTTGAAGAAGGATAAAAATCAGGGTGGTGGTGAAGGGGAAACGACATGGCCGGAACATGGACCTGGATCGGTTCGACGGATGATCCCTCCGCGCCGGGCAACTGGACGCTGACGGCCGGCTCCAGCTCCCACAGCACTCCGCAATCCGGCGACACGGTCACCTTCCCCGGTGGCACCACCGTCCCGCCGCTGTTCGCGAACACCACGTTCACCGACGCCGACATCAACCTGATCAACAATGCGACGGTCGATCTCAGCAACACCGGCAGCAACCCGTTCGACTCCGGCATCGACGGCGCCAGCACGATCGACGTCTCCGGCACCGCCACCACGCTGTCCATCGCCGGCCCCTTCAGCAATGCCGGTCTGATCGAGGTCACGGGAACCTCCGACAATCTGGCCATCCAGCTCACGGCCGGCACCGCCGCCGCGGGCATGCTGGTCAATTCCGGAACGATCGTCGTCGATCAGGGCGACAGGCTCATCATCACCGGCGGAACGCTGCAAAGCCCGGCCGGCATCGACGTGAACGGCAATGCGCTGATCAGCAGCACCCTCTCCGGCCTGGACAATTTCGCCATCGGCAACGGCGGTTCGCTGGAACTGACCCAGGCGGGCAGCAACGCCCTGACGGAGATCACCTTCGGCGGCACCACCGGCCTGGTGAAGCTCGACGCGCCTGCCGCATTCGTTGGCGGCATCAACGATTTCGTCCTGGGCGACACGCTCGACCTCGGCGTGTTCAACGCCGCGACGGTCATCTTCGACGGCGCCGGCGACATCACCGTCATCGGCACCGATGGCGTATTCACCGCGTCCGACTATTCCTCCGATCCGCTCGACGGCTTCGACAATCAGGGCACCTTCACGCTGACCGCCACCGGCGGGCTCGCCGGCAACCTGAACGTGGTCGAGGGCAGCGGCGGGGATACGGTGCTGACCGCGCTGCCGCCTTCGACCTGGGAGTGGGAGAACGTCACCCAGTCCTTTTCGTTGGTCGGCGGCCCCGGCAACGGATGGGACCAGCCGCAGCCGGGCGACACTGCGATCGTCACCGCCGGCACGGTCAACACCGGGACCCATACGAACCTCACCAACAACACGGTGGAGCTTGGCGGCACCACGGGGATAGCCGCGTTTTCCGCGCTGGGCGACAGCGAGACGAGCCTGACCAGCCCAACGATCGACGGCAACAGCATCATCACCAGCGCCGTGCCGGGCAACACCAGCGCCGAGCAAAGCCTGCTCAGCGCCGGCGGCATCTTCATCAACGAGGGCCAGATCGAAGCGGACGGCCCCGCCGGCAGCAGCTTCACCATCGCAATCTCCGACGCGACGATCGACGGCACGCTCCAGCCGGGCTATTTCATCAACTACAATCAGATCCAGGTCGCCCCCGACAATTCGATGACCATCACGGTCGCCGGCACGTCGGAACTGCTGAACGCCGGCGAGATCGAAGTGGACGGCGGCACGCTGGTGATCAATGCCGCCACCGACGCGATCGCCGGCGGCTACGCGCCGGGCACCGGCGTCATCGTGATCGACGGCGGCGGCACCGTCGTCACCAACGTTGACTACGCCTCCAACATCAGCGGCATCCCGCCGGTCTATGCGTTCGCCGACGCCACCGCCGGCAACACGCTGAAGATCGAGAATGTCCTGTCGTTCGGCGGCGAGATCTTCGGCTTCGGGCAGAACGACACGATCGATCTCGGCCGCAGCCTCGCCGTGGGAACGGTCGTTTACAACAGCACGTCCGGCATCCTCGAACTGGAGAGTGCCACCGGGTCGATCGAAGCCTCGGTGCAGCTTGCCTCGGGCAATTTCCTGTCGTCGGGCGTCAAGACCGGCACATTCGCCGTTTCCGGTACCGTCGCCGGACCGTTCAACGTGCTGACCGGCGCCGACAACGACACCATCCTGACCACCGGCGTGGCCAACGACTACTCCAATAAAATATCGGGCACGTGGCAGTCCGGCAGCGTATGGGCCGGCGGCAGCACGCCGGGTACGCTCGACACGGTATTGCTCGGGGACGGTGCGAAAACGCCGTTCACGCTCACCACGGGCAGCAGCCCGGTCACCATCGGCGCGCTGGCGCTGACCAGCAATCCAACGCTGCTGCAGATCACCAGCAGCACGACCGTCTCGTCCTACCCCATCCGGCTGTTCGGCGGCACGCTGGAGGTCACCGGAGGCCAAACGCTGACCGCATCGGCGATCACCCAGTCGGGCGGCACACTGCTGCTCGATGCGGGCGGCGTGCTCGACCTCACCGGCTCTCCGGTTGATGGCGTATCGCCCCTTTATAACATTTTTCCCGCCAACAACGGCACGATCAGCGTCAGCAACAGCGGCACCGCGGCGATCGAGTTCGGCAGCGGCACCGTGCTGGTCAACGGCGGCACGCTGAATGCCGGTACCGGCCAGACCGGCGGCGACGGCGGGCGCATCAACATCGGCTACGAAGGTGCCGGCACACCGGCCGTCCTCACTGTGCAGAACAGCGGCACGCATGCCGGCGTGGTCAACGATACGTACGCGATCGTCGCATCGGACCCGACATCCTTCGGCGTCCTGACGCTCGACGGCAACGTGACGTGGACCGACCAGATCGATCCGCACGATACGGTCGCGACGCGCGGCTACATGCTCGTCGGCTACAACGCGGAAACCAACAACACTGCGCTGACCCCGGCGTTCAGCGGCACCGCCACACTGGCGGTGGAGAACGGCGCGACGCTGACGGATCAGACCTATGCCGAGATCGGCGCATCGTCCGACAGCGGCGGCAGCGTTCTCGTCTCGGACGGATTGTGGAATATCGGGTCATCCACCACGGGCGGGTTCCTCGATGTCGGCCTGGGCGGCGAGGGCACCTTGTTCGTCACCGACGGCGGCACCGTCGCGGTCGGCAAGGGCGGAACGTTCCTCTTCAACGGCACCAGCATCACCGGCGGCGGCATCAATCTCGGCGGCTCGATCGCCGGCAGCGGCAGCCTGATCGTCTCCGGGGCCGGCGCGCTGGTCACCGACAAATCGGGGATGAACGTCGGGCTGGCCGGCACTGGCGATGTGCAGGTCCTCAACGGCGGCACCATCCAGCTCACCGGGACGAACGGCATCAGCATCGGCACGTCGGTCGGCGCGTCGGGCACGTTCCTGGTGTCGGGCACCGATCCTTCCAGCGGCGCGCCGGCCCTGCTCAGCATGGCCTCGACCACCAAGGGGATCACCGCCGGCGCCGACGGCCAGGGCCTGCTCGACGTCGAGAGCGGCGGCTCCATCGCGTTGAACGGCACCGGCGGCATCGCCATCGGCCAATCGATCGACGGCTCCGGCCTGGTCATCGTCAACGGGCCGGACGCGTTCATTACCCTGGGAACGGCGAGTAGCGGCATCGGCATCGCCCAGGCGGGCACCACCACCGGTACGCTGCTGGTCGAGAACGGCGGGACGATCCTGCTGAACGGCACAGGCGGTATCACGGACGGTGGCTTCGCCGGCAGCAATGGCCTGATCGTCATCGACGGCCCGAACGCGCTGATCGACGAAGGCGCAGCCGGCAGCGGCATGGGCGTCGGCGCAGCCGGTAACGGAACCCTCGAGATCGAGAACGGTGGCACGTTCGCGCTGCAGGCGACCGGAACGAACGCAGGCATCGGCGTCGGCCAGACGGGCGGCTCGTCCGGCCTGATCGTGGTGACCGGGACCAGCTCGCTGCTCAGCCAGAACACGCCGAACGCTGGGCTTGCGATTGGCGGGTCCGGCCAGGGCACGCTCGAGGTGCAGTCCGGCGGTGTTGTCACGATCGCCGGCGACGGCCTGAACATCGGCACCGAAGGCAGCGGGACCGTATCGGTCGCGGGCGCGGGCTCGTCGATCGTGCTGTCCGGCCCCAACGGCGCCGTCGGTGTGGGGGAAACCGGCAGCGGCGTACTGAACATCACCAGCGGCGGCTCCGTCTTTGCCGCCTCCGGCGTGTACATCGCGGAGAGTTCCGGAACGTCCACCGGTGTGGTGGCGGTTAACGGCGGCACGCTGACCGATGCGGGCCAACTGACCATCGGCAATTTCGGTGCCGGCACGTTGCAGGTACTCGGCGACGGTCTGGTGCAGATGACCGGCACCAGCAGCGTCAATGTCGGCGGCTACGCGTTTGGCGCCAATGGTTTGCTGCTGATCAACGGCGGCGGCACGCTGTCCGCCACGAATGGCTCCTTCGGCATCGGCGGTTCGAATGTCGCCGGCTTTGCCGTGATCGAAGGCGGCGGAACGCTGATCACCGGCAGCCAGAACGGATTGAACAGTTTCAGCGACTTTGCCGATATCAATGCGACCGGGACGGGCGCTGCCTCGGCACTGGTGACCGGCGGCACCTGGGTGTCGAACGGCTCGATCATCGTCGGCGATACCGGCACCGGTGAGTTGGAAATCGCCGGCGGCGGCCTGGTCAACGCCGGCACCCAATCGATCGTCATCGGCAATCAGGGTGGCGGCGCCGGCACGCTGAGCGTGCTGGCCGGCGGCCTGCTACTGGCCGGCGCGCTGTCGCTCGACAACTCCTTCAGCAGCAACGCGACCGGCTCGCTGGACGTCGCCGGCGGCACGGTGAGCGTGGGCAGCCTTTCGCTCGGCGCCAACGGCGTGGCGACCGTCTCCAGCGGCGCATTGTCGGTCAGCGGCAGCGCGACGATCGGCAACAACGGCACTGGCGCGGCGCTCAGCGTGACGGGCGGCGACGTTACCCTCGGGTCGGTAAACGTCGCCTTCAATCCAGGCAGCAGCGGCACCGTTACGGTCTCCGGCGGGACACTCGAGACCACCGGGCTGCTGAACATCGGCGATTCGGGCAGCGGCCTGGTCACGGTCGATGCCGGCGGCACACTGATCGCCGCGGGTGGGCTGCAGGTCGATCAGTTCACGGCAACCACCGGCACGCTGGTGGTGAACGGCGGGTCGGTTTCAGTCAGCAACGGCCTTTCCGTCGGCAACGGCGGCACGGCGTCCGTCATCGTCGAAGCGGGCGGCACGCTCAGCGCGGCAGGAACCATCTCTGTCACGATCGGCAACTCGTTCGGCGGCACCGGCCAGGTCACCGTCAACGACGGCGTGTTCAACGTCTCGGGTGCGCAGTTGTCCATCGGCAGCGGCGGGTCGCTGCTGGTGGAGAACGGCGGCATTGTCACCGACACGTTCAGCGGCCTCGGCCCGGGTGTGGATATCAACTCCTCCGGTGGCTTCCAGGCGAACGCAAGCGTCACGGTCACCGGTGCCGGCTCGACACTGAACGCCAGCGCGGCCGGCATGCAGTTCGTCGTCGGCGACAACAGCTCCGGATCGCTGACGATCAGCACCGGCGGCGTGGTGAATGCCGGCACCAATTTTGTTGACATCGGCAATCAAACCGGCGGCAACGGCACCGTCGTCGTCAACAGCGGCGGCTCCTTCGCTATGAACGGGCTGAACGTCGGCAGCAACGGCGCCGGCACCCTGTCGATGACGGGCGGCACGGTCACCGACAGCGGCAGCCTGTCCATTGGCGCCGGATCCGGCGCTTCCGGCAGTGCCACGTTGGGTGGCGGCGCGATACTGACCGCGGACGGCCTGACCGTCGGCAGTTCCGGCGTCGGAACGCTGACGCTGAACGGCGGCACCATCACCGACACCGGCACCTACACCTTTGCCGGGTCCAACACCGGCGGCGAGGGGACGATCGCGATCAGCGGCGCTGGCGCGGTCCTGAACAGCAACGCGTTCATCATCAGTAACTTCGGTGTTGGCGTCGGCAGCGTTGACAACGGCGGCGTGGTCAATGCGGCCTCCCTCTCGGTCGGTCAGTTCTTCGATGGCTCGCTGACGATTGCGGGCGGCACGATCACCACCACCGGGGCGGTGTCGGACAACGTCGGCAACGCGAGCGGCAGTGACGGCGCCTTGTCGGTGTCGGGTGGCGGCATCTTTACCGACGCGGCCGGCCTGACGTTCGGCATCAACTCCGGCGCGACGGGCGCCGGCACAGTCGGCGCTGGCACCGTGACCGTCGGTGGCAACCTGGTCATCGGTAATTCCGGCCTGGGCACGCTGACCGTCAACAACGGCGGCACCATCCGGGCGAACGGCACGTACGACGGGGTCGGCCAGAACAGCGGCAGCTTCGGCGAGCTGGTGATCAACAGCGGCGGCACATTCGTGTCCGCGGCCACGTCCATGGCGGTGGGCAGCAACGCCGGGTCCAGCGGCGAGGTGATCGTCAACGCCGGCGGCACGCTGCAATTTACCGAGGCATCGCAATCCGGCACGCAGGCCCTGCGCATTGGCGCGTCCGGCGCATCCGGCACGCTGGCGGCCGCCCAGGGCGACGTGCTGGTGACCGGCATTGGCGCCCTGCTGACCACGAACAACAACCCGATCGCGGTCGGCAACGGCGGCGTCGGCAACCTGACGGTCTCGCAAGGCGGGTCCGTGGTGGTCGGCACGCCCGACAGCTCGGTGGATTACGCCCTCGCCCTCGCCAACAATGGCGGGTCAGGTGCGGTGACCGTCACCGGTGCCGGATCGACGCTGACGGTCAACGGCTACCTGCTGGACGGCCGCGGCGGCACCGGGTCGCTGACGATCGAAAACAACGGCAAGGTGGTGGTCAACGACGCGGCGCTGGACAACAGCGGCGTCGGCATCGGCGCGGGCCGCGGCACCGGCCCGAGCGCGCCGAGCAATGTCGGCGGCGACGGCGTCGCCCTGGTCACCAGTGGAGGCGTGCTGGACGCGACCTCGACCGTCTCCGGCATGACGGTGGGTGGCGACGGCGTGGATGGCGCGCTGACGGTCAACAACAACGGCACGGTGCTGACCGGTGGCGGCTTGACGGTCGGCACGGCAACCGAGGCGAGCGGCACGATCTACGGCGGTTCTGGTGTACTGACGATCGGTATCGCCGGCACCGTGCTGGTGAACAACCCGGTCGCGGCCAACGGCTACGACGTCATCATCGGCAATGCCAACAGCAGCATCGGGGCGACCACCACCGGGACCGCGACCGCAGCGGCCAGCGGCGCGGTGACGGTCAGCGGCATAGGCGCGCTGCTGAATGCGAACGGCTTCGGCATCGCCGTCGGCTACCTGAGCAGCGGCAGCCTGACGATCAGCCAGGGCGCGACGGTCCTGTCCGGCACCACCGCCGAGAGCCTGGCCAGTGCCCTGTCGATCGGCCGACGCGCCGATGGCAGCGTCACCATCACCGATCCTGGCTCGGTGTTCCGGGCGGGCGGCGGCGTGTACGCCGGGCGGTCCGGATCCGGCAGCCTGACAATTGAGAATCACGCCAGCCTGATCGCCGGCCTCGACGGCTCCGGCGTAACCGGCATCAGCATCGGCGGCACGGGCTTGGGCGTCAGCAACAGCGGCGGCGTCAACTACCTTATCACCGGCGGCAACGGCAGCGGGCTGGTCACCAGCGGCGGCTACATGTTCAGCCAGATGTGGCTGAAGGTCGGCACCGACGGTACCGATGGCGAGCTGGCCGTCAACCAGGGCGGAACGGCGGAAGCCGGCACGCAGATCGTCGTCGGCGACAGCACAACCGTGCCCGGCGGCGACACGATCATCACGCCGACCGGCAGCTACGTCGCCAGCAGCGCCACGCTGATCGCCACGGCCGGCGTGCTGGATATCGGTCCGGGCGGGCTGGTGAAGTCGGACGGGCCGCACGTATCCGGCACGCCCAGCGTCATTGTCGGCGCCGGAGCAGGAGCGTCCGGCACGGTGAACGTGACGGGCGGCGGCTCGGCCGGCGTCGATCCGGCGATCCTGTCCACCGGCGGCGATCCGCTGATGGTTGGGCAGTTCGGCGAGGGCAGCATCCTGGTCAGCCAGGCCGGCACGGTGCTGGCCGGTACGACGTTCGCGCACGACGAGGCGATCACGCTGGGCGGCAGCGTCGGGTCCACTGGCGGGTTGACCGTGACGGACGCCGGCTCGCTGGTGCAGGCGACCGGGCAGGTGGATGTCGGCGGCGCGGGCTCCGGCTCGCTGTTGGTGGAGAATGGCGCGACCGTCGTCACCGGCAACAATGCGGTCGATGCGAACGAGGGCTTCGACGTCGCGGCATCCGCCGGCAGCAGTGGCTCCGCGACGGTATCCAACGGCGGCACGCTGATTAACGCTGGCACGTTCGTGGTGGGCGATGGTGGCGTTGGGTCGCTGATCATCCAGTCGGGTGGATTGGTGATCACCTCGCCGGGTACGACGGGTGCGGCAGCGGTGGTGGCCAACCAGGCATCGGCGAGCGGTTCGTCAGTGAACGTGACGGGCGCGGGTTCGGATTGGGACATCACCGGCGCGCTGATCGTCGGCAACGCCGGCGCGGGCGCGCTGAACATCGCCTCCGGCGGCGCAGTCTCCGCCGCCTCGATCGACACCGCGGCGCAATCCGGCGGCGACGGCATCATCGCCGTCACCGGCACCGGCTCCTCGCTGACCGTGACCGGCAGCCTGACCCTCGGCGACCAGGCGGCCGGCGAACTGTCCATCCTCGGCGGCGCCACGGTCAGCGCCGGATCGCTGACCATCGGCAACGCCAACCCCGCCTCCTCCGGCAACGTCGATGTGGAAGGCGCCGGCAGCACGCTGCACATCGGCACCGGCGGCGTGCTGAATGTCGGCTATGCCGGCGGCGGCTCCGGCCTGCTGACCATCGGCCAGGGCACCACGCTGCAATCCTCCGGCGGCATCGTCGAGGCCGGCCGCGCCTCGGTCAACAACAACGGCGGCGTCATCGATCCGGACTACATCGAGTTCACCACCGCCTCCAACGCCGGCCTCGGGGAGAACGACTACAGCCTGTATGTCGGCAACATCGGCGCAGTGCAGGCGACCGACGGCACCGGCACCTGGACGACGCCGATGATGCTGACCGGCACGTCGGTGGCGGACGCGCAGAACAACATCGACAACAACGGCGACGTGGGCGAGTGGCAGCTCAGCAGCAACGGCACGCTGATCGTCAACGCCAACACGGTGGACAGCGGCCAGGCGTTCATCTTCGAGG
>DASXFW010000264.1:0-9539 GCA_036489395.1 Acetobacteraceae bacterium | reverse complement strand
TCTTTGCGGCATGCAGCGATCGTAAGTCGTGGATGCCGACCTGCGTCGGCATGACGGTTGGGGCGTCGGCGCGTACCTCACTCTTTGCGCTACGATTCTCTTTTCAGTCACACGACGCGACACCGGAGCGCCGCGCCCTTCTGCCTACTCCGCTGCGACGAGCCGATCGATCGTGACGCCCTTGCCGACGCCGACGCGTTCCTTGTACGGCGCTGTGTCCAGCTCCTCCAGCTCGATCTCGCGGTTCAGCACCTTCTGCTTCCACGCCTGGTGGTCCGGCTCCATCGCGTGGAATTCCGGCATCACTTCCTTCGCGAACAGCTCAAGGCTTTCGCAGATGTGCTCGTGTTTGTTGCGGCCGGCCTGATTCAGCAGGATGATGCTATCGACCTTCGATTCCGCGAAACGATGCAGCTTGCGCCGGATCGTTTCCGGTGAACCGATCAGCCCGCCGCGCAACGCGCGTTCGGCGTGTTCCGGGTTCTCGCGCTTCCACTTGAGGTATTCTTCCCAAAGATTCACTGTGCCCGGTGCGGCGCGTTCGCGGTTGCGCGAGCCGCTGTAATAGGCGAGCGAGAACTGGAAGAACGTGACGCCCTCGGCGCGGCGACGGGCCTCCTCGTCCGTTTGGGCGCACATGAAGTAGCTGACCATGGCGATGTTGCAATTGCTCTGGTAGTCGGTCAGCTTCTGCTGCCGCTTGACGAACGAATTATAGTACGCATGCACCCAGGCATGCGCCATTTCCGCTGACAAGAACTGGAATCCCAGCGCGCCGATGCCGCAGCGGCCGGCCAGCTCGATCGTCTCAAGCTGGCTGCAGGCGACCCACAGCGGCGGATGCGGCTTCTGCACAGGCTTTGGCAGCACGTTACGCAGCGGAAACTTGAAATACGGCCCGTCGTACTCCCAACCTTCGTGCGTGAACATGGGAATGATACAGCGCACGGCGTCTTCCCACACCGCCCGTTTGTCCTCCATCTCACGGCCGAACGGGCCGAGCTCGGTGACGCTGGCGCCTTCGCCCATGCCGAACTCGACGCGGCCGTTGCTGACCAAGTCGAGGCACGCGACTTTCTCGGCCACCCGGGCGGGATGGTTGGTGGTAAGCTGGATGATGCCGTGGCCGAGGCGGATGTTCTTCGTGCGTTGGCTGGCGGCGGAGAGGAACACTTCCGGCTGCGGGGAGTGCGAGTATTCTTCCAGGAAATGGTGCTCCACTTCCCAGGCGTAGTTGTAGCCAAGCTTGTCCGCGAGCTCCACCTGCGACAGGGCATTCTGGTAGAGCTGGCGTTCATCGTCAGCACCCCAGGGTCTGGGAAGCTGGAGCTCGTAGAAGATTCCGAATTTCATGTTGGTTCTCCGATCGGTGCGTCGGTGAAAACATACTGTCATTGCGAGGGGCGTAGCGACGAAGCAATCCCGGTCCGGGACAAGCTGCGGCCGCTGTGGCCAGTACCGGCCGGGACGGCTTCGTCACTTCGCTTCTCGCAATGACATAGGCACGATCACTCGGCCGCCAGCGCCTGTTGCGTCGGCTGCGTGCGCAACTTTTCCATGACCTCCCAATTCGTGTAACGGGTGAAACCGTTCTCGTTAAAGAACAGAATCGGGCCATTGCAGATGAAGAGATAGACGGTGTCTTCCAGGGCCTTGGTCTCGTCGTGCAGCACGCCGGAGGGTTCATATACATAATCACCGGCATTCAGCACGCCGTCGCGCACCTGCAGCTTGCCCGACACGATGAGGACATGCGCACCTGCGAGATGCTTGTGTGGTGGCGCGGTGTAGCCTTTTTTCCACTGGTGCAGGGAGGCCCAGCTTCCGGTCTCCCGGCCCACCCACAGCACCTTCACCGCGGAAGTTGGCGTCTGCTGGATCCACGGGGCGTCGGAACGGATCAGCGTATCCTGGATGTCCTGGAAGACGGGACGGATGTCCTGCGGCAACGGCATGGGGTTCCTCCATTGGTTCGCTGACATGCAGCTTTGCCGGAAGGGACATAATTGTCGAGCCACCTCCCCTGTCATTGCCCCCTGTCATTGCGAGGAGCGTAGTGACGAAGCAACCTCGTTAGGCCTGAGCGTCGGCTCATCACGATCGGGGTTGCTTCGTCGCTTCGCTCGCCATGACAGCAAGGCACGGTATAATCCCCGCACCATGAATGCTCCTGTCGCCACGCCGCTCATCCCGCCGCGTCCGCCGATCCCGCCGCAGGAACTCGGCCTGCTGCCGTTCCTGCGCGCGATCCGCACCAACGCGCTGACCATGTGGACCGAGCGCGCCTATCAGGACGACATCCTGGTGCGGCGTTTCTTCAATCGTACCAACGTCCTGGCGAACACGCCCGACGCCATCCACCGCGTGCTGGTCGATAATCACGCCAATTACCGCCGCTCGCCCGCCTCCATCCGCATCCTTCGGCCGATCACCGGCGAGAACGGCCTGCTGTTGAGCGAAGGTGAAACCTGGCGCCTGCAACGCCGCACCATCGCGCCCGCGCTCGCCCCGCGCGTCATGCCGATGCTGGCGCGCCATATCGTGACCACCACATCCGACGTGCTGCCCATGCTCGCCGCCAAGGCCTCGGTCGAGCCGATCAACCTGCTGCAAGCCATGCAATTCCTGACTTTGGAAATCGCCGGCCGCAGCATGTTCTCGCTGGAGATGCAGCAATACTGCGCTCCGCTGCGCGCGCTTCTCACCGAATACGGCCTTCGTTTTTCGCAGCCGCATTTGTTCGACATGCTGCTGCCGCCATCGGTGCCAACCTTCCGCGGCCTGCTGCGCTGGCGCTTCCAGCAGCGCTGGATGCGGCTGATCGAAACGATCATGCGCGACCGCCTGCACGAACCGGAACCCGCCACGCCACGCGATTTGTTCGATCTGCTGCGTGCCGCGCGCGATCCCGAAACCGGTGCCGGCTTTTCCCCCGTGCAACTGCGCGACCAGCTTGCCACCATGCTGCTCGCCGGCCACGAAACGACCGCCGTCACGTTGTTTTGGGCGCTGACGATGCTGGCGCTCGATCCGGCAGAGCACCAACGGGTCAGCGAAGAAGCGCGCGGCGTAAAGATCGAGCCAGACACGTCAACGGACGTTTTCCCCGACCTCGTGCGCACCCGCGCCGTGGTGAACGAGACGTTGCGGCTCTATCCGCCCGCCTTCGCCATCGCGCGCGAGTCGATCGGCCCGGACCGGCTGGGCGATTTCGATCTGCCGCCGCGCACCGTGGTGATCATCGCACCGTGGGTGCTGCATCGGCACCGTCGGTTCTGGCGCGATCCGGACGCCTTCGATCCCGATCGCTTCATGCCGCACGCGCCACAGCCGCCGCGCTTCGCCTATCTGCCGTTCGGCGCCGGACCACGCATCTGCGTCGGCGCACAGTTCGCGCTGACCGAGGCCGTGCTGGTGCTGGCATCGATGCTGCAACGATTTCGCTTCGAGCTCCAGGATGAGCCGCCGCTGCCGCTGGCAATCGTCACCACGCAGCCCAGCCATCAGCCGCTGTTCCGACTGCATGTGAGGTAGCGTACTTCGTCGCAGTCGTTGCGTCTCGCTGCATTGCGAGCGGCGGAGCGACGCAGCAATCTCCCGGGTGGGGAGCGGAGGCACCTCACGGGGCACGGAATTGCTTCGGTGCTCCTGGTTACGACGGGTAATGGCGGCACATCAGGGAGGCCCAATGGCCCGCATCTTCATCACCGGCTCCAGCGACGGCCTTGGCCTGCTGGCGGGGCGGCAGCTTGCCGAGGCCGGCCACCGCGTCACCCTGCACGCCCGCAATGACGCACGCGCCGCCGACACAAGCCGCGCGCTGCCGCAGGCGGAGGCGGTCGTGGTCGGCGATCTCTCCGCCATCGCCGCGATGCGCGTGGTCGCCGACCAGGTGAACGCGCTGGGCCGCTTTGATGCCGTGATCCACAATGTCGGCGTCGGCTATCGCGAGGCGAGGCGCGAAACCCCCGACGGCCTGCTGCACTTGTTCGCGATCAACGTCCTGGCGCCCTACCTGCTGACCGCGCTGATCGAGCGTCCGGACCGGCTGGTCTATCTCAGCTCCGGCATGCACATGGGCGGCGATCCGTCGCTGGACGATCCGCAATGGGCGCAGCGCCGCTGGAACGGCTCTCAGGCCTATTCCGACAGCAAGCTGTTTGACGTGCTGCTGGCATTCGGCATCGCGCAGCGCTGGCCGGCGGTGCGGTCCAATGCGCTGGAACCGGGCTGGGTGCCGACCAGGATGGGCGGCCGGGGCGCGCCGGACGACCTGACGCTCGGTGCCGACACGCAGGCCTGGCTGGCGGTCGGCGACGATCCCGCGGCGCTGGTCACCGGCCAGTATTTCTACCACCGCAAGCCGCGGCGGACGCATCCGGCGGTGCGGCGCGAGGACCTGCAGGACGCGCTGCTGGACTACTGCGCCGGCCTGACCGGGGTAGCTATCGGCTGAGGGAGCACCCGCCGGCCTGACCGGGGTCCCATCGGTCCCCCCTCCCTCAAGCGGAGGGGCGATCTTTTTCACCCTGTTCACCCCTGTGCCCCTCGCTTCTGCTTCCCCCACTGACACCTGCGCCGCCAAAACCTCCGCCGCGTTAACTGTTCCTCAAATTCCCCGCGCTACGAACGCCCCCAAACCGCGCTGTCCGCGGCCGTATCCAGGGGCACAGAATGAGCCTGACCATCGAGGGCACCTACACCAGCGGCATTACCCTCACCGCCACCACCGACAATCCGGTGTCCATCACCGGCACGATCGCGGTCGCCGACGGCTACGCGCTCGGCGCCTATGGCGGCTACGGCCAGTCCTGGACGATCGACAACGCCGGCGTGCTGCTGTCCGCCGACTCCAAGGTGATCAACCTCGGTTCGCTCGCCGGTCCCGTCGCCTACGGCGTCGTCACCAACGAGGCCAGCGGCACGATTGCCGGCAGCACCTACGGCATCGCGATCAACGGCCCGGGCGCCGTCACCAACATGGCCGGCGGCACGATCTCCGCCGTCGCCTCGCAGGGCATCTTCTTCTACGGCCCGGGCACCGTCGCCAATGCCGGGGTGATCGGCGCCGGCAATGTCGGCGTCTATCTCGCGGCCGGCGGTTCGGTGACCAACACCGCCACGGGCACCATCTTCGGGGCCGGCGGTGTCTGGATGCAGCAGCCCGGCACGGTCATCAACGCCGGCACCATCACTGGCACCAATGCCGGCTTCGGTGCTGTGGCGTTCGAGGCCTATACCTACCAAAATCGCCTGATCGTCGATCCCGGCGCGCAGTTCAACGGCAACGTCTCCGGCGGCGGCGGCGTGCTGGAGCTGGCGGTGGGCAGCGGCGGGACCGGCACGCTGACCGGCCTCGGCGGCAGCGTCACCAACTTCACGACGTTGCAATTCGATCCGCACGCCGACTGGACCGTCGCCGGCAACGCCATCGGCCTGGATGGCGTGATCGAAGGCTTCAATCCGCTCGTTACCATCGACCTGACCGGGTTCGCCGCGGTCAGCGAGACCTTCGCCTACAACGTGCTGACGCTATCGGATGGCGCGGGCAACTACGCCTCGCTGCAAATCCAGGGGAACTTCGACAGCAGCAATTTCCAGGTCACCGGCGACGGCAACGGCGGCGCGCTGGTCAGCGAAACGCTGGTCGCCGGCACTTACAACTGGATTGCCGCCAACGCGGACTGGACGATGCCCGGCGACTGGGACCACGGCAGCGTCCCCGGCGCCACCGACACCGCCGTCATCGCCAACCCTGGTGGCAACACGGTAACCATTGCCGCCGCCGAGACCGTCGCCATCGGCAACGTCATGCTTGGCGCGGACACGCTGGAGATCGCCGGCACGCTGGTTCCCGGCGGTACGCTGTCGATCAATGGCGGTGTGGTCGAGCTGACCGCCACCGGACTGATCGACGGCGGCACCCTCGCGGACCCGAACGGCAACGGCGTTGCATTCTCTGGCGGCACGCTGATGGGGGTCACCTATCAGGGATCGCTGGAGGTCGCCTCGACCAATGCGCTGCTGGTCGTCGCGAGCAGCCTGACCGTGACCGACGCGACCGGGACCATGCCCGGCACCGTCGATCTGACCGGCGGCGGCACCACGATCGAGTTCGTCGGCAATCAGGTTTTCGACAATGCGACGATCAATCTGAACAGTGGCGACGTATCGGCACCGGACAGTGCGATCGGGATCGGCGGGGGAAACGGCTCGACACTGACCCTCGGCCCCAATGCAGTGATCAACAGCGATGCGCCATCGGTTCAGGCCAGCATTGGCAGCCGGGGTGCCGCGCAGACCGCGCTGGTCAACCAGGGCACCATCATCGCCGACGCCAGCGGCGGCAGCTTCGTCATCGACCCGGCGGACGGCTTTACCAACGCGGGCACGCTCATTGCCGGCACCGGCGACACGCTGTCGATCCAGCCGGGATCAGGCATGTTCGACAACAGTGGCCTGGTGTCAGTGCAGGCCGGAGCAACACTGCGGCTGCTGGGCGCCGTCGATGGCGCGCTGGCGCTCGACAATACCGGCACGATCGCGCTGGATGCCGGTGCGACGCTGGATCTGGCGGGCAGCTTCACCGTTCCCATGCTGGGTGATCTGCTCAATGCGGGCGCCACGATCGAGATCGACGGCACGCTGGACGGCCAGGGCAGCACGCTGACACTCGGCAATGGCACCACGCTGGGCAACGTGGTGCTGAACGGCGAAATCGAGAACGCCGTCATCCAGCCCAACGATGCGCTGTCGATCGGCTCAGGCGCCACACTGCTGAACGACACCTATGCCGGACCGATCGCGCTCGACAGCAACGCCGTCACCCTGACCATCCATGAAGGCGTCACACTCACCGACGCGACTGGCCTGCTGCCAGGCGCCATCAGCGTTGTCGGCCAGCATGACACGCTGGCCTTCGCCAATGTGCTGACCGCCGCCAGCGCCGGGCAGACACTGGCTAACGTCGCGATCGACATCGGCAACGCGCAGGGTGCCGACGTCATCGCTCCCGCCTTCAACGGCGGCACGTTTGTGATCGGCGCCGACGCCAGCATCGAAAGCACGACCACGGGTGCGCTGGTCAATCTGACCGCCGGCACCGGCACCGATGTGGTGTTGGACGGCACGCTGAGCGCGATCGCCCACGGCGGGATGTTCGGCATTTCCGGCTCCGCGCAGGCGGCGTTCGTCAACAACGGCCAGATCTTCGTCGGCAACGGCGATACGCTGGGCATCGGCATCCCCGGCAGCGGCACCGGCACACTTGATATCGCCACGCACGGCGTCGTCGCCTCCACGGCTGCCATTGCCGCCGGCGAGACGATCATGTTTACCGACGCGACCGGCATGCTGCGGCTATCGCAGCCCGGCAGCTTCGGCGCGGCGATCGATGGCTTCGCCGCCGGCGACACGATCGATCTCGCGGGGGTCACGGCGACCTCGGCGACCTGGGCGCCGGGCGAACTGACGCTGCACGACGGCGGCACGATCCTCGGCACGCTGGCGATCGCCGGCGATTATTCGACCGTCGGCTTCGCGGTGTCCGGTGACGGTGCGGGCGGTTCGGATGTGGCTATCGGCCCGCTCGCGCCGCAGCTCACGGGCGTCCCGGCCGCACAGACGGTCCCGTTGGAAAGCAGCGAGACGCTGTTTGCCACGGTTCAGGTGACGGATGGCGACATCACCAACGTCGATACGGCGACGGTCGCGTTGTCCGTGCCGTCGGCCGGGGCGCTCGAGAACCTGGGCAGCGGCAGTTACGACACGAATACCGGCGTCTATACCGTCGCCGGCACCGCCAGCACGCTGACCACCGCCATCGACGGGCTCAGCTTCGTTCCCGCGAATGCGGCGAACGGCCTTGTCAGTACCGTGGCGTTCTCGCTGTCGGTCGAAGGACCCGGCGGCAGCAGCAGTGTCAGCACCACCAGCCTGACCCAGGTGCCGCAGTTCCTGTGGTTGGCCGGCGGCCCGTCGAACCAGGTGGCACTGGCTTCCTCGCAGACTGGCCAGTCGTTTCCCGGGCCGGTGGCCAACCACACCAACGAGGCCGTGGTCACCGCCCCGTCGCCCAGCGGCAGCTACACGCTGCCGGACGGTTACCAGGCGGAATTCCTCGGCGGGTCGGCCAATGCGACGCTGACCGACAATGCTGTCGGTAACGCGCTGCTGGTCGGCAACAGCGGCAACGACAGCATTGTTGCCGGTGCCGGCAATGATTCGCTGGTCGGCGGCAGCGGCAACAACATGCTGATTGGCGGCAGCGGCACGATCGCGATCTCGGTCGGCGGCGGCAACAACATGATTTCCGCGCTGATCGCCGACAGCTTCACGATCAGCACCGGCAACGGCAACAACACGGTCGCGGCCAGCGGCGCCGGCAGCGTCTCCGCCGGCACCGGCAGCAACCTGCTGTTTGGCGGCGACGGCGCCACCTTGGTGTCGGCGGGCGCGAACGCCACCGTCGCCGGCCTGGGCGGCGCCATGCAAGTACAGGCGAGCGGGCCCGGCGCGCTGGTGTTCGGCGATTTCATCGGCAGCGCGAGCAGCCTCGGCGCGACGATCGGCGGCGGACAGGCGACCGTCTCGGCGGGCAACAGTCCCGCGTTGGTGGCGCTGACCGGCGGCAGCGCGTTGGTATTCGGCGGCTTCACCTCCCAGGCCGGCAGCCTGAGCATCAACGACAGCGGCTACAACGACACCGTCTCGGCCGGAAACAGCAATACGACGGTGACGCTGAGTGGATCCAATGGGCTGGTGTTCGGCGGCTTCGGCAGCGTGGCTGGTACGCTGCAGGTGTTGGATGCCGGAAGCGGCGATACGGTCGCGACCGGGAACAGCGCCGCGACGATCTCCGCCGGCGGCAATCCGCTGCTGGTATTCGGCGGCGGCGGGCCGCTGAATTTCGTCGGCGGTGCCGGCACCGCCACGATCAGCGGCGAGGCCGGTGCCACGACGGTATCCGGCGGCAGCGGATCGATGGTGGTGTTCGGCGGATCAGGACCACTGACGTTCAACGCCGGATCGGGCAGCGCCGTCGTGGTCGCCGGCAGCGGTGATGCGATGCTCACCGCCGGACCTGGCAACACCAGCATGGCTGGCGGCACGGGTGACGATCTGTTCTCGTTCATCAACGGCCAGGGAGGCGGTGAGGACCTCATCTGGCAGTTCGTGCACGGCCAGGACCAGGTGCATCTGGCCGGTTATGCGCCCAGCATCGTGCAGACCGTGCTGGCGGGAGCCGTGAGTTCGGGTGGATCCACCACCGTCACGCTGCCGGACAACACAATGATCACATTTGCCGGGCTGGCGCAGATGACCGCGAGCGACTTCATCTGACTGAACCCCCCCTGTCATTGCGAGTTGGCAACCGGCCGGCGTCGGCCGACCCGCCGTGGATGAAACGGCAGCATTCTGTCATTGCGAGGCCGCTTGGCCGAAGCAATCCCGTTCGTGACGAGCCGCCGGCAGCTCGTCACGAACGGGATTGCTTCGGCCAAGCGGCCTCGCAATGACAGGGGGCTCCAGTTTCTTGT
>DASXFW010000334.1:0-18168 GCA_036489395.1 Acetobacteraceae bacterium | reverse complement strand
TCCGCCGGCCGGCGGATGTACGCACCCCTCCCCCTAACCCCCTCCCTCAAGGGGAGGGGGAATCTCAGCTACACTGGCGGCGCGCTATGACAGTGCTCGCGGGGCGATCGGGGTCAGTTCCGCGCCAGCAGCGGGAACTGCACGCACAGCAGTTCCGCACCCGCGGGACCGGCAGCCAGCGACACGGCCGCATCCTCTGGACCGGCGAATACGACGGACTCGATTGGAAGCAGCGGCGATCCGCCGCAGGATGCCGCGCCGGACAGCACTACCCAGAACTGTCCGCCGCCGTTTCCCGGATCGGGCCCAACCGCCGTTCCCAACGCCGGCAGACGGAACCGCCACGAGCCCATGCCATCGGCCGTTTCCAGCTCGGTCACCCGATCCGCCGCGGGCAGGCGCGCAAGCTCGGCCTCCGACCACGCTTCCATTGGTGCGGCGGTGGTCTCGCGGTGCTGGAACTTCGCCCGCGCCGCGCGAAGCTGGTCGCGCGCCGCCGGCATGTAGCGCGCGCCGGGGTCCCACGTGTTGCGCAGGGTGAACCACGACACGCCCTCCCCCGCCGCGACGATTGGACCGTAGGCGGAATACGCGTCGGTGTAGTGCACCGCGACGGTGCCGATGTCGTGCCGGCCGAGCCGACCGCCGCCCTGGGTGACGATCTGGAACTGGTCGGCGGCGTGGAAATGCGGGCGCACGATCGCGCCGGGGTCTTTCTCCACCAGGAACGCCATCGGATAGATCACGCCGGCGTCGGGCGCTGCCTCGCCTTCCCGCAGCGTGGTCTTGTTCTTGCCGATGAACGGCGTGTTCCAGCCGTTGCCGGTCTTGCGCCGGTTCGCCGCGCGCGCCGCGACGCTGTCCGCTGTGACGATCATGAGTGCATGCTCCGCTGGTATCCGCTGGTATCCGCTGCTCGTATCCGCTGCATGGGACACGCCGGCAGCGCGTCCTGTCAACGTCATGCCAAATAAGGCTGGTACGTTCCTTGCTTGACTGATGGCGAATTGATTCGAGAGCCTCCCATGCGCAGATTGCTTCTGACAGCCGCCTTCGCGCTCGCCTTGTTGCCCATCCTGCCCGGCCTCGCCGCGGCACAGGGAACCCTGCGCATCGCGATGACCGCCGCGGACATCCCACTTACCACCGGCCAGACCGACAATGGCGGCGAAGGCCAGCGCTTCATGGGCTATACGGTCTATGACGCGCTGATCAACTGGGACCTCACCAGCGCCAGCAAGCCGTCGGACCTCGTGCCGGGCCTCGCGGTAAGTTGGGGACTCGACCCGGCCGATCCGACCAAGACCCACTGGATCTTCAAGATCCGTCCCGGCGTGCTTTTCCACGACGGCTCGGAGTTCACCGCGGAATCCGCGGTGTGGAACTTCGACAAGCTCCTCAAGACCGACTGCCCGCAATACGATCCGCGCCAGTCGGCACAGGGCAAGTCGCGCATTCCGTCGGTCGCGTCATACCGCGCCATCGACAGGCTGACGCTGGAGATCGTCACGAAATCGCCGGACGCCACGCTACCCTATCAGATCGCGTGGATCCTGATGTCCTCGCCCGCCAACTGGGAAAAGCTGGACCGCAGTTGGGACGCCGTCGCCAAATCGCCGTCCGGCACCGGCCCCTGGAAGAACGCCGGCTGGATTCCACGCGAGCGTGCCGAGCTGGTGCCCAACAAGGACTACTGGGACAAGACGCGGATTCCCAAGCTGGACAAGATGATCCTGATCCCGATGCCCGAGGTGAACGCACGCGTCGCCGCGTTGCGCTCCGGCCAGGTGGACTGGATCGAGGCGCCGTCGCCCGATGCGGTGAAGTCGCTGGTCGCCGCCGGATTCAAGATCGTCACCAACGTCTATCCGCACAACTGGACCTGGCATTTCTCCCGCCTGCCCGGCTCGCCCTGGAACGACATCCGCATCCGCAAGGCGGCGAACCTGGCGATCGACCGCGAGGGCATGAAGGTGTTGCTCGCCGGCCTGATGATCCCGGCGCAGGGTTTCCTGCCGCCTGGCCACCAATGGTTCGGTCACCCGACCTTCAAGCTGAAATACGACCCCGATGAAGCCCGCAAGCTGATGAAGGAAGCCGGCTACACGCCGGACCATCCGCTGGTCACCAAAGTGCTGATCTCGCCGTCCGGCTCCGGCCAGATGCAGCCGCTGCCGATGAACGAGGCGATCCAGCAGAACCTTGCCGATATCGGCATCAATGTTTCGTTCGAGGTGGTGGAGTGGAACCAGCTCATCAACATCTGGCGCGCCGGCGCGAAGGACCCCAGCGCGCGCGGCGCCACCGCGATCAACTTCACCTATTTCCTGCAGGACCCGTTCACCGCGCTGATCCGCCACCTGCAGTGCAACCTGACACCGCCGAACGGCACCAACTGGGGCTATTACTGCGATAAGGACATGGACCGGATGTTCGACGAGGTACGCACCACGTTCGACCCGGCGGCGCAAAGCGCGATCCTGCAGAAGATTCACGAGAAATACGTCAACGACGCCTTGTTCCTCATGGTGACCCACGACGTCAACGCGCGCGCCATGAGCCCCAAGGTACACGGCTTCGTTCAGGCGCAGAATTGGTTCCAGAACTTCTCGTCGATCTGGATGGACAAGTAAGTCGGCAAGAACACCCACCTCCCCTTGTGGGGGGACATGACTCGGATCTGGACCCCTCCCCCCCATCCCCCTCCCTCAAGGGGAGGGGGAGTCTGCTTAGGCCCCCTTCCCCAACCCGGACCTTGCCCTTGCTCCGCTATGCCCTGAAGCGCCTGGTTTACGTCCTGCCCGTTGCCGTCGGGGTCAGCATCGTATGCTTTGCGCTGGTGCATCTCGCACCCGGCGACCCGCTCACCTCGATCCTGCCGATCGACGCCAGCGCGGAACAACAGGCGCAGATGCGCGCCGCGTACGGACTGGATCAGCCGCTGCCGGTGCAATACGGCATCTGGCTGTGGAAGGTGCTGCACGGCGATCTCGGCCGGTCCATTGCCACCGGCCGCCCGGTCGCCGCCGAGGTCGGCCATGCCGTGCGCAATTCGCTGATCCTGGCCACGGTCGCCACGCTGATCGGTTTCGGCCTTGGGACCTTCTTCGGCTTTGTCGCTGCCTATTTCCGCGGCAGCGCGCTCGACCGTCTGGCGTCTTTCTTCTCCATCCTCGGCGTCAGCGTGCCGCACTACTGGCTGGGCATGGTGATGGTGATCGTCTTTTCGGCATTGCTCGGCTGGCTGCCCGCCACCGGCGCCGGCCCCGGCGGCTCGCCGGACTGGCGGCCCGACCTTGACCACCTGCGCTACATCGTCCTTCCCGCGCTGACGCTGTCGGCGATCCCGATGGGCATCGTCGCCCGCACCGTGCGCGCGCTGGTCGCCGATATCCTCGGCCAGGAATTCGTCCAGGCGCAGCGCGCCAAGGGCATGCGCGAGGCCAACGTCTTCCGCCACGTCGTGCGCAACGCCGCCCCCACCGCACTCGCGGTCATGGGCCTGCAGCTCGGCTACCTGCTGGGAGGGTCGATCCTGGTGGAGACCGTGTTCGCCTGGCCTGGCACCGGCTTCCTGCTGAACACCGCCATCTTCCAGCGCGACCTTCCTCTGCTGCAAGGCACCATCCTCGTGCTCGCCCTGTTCTTTGTCGGCCTGAACCTGGTGGTCGATGTGCTGCAGTCGGCGCTCGATCCGCGCATCCGGCGGGACTGAGGCGTTGAGCGCCGCCCTGCACACCGCGCCGATCGTCCTTCCGCTGGCTCGCAGCCAGGGCTACTGGGCCGGCGTCGGCCTGCGCCTGGTACGCGACCCGGTGGCGATGGCGGCGCTGGCCTGCGTGCTGGCAATCGTGCTGGCGGCGATCTTCGCCCCGGAGCTGGCGCCCGCCGACCCGCTGCGCGGCGCCATCATGCGCCGGCTGCTCCCGGTCGGCACGCCGCACTACATCCTCGGCTCCGACGAACTCGGCCGCGACATGTTGAGCAGGCTGATCTGGGGCGGCCGGCTGTCGTTGTTCCTCGGCGTGACGCCGGTGTTCGTCGCCTTCGTGCTGGGCTCCGCCATCGGCATCTTCGCCGCTTATGTCGGCGGCTGGGTGAACACCGGCATCATGCGCATCATCGACGTGTTCTTCGCCTTCCCCTCGGTGCTGCTGGCGATTGCGCTGTCCGGCGTACTGGGCGCGGGCATCCTCAACTCGATCGTGTCGCTGACCGCGGTGTTCGTGCCGCAGATCGCCCGCATCGCCGAGGCGGTGACCACGCAGACCCGCAACCGGGACTTCGTGGAGGCCGCGCGGCTGTCCGGTGCCGGCCCGCTGACCATCGTGCGCGTGCACGTGCTCGGCAACGTGCTGGGGCCAATCTTCGTTTACACCACCAGCTTGGTCAGCGTGTCGATGATCCTCGCCTCCGGCCTGTCCTTCCTCGGGCTGGGCGTCAACCCGCCGGCGCCCGAATGGGGCCTGATGCTGAACACGCTGCGCACCGCGATCTACTCCCAGCCGCTGGTCGCCGCGCTTCCCGGCATGATGATCTTCATCACCTCGATCTCGTTCAATGTGTTCTCGGACGGTCTGCGCACTGCGATGGAGGTGCGGCAGTGACCGCACTCGACCCGCGCGACCGCGGCGGCGCCGGCACGCCCTTGCTCGACGTGCATGGCCTGGTCAAGCATTTCGGCGGCCGCGGCGGCATCCTGGGCCGTCGCACCGGCGTGGTGCGGGCGGTGGACGGCATCGATTTCGTCATCGGCAAGGGCGAGACGCTCGGGGTCGTCGGTGAATCCGGCTGCGGCAAATCCACCACCGCCCGCCTGGTCATGCAGATCATCCAGCCCGACGCCGGCGAAATTCTGTTCGATGGCGAAGCGGTCGGTTCGCCGGCGCTCGATCTGCGCGCCTTCCGCCGCCAGGCGCAGATGGTGTTCCAGGACAGCTACGCCTCGCTGAACCCCCGTCTGACCGTGGAGGACACCGTCGCGTTCGGACCGCGCGTGCAGGGCGCCTCGGCCCGCTCGGCCCGCGCGACGGCGCACGATCTGCTGTTCCGCGTGGGCCTGGAGCCGCGCCGCTTCGCCGGCCGCTATCCGCACGAGATCTCCGGCGGCCAGCGCCAGCGCATCAACATCGCCCGCGCCCTGTCGATGCAGCCGCGCCTGCTGATCCTGGACGAGGCGGTCTCCGCGCTGGACAAGTCGATCGAGGCGCAGGTGCTCAACCTGTTGCTCGACCTGAAGCGCGACTTCGGCCTGACCTACATGTTCATCACGCACGACCTGAACGTCGTGCGCTTCATGTCCGACCGGATCATGGTGATGTATCTCGGCCGGCTCGCGGAGATCGGGCGCGCCGAGCAAATCTTCGGCGCACCGAAGCATCCATACACCGCGGCGTTGCTCGCCTCCATGCCGTCGATGGATCCGGCACGCCGCACCGAGGAAGCACCGCTGAGCGGCGATCCGCCCAACCCGATCGACCCGCCCGGCGGCTGCCGCTTTCATCCGCGCTGCAGGTTCATGCTGCCGGTGTGTGCCAGGGTCGAACCGCCCGCGTTCGACCTCGGCAACGGCCACCATGCGGCCTGCCACCTTGCCGCACCCGAGGACACCGCCAGGCGGGCCGCGTGAGCGTCGCCGACGCAGCTTCGCCGCCGATCGTGGACGTGCGCGCGCTGACCATCGATTTCGCCGCCGGCCGCGGCGCGATCCGCGCGGTCTGCGGCGTGGACATGACCCTGCGCCCCGGCGAAACCCTCGCCCTGCTCGGCGAATCCGGATCGGGCAAAAGCGTCACGCTGCGCGCGCTGATGCGGCTGCATCCGAAATCCGCGCGCATCGGCGGCTCGGTCATGGTGGATGGACGCGACGTGCTGGCGATGTCCGCCGCCGCGCTGACCGCCTATCGCGGCAAGACCGTGTCGATGGTGTTCCAGGACCCTGGCCTCGCGCTCGACCCGGTGTACCGTGTCGGCGACCAGATCGCCGAAACGGTGATGCGCCACGAGCGATGCTCGCGCGCCGCCGGCCGCCAGCGCGCCCTGGAGTTGTTCGAGCGCGTGCGGATCCCCTCGCCGGCGCAACGGCTCGACAATTTCCCGCACGAAATGTCGGGCGGAATGCGCCAGCGCGCCATGATCGCCCTCGCGCTGGCATGCCGGCCGAAGGTGTTGCTCGCCGACGAGCCGACCACCGCGCTGGATGCCACGGTGCAGATCCAGGTGCTGCTGCTGCTGCGCGAGCTGCAACGCGAGTTCGGCCTCGCCATCGTGTTCGTCACGCACGACATCGGCGTCGCGATCGAGATCGCCGACCGCATCGCCGTGATGTACGCCGGGCGTATCGTCGAAACCGGGTCGTGCGAGGCGGTGATCCGCCGGGCATCGCATCCCTATACAAGCGGCCTGCTGGCATCGCGCGCGCACGCCGCGATCGGACGGGATGGCAGGCTGAACGCGATACCGGGCGCGCCCCCCGACATGGCCGCCCCACCGCCAGGCTGCGCCTTCGGGCCACGCTGCGCCTCGTTCACCGCCGCCTGCGCCGCCGGCGTGCCCGCGAACGTCACGATTGGGCCGGGGCACGAAGCCCGCTGCATCCGTCTGCTGGCCGGATGACCCGCGGGAGTTTCAGGCGCCGAGCCGGCACAGCAGCCACCGCACGGACGCCGCGACCGGTGCTATGAGCTGCACGGCAAACCGGCCGGACAGCGCTTCCGCCGCACGGCTGAGCGGGCCGCCGCCGATGATCACCGACGCGACGTTTGCCTCGCTCAGGCACGCGGCGACGGCGCGTGCCAGCGCGTCCTGCAACGCCGGCGGATCGCCGGTCAGGGCCAGCGGATCGCCGCCGGTCAGCCAGGTTCCGACGTACTGCGCCCCCAGGCCCAGCCGTGCCGCGCTGTCGGCGATGCGCTGCACGAGGGCGGGCGTGGTGGTCGCCACCGCGAAGCGTCCCAGCGCCGCGGCTTCATACATGGCCGCTTCGCAGATGCCGACCACCGGCACCGCCAGGCGCACCCGCAGCGGCGCCACGCCGGGATCGCCGAATGCGGCGACGATCACGCCAGAACATCCCCGCGCTTCCCGATCGGCAATCGCGATCACCTCGGCTTCCGCTGCATCGAGGTCCTCCGGCGTGGTGATCATCGCCGGGCCGCGCGTTGCCGTTGCCCCGTGCACCGGCCACCGCGCGCCGGCGAACGATTGCGCCTGCGTCACCATCATCTCGGTGGTGGCCAGCGATGTGTTCGGATTGATCAGCAGAATCGGCGGCATGCAACCATGACGGTGAGGCTGCGCGACGCTACACTCCGCCACGTATCCGGCAAGCGGAGGCATCGCCCGTGGCCTATTCCCCATTCGACCTGACCGGCAAGGTGGCGCTGATCACCGGCGGCAACAGCGGCATCGGGCTGGGCATGGCGCTCGGGCTGGCGCAGGCCGGCGCGGATGTGGCGATCTGGGGCACCAATGCGGCGAAGAACGAGGCTGCCCGGGCAGAGATCGCGCGGCACGGCACGCGCGTGCTGGCGTTGACCTGCGACGTGGGCGACGAGGCGGCGGTGAACGACGCGTTCGCCGCGACGCTGGACGCGCTGGGCCGGGTCGATGGCTGCTTTGCCAATGCCGGCGTGGGGGGCGGCGGCGTCGCGTCGTTCGTCGAAATGACCAGCGAGCAATGGCACCGCGTGACGCGGGTCAATCTCGATGGCGCGTTCTATACGTTTCGCGCGGCGGCACGGCACATGGTGCGGCGTGGCGGCGGCGGCGTGCTGGTGGGAACCGCATCGCTGGCGGCGGTGGAGGCGGCACCGCGCGGCGAACACTACGCGGCGACGAAGGGCGGCATGATCTCCATGGTGCGCGCGATGTCGGTGGAATTCGCGCGGCACGGGGTGCGCGCACACGCGATCCTGCCGGGGTGGATCGAGACGAACATGACGGAACGGTCGATCGGCAACCCGACATTCAGCGGCAAGGTGATGCCACGCATTCCGATGCGGCGGTGGGGGACGGGCGAGGATTTCGCCGGCATCGCCGTGTATTTGCTCAGCGACGCGTCGCGGTACCATACGGGCGACACGTTCGTGATTGACGGCGGGTACGCGCTGTTCTGATTGGGCGTTATGCCGCCACTTCCACCTCGGCCTCGATCTGCTGGCCCTTTTCCCGTCTTACCATCGCGAGATCGTAGTTGGTTTGCAGCGTCATCCAGAATTCAGCCGAATTGCCGAAAAATCGGCCGAGCCGCAGCGCGGTGTCGGGCGTGATTGCCCTCTCGCCGCGGGCGACCTCGTGCAAACGCTGCGGCGGCACGCGCAGTTTGAGTGCCGCGGCTGAGGCAGAGATGCCTCGAGCAGCCAATTCTTCCTTCAAGGTTACGCCAGGGTGGATCTCGTGGTAGCGCATCGGCCGTTCCTCTAATGGTAATCGACGATCTCGACATCGAACGCGTCACCCGCATCGAAGCGGAAGACCAGCCGCCAGGGGCCATTGATGGAGACCGCCCAATACCCGGCTCGATCCCGGCTCAACTTATGCAAACCGACGCTGCGCAGCCGTCCGAGATCATCCAGTGTCTGCGCCGCGTCCAATTGGCCCAGGCGCAGCAGTGCGCGCTCGGCATCGAGGCCGGGCCATCGTGATCGACCGCTCTCGGCGAACCGTCGCGTCGCGCTGTTCTTCCACGAGCGGATCACATGTGATGCGTGACACGCGCCGCGTGTCGCGTCAAGCGCACACGGCCGCCGGGACGGACGCTGGCGACCGAATCCTGCGCTGCCATCGATGCCCCTGATCTACCTGATCGCCGGCGAGGCCAGCGGCGACGTGCTCGGCGCCCGGCTGATGCGCGCCATCGCCGCCCGCCGTCCCGACCCGACCTTCGCCGGCGTCGGCGGCGAGGCGATGGCGGAGCAAGGCCTCCGCACCCTGTTCCCCCTGCGCGACCTCGCGCTGATGGGGCTGCTGGAAATCCTCCCCCGCCTGCGCCAGCTCAGACACCGCCTGCGGCAGACCACGGACGACATCGCCGCGAGCCGCCCCGACGTGGTGGTGACCATCGACTCGCCCGGCTTCACCCTGCGGGTGCTGCGCGCCATCGCGCCGCTGGGCATTCCCCGCGCCCACTACGTTGCGCCGCAGGCCTGGGCCTGGCGGGAGTCCCGCGTCCGCCACTACCCTGGCCTGTGGGACCGGCTGCTGTGCCTGCTGCCGTTCGAGCCGGCGTTCTTCGCCCGCTACAACCTCCCCGCCACCTTCGTCGGCCACCCGGTGCTGGAAAGCGGCGCCGACACCGGCGACGCCGCCCGCTTCCGTGCCCGCCACGCCATCGCGCCGGACGCACGCATCGTCACGGTCATGCCCGGCAGCCGGCGCACCGAAGTCTCCCGCCTGCTGCCGATCATCGGCGAGACGTTGCAGCGCGTGTCGGCGCGAATCCCCAACCTGCAACCGGTGGTGCCGCTTGCCGGACCGGTCGCCGACGCAGTCCGTCGGGCCACGTCGGCATGGCCCGCACGGCCGATCCTGGTCGGCGACACCGACGACAAACACGACGCGTTCGCCGCCTCCGCCGCAGCGCTGACCAAGTCGGGCACATCGACGCTGGAACTGGCGCTGGCGAACGTGCCGATGCTCGTCGCCTACCGCGTCAACCCGTTGACCGCCGCCATCGCCAACCGCCTGGTCAGCGTGCGCTACGCCTCTCTGGTCAACCTGCTGGCCGAGCGCGAAGTCGTCCCCGAGTTCATCCAGCAGACCTGCACGCCCGATCGCCTGGCCGAGACGCTGGTCCGGCTGCTGTCCGATCCGGCCGCCGCGGATGCCCAGCGCGCTGCGTTCCGCACCGTGCTGGACCAGCTTCGGCCGCCGCACGGCCTGCCGTCGGAAGCCGCGGCGGACGCGGTCCTCGAACTGCTGGACCAAGCTTCCCGCCCGCCGTATGTGCAGCCTGCATAGCCAGGAGCACACGGTCATGACCGTCGGCCAATTCCCCTCCACCCGCATGCGCCGCAACCGTACCGACGCCTGGACGCGCCGCCTGGTGGCGGAAAACGCGCTGTCCGTGGATGATCTGATCTGGCCGGTGTTCATCATCGAGGGCCGCAACACCACGACCGACGTGGCGTCCATGCCCGACGTGCAGCGGGTCACGATCGATCGCCTCGCCCGCCATGTGGAGCCGGCACTGCGCCACGGCATCCCCGCGATCGCCTTGTTCCCTGCGACGCCGGCCGAGAAGAAGGACGCCGAAGGGACGGAGGCGTGCAATCCGGAGAACCTGATATGCCAGGCGGCGCGCCTGCTGAAGCGCGAATTCCCCGAACTCGGCCTGGTCGGCGACGTGGCGCTGGACCCCTACACCGACCACGGCCATGACGGCGTGATCCGCGACGGCTACGTCGCCAACGATGCGTCGCTGCAGGTGCTGACGCACCAGGCGGTGAACCAGGCGGAAGCCGGCATCGATATCATCGCGCCGTCGGACATGATGGACGGCCGCATCGGTGCGATCCGCGAGGCGCTGGACGACGCGGATCTGATCCACACGCGCATCATGAGCTATGCGGCGAAATATGCGTCGGCGTTCTACGGGCCGTTCCGCGATGCGGTCGGCTCGGGCGGCGCGCTGAAGGGCGACAAGAAGACGTATCAGATGGACCCGGCCAATTCCGATGAAGCGCTGCGCGAGGTCGAACTCGACCTGAAGGAAGGCGCCGACATGGTGATGGTGAAGCCGGGGCTGCCGTACCTGGACATCGTGCGCCGCGTGAAGGACCGGTTCGGCGCGCCGACCTTCGCGTATCAGGTGTCCGGCGAGTATTCGATGGTGATGGCGGCGGTGCGGAACGGCTGGCTGGAGCATGAACGCGCGATGATGGAAACGCTGATGGCGTTCAAGCGCGCGGGGTGCAACGGCGTGCTGACCTACTTTGCGCCGGCGGCGGCGAAGCTGCTGCGCCGGTGACGTGCCGCCGGTGACGTGCCGGCGGTAAGTCAGGCGGCGCCGGATCGCCCCGGATCGAACGACCGCAAACGCGCGCGGACGCCGTGCCGCGGTCGGAGTGAAATCTCCGCAAGATCGGCGCGATCCTTGCATTCGCCGCTTGCGGTCGGACGCGTCGCGGGGCGACACTCGCGCCATGTTCCAGGAGGAGGCCCAGCCGGCGGATGAGTCCGCCTCCCGGTCCGAGCATGCGCGGCGGTTCGCGGGACCGGCGTTCGCGGCGCTCGACCTCGGGACGAACAACTGCCGCATGCTGGTCGGCACGCCCTCCGGCGACGGGTTCCGCGTGCTGGACAGTTTTTCGCGCATCGTCCGGCTGGGCGAGGGCCTGCACCAGACCGGTGCGCTGAGCACGAACGCCATGGAGCGGACCCTGGCCGCGTTGCATGCCTGCGCTACGCGGCTGCATCGCCGGCCGGTGCGGATGCTGCGCGCGATCGCCACCGAGGCCTGCCGCCGCGCCGTGAACGGCCGCGCCTTCCTGGCCCGGGTGAAGGCGGAGACCGGCCTGGACATCGGCGTCATCACGCCGCGCGAGGAAGCCGAGCTGGCGCTGGAATCCTGCACGCCGCTGCTGCACTGCGCCGAACGCCGGGCGCTGTTGTTCGACATTGGCGGCGGCTCGACCGAACTCGCCTGGGTGCGGGTGACCGAGGGCCGCCCGGTGCTGATCGGCTACGACTCGCTGCCGGTCGGCGTGGTGACCCTGGCCGAACGCTGGGGCTCGGCGGGTTTCACGCCGGATGGCTTTGCCGCGATGGTCGATGATGTCGCGGCGCGGCTGACGCCGTTCGAATCGATCCACTGCATCGGCCGCGAAGTGCGCGCCGGCGGCGTGACGCTGCTGGGCACGTCGGGGACGGTGACCACGCTGGCCGGCATCGCGCTGGGGCTGCCGCGCTACCGGCGGCTGCTGGTCGATGGCGCGGTGCTGGCTGCCGCGGAGGCCGACGCGGCGCTGGAGAGCCTGCGCGGGCTGGGGCGCGAGGGGCTGATCGCTCACCCGTGCGTCGGGCCGGATCGGGTGGATTTCGTGCTGCCGGGCTGCGCGGTGTTTGCCGCGATCACCCGGCTGTGGCCGGCGCCGCGCGTCATCGTCGCGGATCGCGGTCTGCGCGAGGGCATGCTGCTGCGGATGATGCGCGGCGAGCGCCCGCGCCGTGCGCCGCGTGCCCCGGAGGCCCGCGCCTCCGCATGAGGCCGCCCGCCGGCAAGGGACCAGGCGCGCCGCGCGGACTGCCCCGGGGGTTGGCCGTGCCGGTGCGGAGTTCGCGCGGGCGCAGTGCGGCGTCGCAGCGCTGGCTGTCGCGGCAGTTGAACGATCCATACGTGGCGGCGGCGAAGGCGCGGGGCTGGCGGTCGCGGGCGGCGTTCAAGCTGCTGGAGATGGACGAGCGGTACAAGCTGCTGCGGCCGGGGATGCGGGTGCTCGATCTGGGTGCGGCGCCGGGCGGCTGGACGCAGGTCGCGGTGCGCGCGGGCGCGACGGTGGTGGGGCTGGACCTGCTGGCGATGGAGCCGGTGCCGGGCGCTGCGGTACTGGTGGGGGATTTCATGGATTCCGCGGCGCCCGCGCGGCTGCTGACGGCGCTGGGCGGCAGGGCGGACCTGGTGCTGTCCGACATGGCACCGAACACCACGGGCCACGGGGCGACCGATCACCTGCGGATCATGGCGCTGGCCGAGGCGGCGTTGGAATTCGCGCTGGAGGTGCTGGCGGAAGGGGGCGCGTTCGTCGCCAAGGTGTTCCAGGGCGGGTCGGAACGCGAGATGCTGGCGCGGCTGAAGCGCTCGTTTGCGACGGTGCGGCATGTGAAGCCGCCGGCGAGCCGGAAGGAGTCGAGCGAGCTGTACGTGGTGGCGACGGGGTTCCGCGGGATGGGGTGATCGCGCTCCTGGCGTGCGGTGCGGCGGCAAGAATCGGCGGAGTAGGGCTGTCGTTGCGGCGCCCCAGGGGTCGAGGCGATCCGGTCATGTCAGGTTTCTGACACAGAGTTCCACCGCGGCGGGCGCAGAGTGTCGCAGAAGGATTGTTATGCGCTTCGCGCACGTAAGGACCGCCTGGGGGACAGCAATATTTCTTTCTTGAAACTCTGTGCCTGCCTGGGTGGAACTTTGTGTTAGACAAAATGACGACCGCCCGCATCGGCCTTGCGGGCCTGGCAATGACAGCCGGTCAGCGCTTCGCAGGCCGGCGCCTGGCGGAAGGTGGCGCTCAGGGCTGGGTCGGGCGGTACCCGGCAATGTATGTTGGGCGACTGGCCATGACGATCTACTCGGCCGGATGACTCCGGCGAGCATCGTATCTTTCAGCGTTGACACGCCGGAGCGTCAACGTTTTGGCAATCATTTGCTGGCAGCATCGCAAGGAAGCAAGAATTTCAACGCAGATATAGGCAGATGCACGCGGATGCACGCAGATAGCGCGAGGCTGAATGCACTGTCGGGGGACGTTATCGGCTGTTCCTTTACGGTGCTCAACACGCTCGGGGCTGGGTTCCTGGAAAAGGTGTATGAGAACGCTTTGGCCATCGAACTGCGGGAAAAAGGCTTCGCTGTCGCGCAGCAACACGGTCTTACGGTCGTGTATCATGGCGCGCTGGTCGGCGAATACTTCGTGGACCTGCTGGTCGAGGAATCGCTCCTGGTTGAACTGAAGACCGTGCGAGCGTTCGACGACGCGCATTGCGCCCAGTGTGTCAATTATCTGAAGGCAGCGGGCTTGCCGCTCTGCCTGTTGCTGAATTTCGGCAAACCGCGTCTGGAAATCAAGCGCGTGGTGAGCCGCCTGTGATGCAGACCGCTCCATCTGCGTGCATCCGCGTGCATCTGCTGATATTTGCGTAAAGATTCTTTCTTGCGGACCTGCCAATCCGCACTGCCATTGGGTGATGAGCGCCCTGAGTCGGCAGGGAACGAACCGCAGCATAACGTGATGAAGAAGACGATCCTATATAGGTGTTACCATCTCACATCTGACGCGGGCGAAGTTAGCCAGCTCCTCGCATAAGGCGCTTTCTGGTAAGTTGCGCCGAAGCACGCACCGTTCAACGTCGCGGCGTGAGCATCATTATGAAAACGGCAGCAAAATTCGGGCTGGCAACCAAAACTCCTAGACCCCACCACCAACGGGAGAATAAGAACGCCGAAATTATCCCACCCGAGGCTATTAAGAACCCGACTGCCCTCACGTCGGGTCGAAGCAAGATAGGATTCATATAGTCAACCCGCCTCAAGGCCATAGACGCGAATCCCGTTATCATCCAGCCAAGAACGGCAAAGACGAACGGCAGCGCGAAGTTAAGCCCCATCTGATGATCCCCTGAGTGTCCGTTCTTGCGGTGTCGCGCTCGATATGCTCGCGCAAAAACCGTATCTAAGCCGGCGTTATCATGAGCCTAAACTCTCGGTCTACTTTCTTTACCTCATGTATTGCGGCATTCGGATAGTCGGAACGAACCAGGTCTGTGAATTCCTTACGGTCGGACACAGGCATACCGCACCCAAAGATTACCCCGGACAGCTCAAAGGGATTGAAGGACAAGTCCTCATAATCAGTGCGTGCGCGACCTCCGCCCGCGAATACGCGCCACTCTTTCTCATACGACCAGCAGCTGGCTTTCGTGTAGACCATATCGTGCACTTTCTGATGGACGTAGGGCATATCCATTGCGGTGCTCCCAGATAACAAGTCGGACAGAAATTCCTCGTCGAAAAGCAGCGGCATTTTGTGCATGTATCGGACTGGCTCGGCGGCCCCCCAGGCACTATCGAGCGTGACCGCACTGCGAAGCCGCAAGACAAGCCCAGTGTGTCGCTCGGCGTAGTGTGACCACATCAGTATGCTGTCTGGCCTTCCTGATAGGCATAGAATTTTCGAGTCAGACATGTACTCACGAATCTTTCTATGACGGTCCGGTAGGCTCTTCTCCGCATCTTCGAATCCTTGATCGATTGATTCACCAAATTCGGCATCGAATTTCTCCCGAGATAGCCTCGGGAACACGCCTCGAAAAGCGGAAACGATTACCCCAAGTTCGTTCTTAGCGGTCGCTGGATACTCACCATAATGGTTGTTCCACAGTTTTTCAAGCGCGGCAGATTTAACCGCCGAGCGGTCAATGTCGGTGCGTAAATCAAACTGAATGTCATAGGGATCGTTCAGAAGCTTCGGGACACTCCACCGCAGCGTCCTATTTGTGAGGATTATCCTTCCAGTCGGCCCGGATACGTACTTGAAAAAATACTTTCTATTGTGCTTCCAATGTGGCGGCCGAACGCTGTTGGTCGCAGCCGCTGCCATGGTCATCCTTTACCTCCTACGCCGGTTAATGAGTCGCACCTTGCCGGCGCCCGTCATGCTCCCAACCTCGAAATCGTCGCCGCGCTGACGTTGTAGCTGCGAGCAATCTCTGTCAGTAGCTCCCCGCTCTCGCGCCACGCAAGTGCTTCCTTACTCTGGTGCTTCGTCATCTTGAACGGTCGGCCAACGCTTTTGCCGTTGGCCTTGGCGCGGGCGCGGCCTTCTCCGGTGCGCACGCGGATCAGCTCGCGCTCGAACCCCGCCAGCCCGCCAAGTACGGTCAGCACCAGGCGGCCGTGGGCGGTAGTGGTGTCCGCCCAGGCGTCGCCGAGCGACCGGAAACCCGCCTTGCGATCGGTGATCGCGGCGAGAGTGTTGAGCAAGTCGCAGGTCGAACGCGCCAAACGGTCGAGCCTGGTCACCATCAGCAGGTCGCCGGCGTCGAGCTGGTCGAGCGCGCGGCGAAGCTGGCTGCGGGCGGTCTTGGCTCCGCTCGCCACCTCGCGGAACACCTTCTTGCATCCGGCCTTGGTGAGTTGGCGCAACTGCGCGCCAACGCTCTGCCCGTCTGTCGATACCCGTCCATAGTCGTAATTCACGGGTCGCCGAGAGCCGCCAACTCCTGCTCCACGACAATACGCAACGGCGGCAGGTGCAGGGTCAAAGTGTCCCATACCTCGCGCGCCGCGACATCTTCATATTCGTGGCGGTAGATGTTTCCGGCCGCCGCCATATCCTTCCACTGGATCGCGGAATGCCGCTCCCGCAGCTTGTCCGGCAACCATCGCGACGCCTCCGAGATGATCTCCAGGCATCGGATCGCGGCGTAGAGATGAAGGTTGTCGTCCTTGAACGTCGCGTAGGTCATCCCCGCGACGAACCCCTCGGCCATGACGATGTTATGCCGGATGTCGCTCAGCCAGCGGTGGGTTGCTTCGCGCTCAGAAGGCATAGATCGCGTCGGCGGTCGCGGCGGGCCGGACATGGGGCTTCAATCCGTCGCGGTTGACGACATCGACTGGCCCGTCAAAGAGGCTGGCGATATATTCTTTCAGCCCGGCGTATCCCCACACACCGAGCCGTGCGTCGGGATCAATCTCGATCATGATGTCGGTGTCGCTGTCGGGCCGCGCATCGCCGCGCGCGCGCGAGCCGAACAGCGCAGCATGCGCTACCCCTCGCGCACGTAGCGCTGACTCGTTCTCGCGCAAGCGGGCGATGATGTCCTGACGGTCCATGATCGGCTTAATAGCACAAAACCGCAGTATTTGCAGCCGCTGCATAGCACCCCTTGATGGCGGTAACTTCTGCAAAGGAAAAGCGCTTTGTTTTCAGCGGCGTAGTTTCTGTGCATAAGACTTCAAAGATGCCGTGCCCCGTCGTGCGCGCCTCCACCGGAAACTGCTCCGCCGGATAAACGAAGGTCGTGGCATGGGGGCCGAATTCGGTGAAGAAATAGCTGGCGCCGTAAATGATCAGGAACGGCACGGCGAGTTTCTCGATGCCCCGCACTCCCGCCATCGCGGCGAACGACACGGCCATCAGAGCGATCTCGGTCAACGGGCGCGCCCTGTTGCGGCGCTGGCGGATCGTCAGGCGCGAGGTTGCTTCGTCGCTTCGCTCCTCGCAATGACAGAGGCCTACATCCGCACCAGCGCGGAACCCCAGGTCAGGCCGCCGCCCAGTGCCTCCATCAGCACCAGGTCGCCGCGGCGGATGCGGCCATCCTTGCACGCCTCCGCCAGCGCCAGCGGCACCGACGCGGCGGACGTGTTGGCATGGCGGTCCACCGTCACCACCACCCGTTCCGACGGCAGGCCGAGCCGCTTGCCCATCGCCTCGATGATCCGCAGGTTGGCCTGGTGCGGCACCAGCCAGTCCACGTCGCGGCGGCTCAGGCCGTTGGCGGCGAGCGCTTCATCGACCGCCTCGGCCAGGCGGACCACGGCGTGGCGGAACACCTCGCTGCCCTTCATCACCAGGTGGCCGGGCTTGTCGGGGCGGCCGACCGCGCCATCGACATACAGGATGTCGCCCAGCGTGCCCTGCGCGTGCATGTGGGTGGACAGGATGCCACGGTCGATCGAGCCCCTGCCCTCGCCCGCGCGTAAGAACACGGCACCGGCGCCGTCGCCGAACAATACGCAGGTGCCGCGGTCGTTCCAGTTCAGGATGCGCGAATAGACCTCGCTGCCGATCACCAGCGCGCCGCGCGCCGCGCCGCTGTGGACCAGGCTGTCGGCGACGCTCAACGCGTAGATGAAGCCGGCACAGGCCGCGGCGATGTCGAAGCCGAACCCGCCCGGAACGCCCAGCGCCGCCTGCACGCGCAGCGCCGTGGCCGGGAACGCCTGGTCGGGGGTGGAGGTGGCTACGATGATCGCGTCCACCTCGACCGGCTCCGCCTGCGCGTTGGCGAGCGCGGCACGCGCCGCTTCGGTCGCCATGAAGGCTGCTGTCTCGTGCGGGCCAGCGATGTAGCGCTGGCAAATGCCGGTCCGGTCGCGGATCCAGGTGTCCGACGTCTCCAGCTTCTGCGCCAGCTCGTCGTTGGTGACGACACGCTCGGGCAGATAGGCGCCGACACCGGCAAGGATGGAGCGGATGGGCATCGGCGTCCCGTGCGGCTAAGCAGAAGTCGGGTGATGCTGGCACATGGACGCTGCCGGGAGCGGAAAGTGCCAGGGGCTCCGCCCCTGGACCCCGCCAGGGGGCTTTGCCCCCTGGACCCCCAGCAAAGGCGTAGCCTTTGCAATCCGTCTGTTTGGCTGGATGGAGGGAAGGGGGCACGGCGTCACAGGCGGCGCGAATTCGGCGTCGCCCACGACGCCCAATCCGCGCCGCCTGTGACGCCGTG
>DASXFW010000279.1:0-3448 GCA_036489395.1 Acetobacteraceae bacterium | reverse complement strand
AATCTCCCGGGAGATTGCTTCGGCGCTGCGCGCCTCGCAATGACAGGAAGGACGTAGCCCGGCCTCGCCGTGGAAATTCCACCGGCTGTGGGTATTACCTTTATAGCCGATTCGTGATACCAGGCCATCGAGATTCCAAGGAGAACACGATGCCTCCGCAGAAAAGCAGATCCAAACCGCGTCGCGCGCGCGGTACTTCCAGTATCGCGCTGAGGATCGCGGACCAGATGGGCCTCACTGCAGGTCCGAAATCCCGGCATGTGAATGCCAAGGTGCCGCCACGCCTGTATGCCGCCGCGGCGAAGCGTGCCGGCAGCATGTCTCCCGCCGTCGTCATCACCACCGCGCTGGCAGCATTGGCAACGGAGGACGAGTTGGGACCATGGCTGGCCCACCAATGGGGCACTCTTGCCGACATAGACCCGGAATTGCTTGCCGAGCTCGATATTTGACCCGGGCGCCGCATGACTCGGCAGCCCTCGACAGCCGGACACCGTGACGCGCGTCTGCCCAAACTGGGACAGTCGCATCCGGACGGACCGGTATTGCTCGACACCAACGTTTTCATCAATGCGCTGACTGGCCGCGGGCCCACCGTGCTGCGGCAAATGCTCGAGACCTTGCCTCGCTTTTTCGTGTCGGCGCCGACCCGTGCCGAGCTCGCATGGATCAAGGGCAGGCTCGATCCGGCACATCCCGGCACGGCACGCGTGCTGGCGGCGGCTCAGGCCGTGCAGGACCGTATCGATCCGGCCAAGGTGCTGGTGCCGGACAGTGCGGAGTGGACGTTGGCCGGCGAACGGGCCGGACGGATTGCGCGCGAACTTGCCGGCGGAGGCCGGCGCACCGCCACCGCTTTCGACCGTGTGGAACTGATCCACGATACGCTGACCGCTATCGTTGCCGCGCGCTTCGGCTGCGTCGTCATCACCGAGGATCGCGACTTCGCCGCCTTGCTCCGGCACGATCGGCGCTTGCGGGTGTTGTTCTACGACCGCATCGGTGCGTGACGAAGGCCGCCGCGATCAACCCTTCCCTGCCGGCACTTCCATCCCCAACAGCCGCGCCGCATTCCCACCCAGGATCGCGCGTCGTGTCGCATCATCCAGCCCGGGCGCGCTCTCGATAAACCCGATTGGATCGGTCTCGCCCATGTCCGCCGGATAATCCGTGCCGACCAGAATATGGTCCGCACCATACTCCGACACCAGGAACTCCAACTGCGGATGCGTATAGACCAGCGCATCGAAATACAGCCGCCGCAGATACACGCCCGGCATCTCCTTCAGCTTTTCCCCGGTATCCGGCCGGGCCGACGCCGCGTGATCGATCCGCCCCGCATAGGCCGGCAGATAGCCGCCGCCATGCGCCGCCACCAGCTTCAGGCCCGGGCAGTCCTCCAGCACCCCGCCGAAGATCAGGTGATGCAGCGCCACCGTCGTATCCAGCGGGTTGCCGATCACATTGGCAAAGTAGTGCTCGCGAAACCGCTGCGCCTCGGTGAAGCCATCGGGGTGCATGAACACCAGCAGCCCGAGTTCCTCGATCCGCTTGAATACGGGTCGGAAACGCTCGGCCGACAGATCGTCGCCGGCGACATGCGTCATGATCTCGATGCCGCGCATGCCGAGCGATTTATGCAGCCGCTCCAGTTCCGCGATCGCCAGCTCCGGCGCCTGCAACGGGATCGTGCCCAACCCGGTGAAGCGATCCGGATACTTCCCGACCATCTCGGCAATCTCGTCGTTCAGCACACGCGACGTCGCCAGCCCCAAGTCCGGATCGGCGCCATAATAAGTCTGCCGCGGTGCCGGCGAAATCGCCTGTATGTCGATCCCCATCAAATCCATATCGACAATCCGCTGCTCCGCCGACGTCCCTTGCACCCGCGTCCGGACGCCGTTAGCGCGATTGATGCCCTGGCTCGCGTCGTTGGCCTGCGTCTCCAGGAACCAGCGGGATACGGCGGCATTGCCCTCGACCATCGACGCAGCCTTCAGGCTGGTGACATGGCAATGAATGTCGATGGTGAACCACTTGCCGCGTGCATGCGCCGGACCGGGAAACCGCCCCGGAATCCGTGCACCTTCAGGCAGACATTTGAACAACATGCTTGCTTTCCCCCCGTTATTCGCGCCGCGACAGATCAACGATCGCCGCCAGCCCTTGCTCTGTGCCGAACGCCAGCCGCGCGCCATTTGGGCTCCAGGCCAGCGCCGACACCGGCCCGTGCTCTGGCGGCGCCACCGGCAGAATCCGTGACGACCCGACATCCGCCAGCACAACCAGCCCGTCGGCAAAACCACCCGCCACCATTTCCTGCTGCGGATGACACGCAACTTGCGTGCACAGGACGCCGTCGCCGCCGGCGAGTTCCATCGGCGCCTTGCCCATCGGTCCGCCGCCAAAGAACGGCCACAGCACCATCGCGTCAGCACCGGACGACGCCAGCCAGCGGCCGTTGCGGGTGAAGCTCAGCGCCACGGTCTTCGAGGGGTAGCCGCTCATGCGCATGTGCTGGCCGTCCGACAGACGCCAGCCGTGCAGCGCATTTTCCTGCATGGCGGTGACGACGGCGTCGCCATCCGGGTGGATCGCCAGCGCCGTGTGGCTGCCCTTCCATTCCAGCTTGCGCGGACTGTCGGTCTTTGCCGCGACGAACCATAGCGTCGCGCCGTTATAGTGCGACGCGCCGATGCGCTTGCCCTTCGCGTCGAACGCCAGGCCGGTCACCGACGACGGATGCGCGAACTCGCGCAACTTCTGCCCGCTGCCATCGAACAAATGCACGACCTTGCCGACAGAGCATGCGAGTAGCGCGCCCTTTCCCTTCTCGCCGGGAAAGCTCGCCACATGTTCTACCCATTTCATGCCGAACCGGGCGATTTCGGTCACGCTGCCGTCCGCGCCGATGCGGCAAAACAAGCCATCGTCGCCGCCGGAGACGATGCCGCCCGGCGTTACGTCCTGTGACAGTGCCAGTATGGCGCCGTCGTGCACTGCGATCGCGTTCCAGTTGGCGGTGTCTGCCAGGCGGACGATGTGCAGCGTGCCGTCGCCCAATGCGAACGCAACCGATGCGTTATCGCGCGAAAACCGCGCCGCCACGACGAATGCCGCAAGATCGCGCGAGACGCCGCGATGATGCAGCAGGAACGGAGTGGATGTGGTGTCGCTCATGCGACCTGATGTAATCCACCTGCCCCTGTTGGGGGAGAGGGACGCCGGCCCAAACATCATGGCCGGCAGCCGGCCATCTACGCACAGTTCGGTGTGTGGCGTTCGTCCCTCGCGGCCGATCGACCGCGCGTAATAGGGGTAGGGAGAGACGGTTGTCCCGCCTCCCCCTCCCTCCGAACCGGACTGGCGGTTCTCCCGCATCCGGCTCTCCGGTTGGTGGTATCACCCACAAGGGGACTGACGAACCGCATCATAGGCTCCCTGCAAA
>DASXFW010000152.1:0-18478 GCA_036489395.1 Acetobacteraceae bacterium | reverse complement strand
TCTTCCTACGGATTGCTTCTTCGCCTCGGATTGCTCCCCACCCCACCTCGCGATGACGCAGTTACCTCTGGCTTCAGGCTTGGTCGGTAGGCCCAGGATGGACTTGCACCTTCCTGACAAGGCACGCTCACGGACGCACGGTGGCCGGCCTTCGCCGGCCATGACACGGGTAGTTTCTTGTTAGGAGCGGAGCGGCGAAGCAATCCCGTTCGTGACGAGCTGCCGGCAGCTCGTCACGAACGGGATTGCTTCGGCCAAACGGCCTCGCAATGACAGAATGCTGCCGTTTCATCCAGTGCGGGTCGGCCGCCGCCGGCCGGTGGCCAACTCGCAATGACACGAGCTCTGCGGCCGGAGTTACTTCAGCGATGCGTAGTACGCGGCAAGGTTGGCGATATCCGCGTCGCTAAGCTGCCCGGCCAGACTGTTCATCATCTGGTTGCTGCCCTTGCCTGCCTTGAAGTTGTTCATCGCCTGGGCGAATTTCGCCGGGTCCTCACCCGCCAGCTTCGGCCCCATCTGCGTGCCCTCGCCGTTCGGGCCATGGCACATGCCGCAGTTTGCCGCCTTCTCCTTGCCCGCCGCCGCATCGCCAGCAGCCTGTGCCGTGGCGGCGAATCCGGCCAGCCCGATAACCAGGGCCGTCAGCATTATCCGGTTCATGGTTTCCCTCCGTTTGGTCCGTGCATCGCATGGTCACTCCGCCGCGTCGGCGGGTTTCTCGTCTTCTTCTTCCTCATAGCCGGTGATCATTTCCTTGAAATGCGTCACCGGCTTGCGGCCGAGCGAACCCAGATAGATGTGCGCCGGCAGGTAGAACGCAAAAAAGATGAAGATCAGCACGTGAATCGTGTCCACCACGCGCACGCCGCCGAGCAGCGACACGATGCGGGCGAATCCGGTCAGGTTCCACAGCAGCAGGCCGGTGATTGCCTGCACTGGCAGCAGGATCAGCATCAGGAGCTGATAGGTCATCAACTGCAGCGGATTGAACTTCCGGTAGATGCTGGCGGTGAACGGACTCGGCAGGTCGCGAAAGATGCCGTAGCTGTAATACAGGGTCTGGCGCACGCTGCCGACGAAGAATCTCACCGGGTTCATCACGGCGTGGTACGTCCTGATGCGGGGCGATGAAAGATAGTAGCCCAACCACAGGAACAAATTGGCAATCAGGATGAAGCCCAACAAGTTGTGCATGGCCACCGCCGTCCGGAACGGCACTACGTTGACCACGCCGATGTAGCGAAGCTGGATGCCGGTCAGGAACAGCAGAACGCAGGCGAGGGCGTTGATCCAATGCCAGATACGCACCGGAAGTGGATGAAGATAGATCCGCGTCATGGTGGGTCTTTCCCCTCTCCCCCGCCGGCGCCGTGGGTGTATCGGTGCACACCCCAACGCACGGCCATATGCACGCAGGACCAGCCGATGGCGCCCACCAGCGCCAGCAGGAACGCCACATCGAGGAAGCCGATGCGCGTGCCGCCGATCGCATAGAATCCCCCGACCGACGGTATGGAGAAGACCGAGGTCAGCACTGCACTGCTGGCGCCGTAGTTGATCGGGATGCCGCCGGGGCCGGCCACCGATACTTCCACGCTCTGGAACGCGGCCGCGCCCTTGCGGTGGCAGACGCCGCAATCGCTGATCGCCTTGGCCGCAACGGCAAGCTCGTGATCCTCGACGCCGGTGCTGACCTCAAGCCGGCCGCGGACGCTGGTCTTTTCCTTCACGTCGCGGCCGTTCAGCGCGGTCAGCAGCGCGACGAGTGTGGTCGGGTCCAGGCCCGGCTTTTGCGCGGTCGCGGGCGCACCCCGGGTTTCGAACTCCGGTATGCCCAGCGGCCGTGAGAGCTCCTGCTGCGTCGTGCTGTTGTAGAGGATCAGATCGACCACCCGGTGCGCCTGCGGCGTATGACAGACCGGGCAGGACACCGCGGCGAAATGCAGATCGACGTTCGGCAGCCAGGTGCGGTGCGACGCGGCGGCCTCGGTGTGACACGCGAGGCACGCGTCCCGCCGGCCGACTCCGGCCGAGGGCACCGCGATGTCGTGCGCGCCATGGCAATTGAAGCAAAGCGGCGCGGCCGTCAGCCCCTGGGTGCGCAGCATGCCGTGCACGCTGGTCAGGTACGCGTTGAAGATGACCGCATGGCAGGTCTTGCAGGGAACCGTCGCGAGCGACTGCGCCGCTCCCTTGATCATGGTGTGCGGCGAGTGGCAATTGGTGCAGACCGGAGCTGCCGGATTGCCTTCGCGCACCAGCGCCGCATGGACGCTGTGCGACCACTGATCGAACTCCGTGGCGTGGCAGTTGCGGCAGGTCTGCTGGATCATCGCGATGGAGAACGCGCGTTTGCTGGCGATGACATTCGCCGCCGGCGGATGGTTGGCCAGGCTGATGTTGCTGTGGCACCCGGTGCAGCCGAGCGCGGCATGCACCGAGCCGACGAAATGCTGCGCATCGATGTGCAGCGAGAGGACTTCGCCGTTCGCGGGAGTCTTCTGCAGGCCGGGCAGGCCGTGACAGGTCAGGCACTGCTGATCGCCGGCGGACGCAGCCACCGCCGGCACGGCAAGCCATAAGGAGAGCAGCAGCAGGATGACTGCGGCCACGGCGAGGCGCGCGGGCCCTGCCTGTGTCGCAGGCCCCAGCGGGGTGCCCGTGAGTCGTGTCATCGGGGTCTGCATCGGATGGCCTCGCGGGGTCAGTCCGCCCGCTTCCAGCGGTGCCACGCGCGCTCACCCCTGCGGGTCAGCATCGCCAGTCCGATGAAAGGAAACAGCGAAAGGTAGGCAAACGTGATGAAGGGCGCGGCAAAGAACAGGATGATGTCCTTCACGACCTGCCCTGGCGTCCGGCGTTCCGGCTGGCCGCCCGATGTGGCAATGGGTTCGGACGTTGCCCGTCCGGTTGTTGTCATGGCCGCGCCCTCCTGTTGAGCCGCATAAGACCGGCCGCCGCGCTGCGAACGTCGCAGCGCCGAACCAATCCGCCCCGGCAAACCAAGCCGCTCATCGTACAGAACGCCGCCTTTCAGCAGTGGCGCGAACAGCCGGCCGGGCCCAAGGCCAAAGCCGGCAACGTCCAAGCAACGATGAGGAAAAAGCCCCGGCCTGGGTATCACCAGGTACTGGCGATTTCATGATACCAGCCGGGTGCGGGTGATGCAGAAAGGCAACAGCCGGCGCATGCTGGCAGTCCCGGGTTTTGCCATGCGCTTTGCCGGCTGCAGCACGTAAGCGCGGATTTCCGCCGGTTTCCCGGCGCGCGTTCCTGGAACGGCGCGCTGGTATCATAAATATTCTGTAATCCTGGTGCTACCCCTCGCTCATGAGATGCGGAAACGTATCGACGGGCCAATCCCCGATTGCTTCTGGCCCGGTACGTATTCTTGGCGGAATGAAATGCCGTCCGGGACAGGTGCACGAAGGAAACTGAGATGAAGCGGTTACTTGCGTTGACGCTGCTGCTCGCGATGGCTCTCATGCTCGAGAGCTTGCCAGCCGCGGCACAGCAGCCGGCCTCCGCGTCGCCGCAGGCGGCGGTCGCCGCGGCTGACGTGCGCACCTGCCTGACCTGCCATGGCGGCGACCCTAAAGTACAGGCGATCCTGCACAGCCCGATGGCGGCGATGGGCGATCCACGCACGCCATTCGCGCAGGGCGGCTGCGAAGGCTGCCACGGGCCCAGCCTGGACCATGCTCAGGGCAAGGCGCCCTACCCCGCCGTGGTGTTCGAAGGGCCGCATGCCTCGCCCGTGGCGGTACGCAACGAAATGTGCCTGGGCTGCCACCAGGGCAGCGAGCGGATGAACTGGCAGGGCAGCGTTCACCAGCGCAACGACGTCGCCTGCACCACCTGCCACACCGCGCACTCAGCCCGTGATCCAATGCTGGTGAAGATCGACCAGCCGGAGAAATGCTTCACCTGCCACAACGACATCCGCGCCGCGACCTACAAATATTCGCACCACCCGATCCGCGAAGGCAAAGTCGTGTGCAGCGACTGCCACAACCCGCATGGCTCGCCGGGCAACGACCACCTGCTGAAAGAATTCACGGTCAACGAGACCTGCTACACCTGCCACGCCGACAAGCGCGGGCCGATGCTGTGGGAACACCAGCCGGTGCGCGAGGACTGCATGAACTGCCACGATCCGCACGGCTCGAATGAGCAGGATCTGATCAAGACGCGGCTGCAGTTCCTGTGCTCGACGTGCCACAGCGCGGAGACAGCCAACCACAGCGGCGGTGCGTTCGGCGGCATGCGCTCGATCCCCGGCAGCCCGATTGGCAACCCGTCGATCAACTCGGCCCTCGCCAACCAGCGCGTCTGTCTGAACTGCCACTCGCAGGTGCACGGCTCGAACAGCCCGGCCGGCGCGTACTTCTTCCGCTGATGTGATGGCACGAGCAAGGAAGTGTTGAAATGATCACTCGCAACGCGCTTCGGGTCATTGCACTGGCGTCATCATGTCTTGCGCCTCTCGTTGCCCACGCCGCCGACAGCACCACCCCGAGCGCTCCGGCGCCCGCCGATGCACCGATGGCGGTCGGCGGCCTGCCGATCTCCGGGGAGTTCGGGTTCGGCATCATGGGGGTCATGGGCACCAACCCGGACCAGGCCGGACGCTACTCCGGCTTCAACACCAACGGTGTTGACATTCTGGGCCATCTCGATCTGCAGGGCCGCAACGCCTGGAATTCCGGCGACACCAGGTATTTCGATTTCAACATCGATAATTTTACGATACAGACCGGCACGACGCTGGGCAGCGGCCTCGGCAACGACAGCCATTGGTCGGATTCGATCACCAACGCGTTCTCCAATAACGGCTCGCTTGGACTGCGGTTCGGCAATCAGGGCACCTGGGAAGCCGGTTTCTTCGCCAACTCGATCACATACACCGGCAATGTCGTCGATTCGCTTTACACCACCAGTCGGAATCAGGCGACGCTGAACCCGGGAGTCAGTGCGTATGGTGGTGCACTGCCCGGCACAAAAGGATCCATCACGTCATATATGGTCCCGTCGCTGCTCGCGACCGGCGCGATCCTGCCGACGCAGGTAGGGACGCGGCGCGATTCCATCGGCGGCAATTTCAAATATCTCTGGAACAACTGGAATTTCACCGGCGCGTTCAACTATGAGCACAAGGAAGGGTCGCTCGAGGAATCGTTCGACGGCCCGTGGGGCGGAACGGCCTTCGCCATGCCGGTGGACTACGACACCGAGCGTTATGATCTGTCCGCCGCCTATACGGACCGGATCAATCAGGCGATCGTCCAGTATACGTTCTCGCACTTCACAGACAATAACCGCTTCATCATTCTGCCTTATCCGACATCCAACACCGCGGCGCCTTTCCAGCGCGCGGCAGCCTACTCCACGCCACCCAGCAACACCGCGCAGTATATCACGGTGGAGCTTGGATCGAACTTCATTCCGGAGACGCGGGTCAATCTGAACGCACGTGTCGGCGTGGAACAGCAGAACGATGCGTTCGCGCCGAACACCGCCGATCCGAGCGGCGCCAATCTGACCGGCGCGAGCCTCACTGGGCTGAACCCGATGCTGCAGGGAACGTCCGGCAACTCACCTGACATCACCGCCACGGTTTACCAGGTGCGACTCAGCGCAAACACCCACCCGATCCCACGCACCGACTTCGACCTCTTCTATGGGATTGACGGTCGCAGCGTCAGCCTCAATCAGTACAAGGTCATAACAGGAGGGACTGGCGGCTCGGGGGCCGACACAACGCCCGGCGGCGCGACCAATTTCAACTTTGTCGTGCCGCAGGACTGGCTAAAGCAGGATGCCGGGGCCAACGCGACCTATCGCCTGATTCCCGAGTCCAACACCAGGTTGACCGTCGGTTACAAGCTCGATGTCACCGACCGCAGCAATGCCCAGGTCGGACACAGCTATACCAACGCCGCATCCGTCGGCTTGCTGTCCAATATCGGCCCGGACCTCGATGGCAAGCTCTCGTTCGACTACGCCGACCGCAGCGGCAATCTAAGCTATCTTACCCCGTGGGAAAACCTGATCGGCCCGACTTCGGCACAGACATTCTCCGGGGCGTATTACCAGGCGCCGATGACGTCGGAGGCGGTGACGCTGCGGGCCGACTACACGCCGTCGAACAAGGTGCTCGGCGGATTCTACGTGCAGTTCAAGAACGAGAACTACAGCTATCCCGGTATTCCACTGATCGCCGGCGCAACGCCCGCGACCATTCCGTTTGGCGGCGCAGGCGGGCTGAAGCAGGACTATGCGCTGACGCTGGGTCCGGACATCACTTACCGGCCGACACCGAACATCAACATCCATGTCTTCTATGACTACGAACGCCTGTTCTACAACTTCCAGGGCAACGGCGCCTGTTCCACGGCAGCCGACATCGCGGGCGTCGCCGGCACGACCAGCGCCTGCACCGGGTCCGTCGGCGATAACGTGAACAAGTACAGCAGCGGCACTCACACGGTCGGCATCAGCGGTGAGTGGAAGGCCACGGCCAAGCTGACACTGAAGGGCGACTACACGCTGTCCTACGGTTCGGTCGGATTCACCGAGTTCAACGGCGTGTTCGTGCCCTTCACGCCGACCCAATCCTACCAGAACGTCAGCAACTATCCGGACATCGACTCGCTGATGAACAGCGTGCGGCTGACGGCGACGTATGAGGTCTCGCCGAAGATGGAGCTGGTGGGCCAGGTCGCTTGGTACACCTTCCACAACACCGACTGGAACGACACCGGCGGTCCGGTACAGGGCGCCGGCTCCACGACGATCTCTTACCTGACGCCCGGCTACAGTGCGCCGAACTACAACATCGCCATGGTCATGGGCGGGATGCGGATCAGGTTCTGATCTGACCTGCCGATCGCAGCCGCGCGTGACAGCGCAAAGCGATTGGATTTCTCGCCTCGTTTTAGCGTTTGGTTAACCCTTTCGGCGCAATGTCAGTCTGCTTCCATCCCGGAAGGAGACACCGTCATGAGCATCGCAGGCATCTCCGCCCAGACCTCACCGGCCCTGATCCAGCAGCAGGCACAGGCTGCGCAGACCAGCGGCACCGGAACGTCCAACACCACACAGCAGCCCAGCCGAGCGCATCATGGCCACCACCGCCACGGCGGTAGCGGCAGCACCAGCCAAGCCGCACCGCCAACCACCGGCGCGCCGACTGGCAGCGGCAGCAGCAGCTCATCCGGGGTCAACACCCTGGCCTGAAGCCGGCCGCGGCGGCGCGGCGAACACACGGCTGATCACGCGCGACTGGATGGCGGCTGACGCTTTGCCTCGTCGGCGGCGCGCCACAGGTACCATGCCGCAAGCGAACGATGCGGCGCCCAGCGCAAGCCCAGTTCGGCCAGTGCCCGCGGCTTGGGTTGATCTTCCAGACCGTGCAGCGCGCGATAGCCCTCCCGCACGCCAAAATCGTCCACCGGAAGCACGTCCGGGCGGCCAAGCGTGAAGATCAGCAGCATCTCCACGGTCCAGCGGCCGACCCCGCGCAGCGTGGTCAGCCGCTCGATCAGCACCTCGTCGGACAGGCGAGCGCAGGCGCGCCGCTCCGGGACCGTGCCATCCACCGCGCCGGCGGCGATCGCCCGGATGCTGGCGATCTTCGCGCCCGAGAACCCGCAGCCGCGCAGCACCGCCTCCGGCGTCTCCAGCACATGCACCGGCGCCGGAAACGCGCGGTCCGGGTACAGCGCCATGAAGCGCGCAAGGATAGCCTCGGCCGCACGGCCGTGCAGTTGCTGGTGCGCGATGGCGCGGGTCAGCGCCTCATACGGGCTGCGTCCGCGCTCCACGCCCAGGCGCGGCGGACCCACACGCTTGATCAGCGCGGCAAAGCGCCGGTCCTTGCTCAGATGGGCGAGTCCCTCGTGCGGCATGGCGGCGGTATATCACCGCCTTTCGATCACCGAACAATCCCGATCAGGTGGCACTTCCCCCCGGCCGCCCAATCTCTGTTATGGTATGCGCCACACGGCAGAGGTCGTCCGATGTATCAGGAACGTCCGTGGACCCGCGAGCCGGACCCGCAGGAGGAAGCGGACCGGCAGACCGCCAGCCTGGCCGGGGTGGCTATCATCCTGCTGTTGCTGGTCATGGGCTTGTTCCTGTTCCACGCCCTGTACGCGGAGACCAGCATCGAGGACTGCCTGCTCGCCGGCCGCAGCAACTGCGACGTGCTGGTTGGCGGCGGGACACAGTGAACGCGGCATCCGCGGGTCCCTGATGGCGGCCCTATGGCAGCAGCGCGCGAATCGCCTCCAGCTCCTGCAGCACGTCTGCCAGCAGGCCGCGCAGCCGATCGGCCTCCGGGTCCTGCTTCGGCCGGACATTGATCCGGGCCGCGCCCGGCGGCGGGGGCACCAGACCAGGCAACGGCAGCTCCGGATCGCGCGGCGCCGCGGCGGCATCACCTGGTTCCGCCGCGCGCTCATCCGCCGGCGGCGGCGGGATATCGTCGGACAACCGACCGCCGCCCTCTCGCAGCAGCCGCTGCACGCCCTTGATCGTATAGCCCTGGATGTACAGCAGGTCGGAAATCCGCCGCAGCAGCGCGATGTCGTCGGGCCGGTAGTAGCGCCGGCCGCCGCCGCGCTTCAGCGGCTTCACCTGCGGGAACCGCGTCTCCCAGAACCGCAGGACGTGCTGCGGGATGTGCAGGTCGTCGGCGACCTCGCTGATGGTGCGGAAAGCGTTCGGCGCCTTCTTTGCCCGGGAACGGCCAGGCGCGGCCTCGGCGTCGTCGTCATCCGCCGGATCGCTCATTCTTGCGCCGGGTCCGCCTCGGCCGTGTTGATGCGGCCCTTCAGCACGTGGCTGGGGCGGAACACCAGAACGCGCCGGGGCAGGATGGGCACTTCCTGTCCAGTCTTCGGATTGCGGCCGACGCGGCGGCCCTTCTGCCTTACAGAAAAAGTTCCGAAGCCGCTGATTTTAACAGATTCACCGGCTTCAAGTGTTGCTGCCATCCGCTCCAGCACGGTTTCCAGCAAAGCGGCAGACTCGTTACGCGACAGACCTACCTGCGTGTAGATCGTTTCCGCCAGATGCGCGCGCGTGACGGTGTTCATGGCCGAAACGCTAAGAGACGCCCCCTCCCACGTCAAGAACGATCGGCAAAAAATCGGCCAGGATCAGACGGTTGCGGGGAGAGGTCAGACATTTGTCACAAACTGCCGCGGCCCGGCATACGGCCGTCTTAGGCCGATAAACCGCAAATCGCATCCGCCACTCCTGCGACAGCGGACTGTGCGATGGCCGCCGCGTTGCACGCACTACGCCGACACGGCTTCAACCGGCGACAATGGCACTGCGAATGGCCAGCGGCCGATCCAGCCGCTGCAACGGCTCGATGTCCGATCCGGTGCCGTGGATCAGCAGAGTGCCGTAGCCGAGCATGCGTGCACCGAAACTCTGCTCCACGTCCACGCTCTCGATCTTGCTGACATTCATCTCTACGGTGTGCCGCGACAGGATGCCACGCTTGAAGATGACCCGACGATCAGTGACGACGATCTCGGTACCGTGCCGACGAATGGATGCGCCCAGGAATGCCAATAGCCCGATCGCCGCGATGGCACCCGCCGCCACGCGCGCGCCGGCGGCCCAGTCCGGCCGTGGCAACCAGAATGAACCAATGAATACGGCAAGCGCCACGGCGAGCATCACCAGCGCATGCCGATAAATCGACCAATGCAATCGGCCGACGGCAAGCACGCGCTCACCCGGCTGCAGCACCTTGGTGTAGTAGGCCATGACCCGCGCTCCGAACACCGAGCCGGTGAAGTCGGTTGCCGTCCCAACGCAGGCATCCACGATGCGCTTCACAAACGCGCGAGCGACCGGCGGCCGCCGCGTATGCCTCCAGTTCTGACGCTCGGTGACGGGTTCCGCCCGACAACTCAGCCGGCTGCGACGAATGTCGAAAACACAAACCAATCCAATGCGTTGCATTGGAGCCGATGGATCATCTCATGCGTTGCGGCGCGGTTTGGTACAATAATTTGGCGCCAGGGAGGACGAGTTTTGCATTGCAGGGCGGTTTTTGATTTCCGTCATGCAATAACCGATTTGTAATCCTTGCACAGTGTACAGTCGCCAATATCTACGTGGGCCGTACAGTTGCGCATCCGGTCAGATAAGGTGGAAACGGCAACGCTTGATGCTGGGTAACGGGCCACCCCATTGCTTCGCAGTCGTGATAGGTTAACCGCGTGCCATGTCGAAACGACTTCTCATCGCTGACGACCACAGTCTGCTCCGCCAGGGTGTCCGACAGCTTCTGACTGATGAATTCCCCGAATTCGCGTTCGCCGAAGCCGATAGTCTCGACTCGGTTCTCGATCACCTCGGCGCCAACCCGATCGACTTGCTGCTGATGGATCTCGGCATGCCCGGGATGGCGGGCGCCGAAAGCCTGCGCGCGCTGCGCGAAGCGCATCCGACCGCCCGCATCATCGTGGTGACTGGCGTGGACGAGCGATCGATGATCCTGGACTGCCTGGCCGCCGGCGTACACGGCTACGTGTTGAAGGCCTCGCCGGTCGAGGAAATCATCCGCGCCGTACGCATGGTGCTGGCCGGCGACATCTACGTCGCTTCTGCCCTGGCATCGATCGGCACCGAGCGTACCGTCAACGTGATGCGCGCCGCGCTGCCGACCGTGCCAATGGACACCACGCGATTCACCGCGCGACAGGTGCAGGTACTGCAACTTCTGGCGCAGGGACGCTCGACCAAGGACATCGCGCGCATCCTGGAACTGGGTCCCGGCACGGTGAAGATCCACCTTGCTGCGATCTACCGCCGCCTGAACGCACACAACCGGACCGAGGCGGTGGTCCTCGCCAGCAAGCTGAATTTGTAGCGACCCCAACCGTCGTCACCGCCGGCGGCTAAGGTTCCCTTCCCCTTGATGGTGGAGCCGTGGTTCTTGCAAGTTGACCACCGGCCGGCGGGATGGAGCCACCCTGGATGAAACGCTCGGCGCTGCCCTGCCAGGCCGCAGCACTGCTCCTGACAACGCTGCGGCCTGGCAGCCTCCCACTGACCGAGCGCGTGCAGATCACTCCATCGCGGCGTGTGTCTCCGCTGGCGCGCCCAGCGCCCGACGCGGGCGGCGCATCAGCAGCAACAGCAGCAGCGACGGCAGAGTGGTGAAGATCATCATCTTGTAGTCGTCGATATACGCAACGACCTGCGCCTGCTGGTTGACGATCTGGTCCAGCAATGCGGCACCGTGATGCGTCGCCGGGTTCCACACGTGATGGACCGCACCGACGCCCTGCAACGCGCGATTGAACGGCGTGACCGACGCGCCGATCTCCGCATGCAGCGCCTGCGTGTTATGCGCCAGCATCGACGATGTGACGGACACGCCGATCGCCGCGCCGATGTTGCGGAACAAGCTGAACAGCGACGCGCCGTCGGTTCGAAGCTGCGACGACAGGGTGGCGAAGGCGAGCACCTGCAGCGGAATGAAGACGAAGCCCAGCCCGGCGCCCTGTGCGGTGATGGTGAAGGCGATGCGCAGGTCCGACACGTCCGGCGTCCAGGCTGTCATGTCCCAGATGGACCACGTCAGCAGCAGGATGCCGAACGCCATCAGCTTGCGCGGGTCCATGCGTGCCGAAAGCCGTCCGCCGATCAGCATTGCCATCATGGTGCCGATGCCGCGCGGTGCCATGATCAGGCCAGCGGTCTCCACCGGGTAGTTCGCCAATCCCTCCAGCCAGGGCGCCATCAGCGAGGAGCTGGACACCAGGATTGTGCCGGTGGCGGCCATCATCGCCAGCCCGGCGGAGAAGTTGCGGTCGCGGAAGATAGCCGGCGGGATGAACGGCCGCTTCGCGGTCAGCATGTGCACAATGAACAGATAGACACCGAGCGCACCCAGCACGGCTTCGACCATGATCTCGCGCGAGCTGAACCAGTCCTGGTCCTGGCCACGGTCGAGCATCATCTGCAGCGCGCCGATGCCGAGCGAGAGTGCCGCGAAGCCGATCCAGTCGAACCGCAGGTTGAAGTTCGGGAACGACCGCGGCATGAAAAACACCAGCCCCAGCGTCGCAAGGATGCCGAACGGCAGGTTGATGTAGAAGACATAGCGCCAGTTGTACATCTCGGTCAGATAGCCGCCGAGCGTCGGTCCGAGGATGGGCCCGACCATCACCCCCATGCCCCAAATCGCCATCGCCTGGCCACGTTGCTCGATCGGGTAGATATCCATCATGGTCGCCTGCGACAGCGGCACCAGCGCGGCGCCGAACATGCCTTGCAGCAGGCGGAACACCACCATCTGGTCCAGGCTCTGCGCCGCGCCGCACAGCATTGACGTGACGGTGAAGCCGATCAGACAGGCAATGAACAGGTATTTGCGGCCAAATCGGGCGGCGAGCCAGCCGACCGGCGCGGTCATGATCGCCGCGGCGGTGATGTAGGATGTCAGGACCCAGGTGATCTCGTCGTACGTCGCAGACAGGCTGCCCTGCATGTAGGGCAGCGCGACATTGGCGATGGTCTGGTCCAGGGCCTGCATCAGCGTCGCACCCACGGTGCAAAGCGTGATCAGCAGGCGATGCGGGACGCGATCAAGGGTGGCTTGTGAGGGCACGTGTCACTCGCAGAGGACGTAGAACAGCAGGCCAGGACACCCCCTCCTTCGTCTGAAGGGGGAATCTCTGCCTCTCGCGCTTCTTCCCGGGACTTAAAACAGATCGTGCCAGGTGCGCTGGTGGCCGGTGTCGATATCGGCCTCGACGCTCATGCCCGCGCGCAAATCCGGATCGCCCGGCTTGCGGTCAACCCGGATACGCACCGGAATGCGCTGCACGACCTTCACCCAGTTGCCCGACGTGTTCTGTGCCGGCAGCACCGAAAACTCCGAGCCGCTGTTCGGCGAAATGCTTTCCACCGTTCCCTTCCAGGTTCGGTCGGGATAGGTGTCAACGGTCACATCGACCTGATCGCCCGGCTTCACCCAGGTGAGCTCGGTCTCCTTCGGATTGGCCTCAACCCACACATGCTCGGTGGAGACGATCCCGAATGCCGCGGTGGACGCGCCAAGATACATGCCGGGCTGTACCGTATCGACCTGCGTCACAATCCCGTCGAACGGCGCAAAGATCACCGTGTGGTCAAGTTCGCGCTGCGCTTCCTGCAGCCTGGCCATTGCGATCAGGTAGTCCGACATCGTGTGCACATCGACGTCAGGATTGCCGCCGAGCTTCGCCAACTGCACCTGCGCGCCGACCTTCAGCGCGTCGAGCGCCTGCTGGTCCGCGGCAAGCGCGAACTTCGCGTTGTCATACTCGGCGCGGGTCACACCGCCGGACTTCACCAGGCTGGCAAAGCGATCGTAATTCGCCTGGTCGGACTGCACCTGCGCGGCCTTCGCATCCACGTCGCGCAGCATGCGGCGATAGGTCAGCTTGTCGGCGTTCAGGTCGGAGATCACGCCGCCAACATTGGCTTTCGCGGCCTCCACGGCGATCTGGTACTGCAACGGATCGAGCCGCAGCAGCACGTCGCCCTGGTGCACGAGCTGGCCGTCATGCACCGGCACCTGCGCGACGATACCCGACACGTCGGTGGCGACCGTCTCCTTCGCGGCGCGCACATACGCGTCGTCGATATCGACGTAACGCCCGCCGGTGATCCACCACGTGGCGGAGCCGACGGCGACGACCAGGATGCCGCCGATCATCAGGATGGGCCGCAGGGCACGGCGGGTGATGCGCCGGCGGACGGGGGCCTCGGTGACGCGCGGAGCGGCCGGCGCGTTGCCGGCAGTGGCAGCTTGCGACATCAGGCGACCTCCCTCGCATCGGCATGGCCCGGCACTTCGGCCGGTTCACCGCCGCGGCGGGCGGGGTGCGCGTCCTGGATCAGTTTCAATTTCATGCGCAGCAGGGTCTCGGTCACGGTTTCCAGCGAGTCGTCGTCGATGCCGTCGGTGAGGCGGTGGATGATGTCTGCGCGCTGCCCGTCGATCTCCCGCAGCACGGCATGCGCGGGCGGCTTGAGGTGCAGCCGCCAGATGCGGCGGTCGCGCGGGTCCGGGCGGCGCTCCACCATGCCGCGGGTCTCCAGCCGATCGACCAGGCGGGCAACGGTGATCGGCTCCACCTCCAGCAGTTCCGACAGCTCCTTCTGGGAGATGCCGGGCTGCCGCTCCAGCCAGATCAGGATGCCCCATTGGGCACGGGTCATGTCTTGCGCGCGGGCGCGCTTGTCCGCATCGACGCGCAGCAGCCGCGCCACGTCGTGCAGCAGGAACAACAGGTCACGCCGAAAGTCTTGCACCGGGCGGCGAACTCCAGGAGGAGGAGGAGGAGGAGGAGGAGGAGGAAGCGACGGGGAGACAATAACGCCGCTTATGATATCCTGGCTAGTGATGAGGTTATGCACCTAACGCAACGCCGCCCCGCGTTGCGGCGAACCGGAAAGGCCAGGGGTCCGGCGCACCGGCAGGTTGCGCTTCCCATACCGTCGAGCAATGCGGCATAACTCAATCCCGGACGCGGTTCTCCGCACCGACCATCGTGGGGTGCCGCCGGCCCGGCGCGACAAAACGATCGATGCGCCGGGCGTCGTGAGGGCGCGGCTCGCGCCAGATGCAAGGAGCATTGCTGAATGAAGGTTATGCTGACCGGTGGATGCGGGTTCATCGGATCCGCGGTGGTGCGCCACCTGTTGCGCCACACCGGCCATGTTATCGTCAACGTGGACAAGATGACCTACGCCGCGTCGGAGGACGCGCTGGAGGAAGCCCGCCACGACCCGCGCCATATGCTGGTCCGCGCCGATATCGCCGATGCGGCAGCGATGCGGCATGTGTTCGCCGCCCACCGCCCCGACGCGGTGATGCACCTGGCGGCGGAAAGCCATGTGGACCGGTCGATCGATGGACCCGGTGCCTTCGTGCAGACCAACGTCGTCGGCACCTTCGTGCTGCTGGATTCGGCTCGCCGCTACCACGCCTCGCTGGATGGCGAGCGCCGCGATGGCTTCCGCTTCCACCATGTCTCCACTGACGAAGTGTTCGGTGCGCTGGGGGCAGACGACCCGCCGTTTTGCGAGAGCACGGCGTACGACCCACGCAGCCCGTATGCCGCCAGCAAGGCCGCATCCGACCATCTGGCCCGTGCCTGGCACCACACCTACGGGCTGCCGGTGATCGTCAGCAACACCTGCAACAACTATGGGCCTTGGCAATTCCCGGAGAAGCTGATTCCGCTGGTCACCCTGAACGCGCTGGAAGGCAAGAATCTGCCGGTCTATGGCGACGGTTCCAACCTGCGTGACTGGTTATTCGTGGAGGATCATGCCGCCGCGCTGGTGCGCGTTCTGGAGCAGGGCACGCCCGGGGTCACGTATGCGATCGGGGGACGCCAGCCGCGCAGCAACCTGGACGTGGTGCGGGCGATCTGCGCCCACCTGGATGAGCGCCACCCCGACCCGGCCGGCCCGCGCGAGCGGCTGATCCGCTTCGTCACCGACCGCCCCGGACACGATTTCCGCTACGAGATCGACCCTTCGCGCACCGAAGCCGCGCTCGGCTGGACTGCCCCGCATTCCTTCGAGGCCGGCCTGGCCCGCACCATCGACTGGTACCTGGCCAACCGTGCCTGGTGGGAGGCCGTGCGCGCCGGCCGCTATGCCGGACACCGCCTGGGCACCGCCGCCCTGGAGCCTGCCGCATGAAGGGCATCCTGCTCGCCGGCGGCTCCGGCACGCGGCTGCACCCGATGACCCTGGCGGCGTCGAAGCAGCTTCTGCCCGTTTATGACAAACCTATGGTGTACTATCCGCTATCGACGCTGATGCTGGCGGGCATTCGCGATATCCTGCTGATCTCCACGCCGGAAGATCTGCCGCAGTTCCGTCGCCTGCTCGGCTCGGGCGAGCGCTTCGGCATGCGCTTCGACTACGCGGTGCAGGCGAAGCCGGACGGCATCGCCCAGGCCTTCCTGATTGGCCGCGACTGGATCGCCGGCGAGGCCTGCGCGCTGGCGCTGGGCGACAATTTGATCCACGGCGATCATCTGTCCGCCACGCTGCGCAGCGCCGCGGCGCGGGAGGTCGGCGCGACGGTATTTGCCTATCAGGTGCGCGACCCGGAGCGTTATGGCGTGGTCAGCTTCGACGCCGCAGGCCGCGCCGCGGAGATCGTGGAAAAGCCAGCGGCGCCCGGGTCGAACTGGGCGGTCACCGGACTGTACTTCTACGACTCAAATGTCAGCGATCTCGCCCGCACCATCCGCCCCTCGCCGCGCGGCGAGCTGGAGATCACCGATCTCAACCGCGTCTATCTCGAAGCCGGTACCCTGCACGTGGAGAAGCTGTCGCGCGGCTGCGCGTGGCTGGACGCCGGCACGCCGGATTCGCTGCTACAGGCGGCGACGTTCGTGCAGACCATCCAGTCGCGCACCGGCATGCTGGTCGGCTGCCCGGAGGAAGTCGCCTTCCGCATGGGCTTCATCGACGCCGATGCATTGCTGGAACATGCCAAGCGACTCGGCAAGACTGAGCTTGGCCGGGTGCTGATGGAGCTTGCCGAGGGGGAAATCTGTTGATCGTCGAACGCCTTGCCATCCCCGACGTGCTGTTGCTGACGCCGCCTCGCTTCACCGACCCGCGCGGCTTCTTCTCCGAAACCTGGCAGCAGGCACGGTTCGCCGAAGCCGGCATTCCCGGCCCGTTCGTGCAGGACAACCACGCGAAGTCCACCGATCGGGGCGTGGTGCGCGGCCTGCATTTGCAGATCGGCCCGCACGCGCAGGGCAAGCTGGTGCGCGTGGTGCGCGGCGCGATCTGGGACGTGGCGGTCGATGTGCGGCGCGGCTCGCCGACCTACGGCAAGCATGCCGGCGCCGTCCTCAGCGCGGAGAACTGGCAGCAGCTTTGGGTCCCGGTGGGATTCTTGCACGGCTACTGCACGCTCGAAGCGGACACCGAGGTGATCTACAAGGTCACCGCCCCCTACGACCGCCCCGCCGAGCGCGGCGTGCTCTGGAACGACCCCGGGCTCGCCGTGGCGTGGCCTATCAAGCCGGAAGAGGCGCTGCTGTCCGACAAGGACCTTGTGCTGCCGAGGCTGGCCGCGTGCGAAGACTGGTTCACCTACTGACATGGACCGCCGCCCCATTCTGATCGCCGGCGGGACCGGTCAGCTCGCGTCATCCCTGGCAGCATCCGCAAGCGTCCCGATCGTTCGTGTCGGCCGGCCGGATTTCGACTTCGACCATCCGGACGGCATCGAGACCGCATTCCGCGACGCTGCCCCGTGGCTGGTGATCAACGCCGCCGCCTATACCGCCGTCGATACCGCGGAGACCGACGCCGACGCGGCCTATCGGGCCAACCGCGACGGACCCGCGACGCTGGCGCGGCTCTGCGCCGAGGCGGGCGTGCCGCTGATCCACATCTCGACCGACTACGTGTTCGACGGCGCCAAGGGTGCGCCCTATGTCGAGACCGACCCGGTCGCCCCACAGGGCATCTATGGCGCGAGCAAGCTGGCGGGCGAGCTTGCGGTGCTGTCGGCTTGCAACCAGTCGATCATTCTCCGCACGTCCTGGGTCTATGCCGCGACCGGGCGGAACTTCGTCCGCACCATGCTGAACCTCGGCAAGACACGCGACCACTTGCGCGTGGTCGCCGATCAGCTTGGCTGCCCGACCGCCGCGCCCAACTTGGCCGTCGCGGTCCTGGCCATCGCCGACCTGATCCGCGCCGAGGGCTGGAAGCAGCGCTTCGGCGGCGTGTTCCATGCGGCCGGCAGCGGCTGGACCACGTGGCACGGGCTCGCCTGCGCTGTGTTCGAGGAAGCGGCACGGCACGGCGCGAAAATCCCGCGCGTCGATCCGATCGCCACGGCGGAGTACCCCACCGCGGCGAGACGACCGGCCGATTCACGGCTGGACTGCGGCAAGCTCGCCGCGGTGTTCGACGTGCGGCTGCCGCAATGGCGGCCCAGCCTGGTGCGCATCATCGACGCGATCTTCGCCGCCGGCTGAACCTCGAGCGTGATGACCGAAGGCGGACTGCCGGAGGTCTGATAGCGGGTGGCGGCAAGGCTGACTCTCCGAGGCGGTCGCACAGCCGATGCTTCGCACGTCATGACCGGGCTTGACCCCATACGCATCAGGATAGGGTGTGGGCGGAGATGCCGATGCTTTTGTGTCATGGCCGGCGAAGGCCGGCCACCCACGGTGGGTGCGATTCGACCTTGTGGGGAGTAAGCTGGCAATTCGGCAATCGAGGGAATCGGACCCATGGCAGCGGCAAACCTCAGCGACGACGCGCTTTTGGCGTTTTTCCAATCCCATCCGGATTTCCGCGACAGAGTGGCGTCGATCGTGGGTGCGGTGGGGAACCTGGACGGAGACCTCGGGCAGGCGGACGCGGCCGAAGAGCGGCTCGTCGAGGAGATGCGGCTCTT
>DASXFW010000137.1:0-16258 GCA_036489395.1 Acetobacteraceae bacterium | reverse complement strand
GTGTGACGGCTCATTATCGTGGCTCCTGTAAGATGGTGATTCCCGACACGACGGCAGCACAAGACAGTTACCATAAGGCGCCTTACGCGGCCTGGGGGGTGTGGACCTGTCGACAGGCGCATGACAAGCCGGTTTATCCGGTCCTCGGGTGCTCCGCTTAGGGCGCTGCGGCCCAGGCGTGAAACGTCCGCTTCGGGTCGAGACCCGACGTTCAAACTGACCCGCTACCGTGAATCTCCTGTCGCATCCACGGCGAATCCTGTGCCATGCTCACATGCCCGTGATGCCCTGATGCCGATGAGCGACGCCCCTAACGACCTCCGCCGTACCCTGACCGAGGCGGCCGACGCCGTGCGGCACCGCCGGCCCGCCAATGGCCAGGCGGCTGCGCTGCTGCACGCGCTTGGCTACGCCGCGGACGATGGCGAGGAGAGCGCCGACCAGCTCGCTCATCGGGCACGTATGCTGGATGCCGCCGCGTTACTCACCCGGTTCTTCCGCCTCGCGGTGCCAGACGCGCCCGGGCTGGCGGTGTTCGGGGGTGAGATCGATCCGGCCAGCATCGCCCCGTGGTGGACCGGGCCACGCGTGAGTGTTTCGGGCACCGGCGTTGCCCCACGTCCCGCGTTCGAGGCGTGCATCGGCGAGGCCGTGGAATTCCTGTCCGGCCTCCAACACGCCGGCGACCCGGTCCCGCACACCCGCGCCTCGATCGAGGCAGCCGGTGTGGACGCGGCGACGGCCACGCTGGTCCGTGCCTTGCTCGGCGGATGCGGCCAACCGGAGGACACGCCGATCGACTGGGCTGCGGCGCGCCGGTTGTCCGACGGCACGGTGATGCTGTTGCCGGCGGATATCTGCTACCGCCGCGATCCGGCATGCCGCACGATCGTACCGCCGGGCCCGCAATCGGTGGGCTGCGCGGCAGGCGCGACCTTCGGTGCGGCGGTGCTGCATGCTCTGCTGGAACTGGCGGAGCGCGATGCCGCGGCGCTGTGGTGGCGCGGCGGCCGCCCGGGGCGGGCGTTGCCGTTGGAGCACCCGGCGCTTGGCAGTGCCGCCGAGCTGCTGCGCGCGCTGCGACAGGACCGGACCAGTCGGCGATCGTGGCTGCTGGACATCACTACCGACCTGGGCATCCCCAGCATCGCCGCGGTCTCCTTCGCGGAGGATGCGCACGGTTTCTGCTGCGGCACGGCGGCGCGCACCACGCTGGAAGCCGCGTGCCATGCCGCGTTGCGCGAGATGTGCCAGATGGAGCTGGCGCATCATGTTGTTCTTGCCAAGCAACGCGAACGCGGGGATGCGGCGCTGAACGAGGTGGATCGCCACCACGTGCGGCGATTCACCGAGATCGATGCCGCGACGTGCCGGCTGGTGCAGCCGCTCCCGCCCGTGGGGGACTCGGTCCCGGAGACAGGCACCGACGATCTGCTCGTGCTGGTCGATCGTTTCGTGCGGCTCGGATTGCAGCCCTGCGTCATCGATCAGACACGCACCGAACTGGGGATTCCGGTTGCGCGCGTGCTTTGTCCGGGGCTGGAACAGGAGCCGTCAACGCTGCAAGGGGAGCGGCTGCGCGCAGTGATTTCGGACACCGGCGGTGAATTGCGCTATGGCAATGGCGTGCCTTTGATGTAATGCTCATTTCGACTCTCCGGGGTGATAACGAACAGAATATGCCGCTGCTGACTGAGAATTCTTCGTTGCATGAGACGCGTCTCGCGGGACCTCTCACGGTTTCCGTTCTTGGGTCCATGCGTGCGACCGTCGCCGGCCGCGAAGTGCGGATACGCAGCCGCAAATGCCGCGCGGTGCTCGCCTATCTGGCGCTGAACGACACGCGGCAGGAAACGCGGGAACGTCTGGTCGGCCTGCTGTGGAGCGAATCGGAGGAAGACAAGGCTCGCGCGTCGCTGCGGCAGATTCTGCATGAGCTGTCTGAGGCTTTGGCCGAGGCCGGCTACACCGGATTGGTGCGCGAGCGGCTGCATGTCGCGCTGGCGCCGGACGGCGGGCCGATCGACTGCCATACCATCCTGACGATGGCAGAACACGGCCAGGTGCATCCGCGGCTGCTCGATACGCAGGTGCTGGCCGAAACGCTGTTGCAGGAGCTGGACGATCTCGACCCGGCGTTCCGCGTCTGGCTGCTGGCCAAGCGGCAGATGCTGCATGACAGCCTGCTGCGCGCGCTGGAGAGCGGCGTGCGCGATCCGGCGGTGGCGCCGCGCAGCAAGCGGCAGATGGCGCAGGCGATCCTGAACCTCGATCCCACGCATGAGGAAGCATGCCGCGCGTTCATGCGGCTGTGCGCCGAGGACGGCGACATCGGCAGCGCGCTGCGGGCGTATTCGGCGCTGTGGGACTTGCTGGACGAAGAATACGGCATGGAGCCGTCGGCGCCGACGCAGGCCCTGGTGGCGGACATCAAGCAGGGCATCATCGAGGCAGCGCCGCCTCCGCCGGTGACCGTGCGGCCAGCGCGCGAGGTCGCGGCACGCGCGCCGCTCGACGAGTTCCTGCCGCAGGCGGATGCGCTGGCCCGCGCGGTGACCGGCTTTGCGCCGGTGGCGAAGCTGGCGCTGCTGGTCGAGTCATTCGGCATGAACGGCATCGCGCCGGACAACGCCTATATGGTCGCCGGGTTTCGTTACGATCTGATCGCCTGCCTGGTGCGGTTCCGCGAATGGTTCGTGATGGATGGCGGCACGTTGCCGGAGGAGCAACTGGGCGTGCGGGTGTCCGGCGCGTACTGCGTGGCGGCGACGGCGTACCAGGCGGGCGACGCGGTGAACCTGGTGCTGACCTTGCGCGAGCATGGCACCGGCATCCATGTGTGGAGCGAGCGTTTTCTGCTGACCTTGCCGAACTGGTTCGAGGCCCAGCAGCGCATCGTGCGGCAGATCGCGATCTCGCTGAACGTGCAGGTTTCGATGGGGCGGCTGGTGCGGCTGTCGGCCGAGCCGGATGTGTCGTTGCCGGCGCATGATTTGTGGCTGCGCGGGCAGGCGGAGTTCTATCGCTTCCGGCCGGAGAACTGGAAGCAGGCGGCACAGTTGTTCTCCGAGGCGATCGAGCAGGCGCCGAATTTTGCGCCGGGGTACAGCAGCCTGGTGCAGTTGAATAATATTGTGCATTTCGTGCATCCGGGGATGCGGCGGGATCCGGAACGCGCGCGGCGCATCGTCGAGCTGGCGCGCAAGGCGGTGGAGCTGGATCCGATGGATTCGCGCTCCCAGCTTTGCCTGGGCTGGTCGTATTCGATGGTGAAGAATTACACCCAGGCGGCGACGCATATGGAACTGGCGTCGGCGCTGAACCCGAACGATTCGTGGGCGCTGATCTCGACGGCGCTGTGTCTGTCGTATTGCGGGAACCGGGTGCTGGGGACGGATCTGGCGGCGCAGGCGCTGGGGCTGACGCTGACGCCGAGCCTGCTGCACTGGGCGTATCAGACGCAGATTGCGTTTTTGCGGGAGGATTATGCGGCGGCGGTGGATGCGGCGGACCGTTCGCAGGACGTGATGAAGGGCATGGTGGCGTGGCGCGCGGCGGCGCTGTGGCACCTGGGGCGGGTGGAGGAGGCGCGGGAGACGGCGCAGAAGTTCATCAACCTGATCCGGTCGAACTGGTTCGGCGACGGGCCGCCGACCGATGAGGCGATCGGGTCGTGGCTGCTGCATATGTTCCCGATCCGGTATGAGGCGGACTGGGCGCGGCTGCGTGACGGCATCGCCGGGGCGGGGATTCCGCCCGGCGATGCGAAGCATCACGACTGGTAGGCGTTCAGGCGCAACTGCCGATGCTGTAGTCGCCGACGCGATCGGCCTGGAACGTCAGCTTATCAGCGGCATTCGACAACGGCGCACCGGGGTTCGGATTGAATGGTGCCGTTATGTAGAAGGGCGGCACGCTGTAGTTCGCTCCGTTGACCTTGAATTGCTCGTATGCGTTCTGGATCATGTTGGGGTCTGGAAGACGAACGTAGCGTCGGGTCTCGCTGTCCCGCACGAAGATAAGTTCCTTGACGAGCGGAGGAAACACGATGGTCAGGCCGCCGGAGATCTGCGCGACCCTCGCCTTGAATTCATCCGTCGTCATCTGGATCACGGTGCCGTCTGAATAGTTCGCCGCGGGAAGCGGAAATTTGAACCCCGAGGACCCGTCGCCGTTCACGAAGTCCTTCGTTGTTGACCAGGACATGACCAACTTACCCCAGGTGTCGTATTGATTGACCTGAACGGCCACGAAATCATCAGGCATTTTACAGTGCTCCTTCTGTTGCCAGCCGAACGACGGCTTGCGTTGGGGTGATGGTGATTGGCTCGGTAGGCACGTCAGATCAGTGGCACCTGCCGCTCGGTCCCGTCATGCTGCAAGTACTTCCAGATAAACCGGATGACGTCGGTCATGGTCACGGTGCCAGAGAACGCCGGATCGGCGAAGCCGCAATGCACAGATGCCAACTGCTGCTGCAGGTCTCCCACGTTCTGCTGCTCGGCTTGCATCGCATTGCGGCGGAGCTCGCCAAAGATCACTTCGGCAATCAGGATCGACCCGAGTACTCCGAGCCGGCATCCTTGCGTGGTTGGGTCCGACATCGCTTCGAACATTACAAAGAAGGGAAGCGGTGGATCCTTCGACAGTGCGTCGATGATCTGGTCCTTGTCAGCCGCGGCGTCGCTGGGCGGCGCGAAGAACATCTGATTTGAGTTGAACCATTGCTGGATTGCAACCTGGCGCGCATGCGCGGAATTCAGCAGACCGGAACGCCGCAGGATGCGGGCGTGCCGACGGCTTGCGGCCTGGATACTGCCAATCAGTGCATCGACGGACCAGAGACCGGCGAGGCCCGAGCTCAGGAGATCCCGATAAATGACGCCTTCACCCTGCGTGGTCGGGCTGATCCGGTTGAAGCGAGCCGTTCCCTGGAGCCCATTAGGAACATGCGGCCCGATCCGCTGGCTTAGATTGATCAGGTTCGGGTTTGATACCCTGGGGAAGTTGAAGAAATTGGACCATTCAATCACCCATGTTTTGTCGAGCGGTACATTGCCTTGGACCGCGGAGCTGGACGTGGCGTCGAGTGCGTTCAACAGGGTCGTGTTATTCGGCTCGGTTGCCGCATTGATCTGGTAGGTCTGACGGGACATGCAGTGCGCAAAACGGAATGCGCCGTGGGAAAACTCGAGCGGCAGTGCGCTGCCCCGCTTCCCCACCTCGGGGTCCAGGAACACCGCCCCTGGATCGGTGTTGTAAAGCTTGTAAATATCAGGATGCAAAACGCGCTGCATAAGGTCATATCGGACGACATGGCGATAGACCAAAGTGGTCGCCTCTTTCGCACGCTGATAGCGTTGGTCGGTATCCCTCGTGAAATCCGGGTCCGCCGTCGTTTCGGTCGAGGGCAATGCGGGCTGAAGGTTGACGAACGTATTGTGAAGGGTATGAAACAGCATGGTCAGTTGCGATATGATCGCATGATCATCGTTGCGCGGATCGGCGATCAGCGGCTCCGACACGATTCCGGTTCGATCCAAAATCGTATTCGCCAGAGCCAGCCTGGCAATATCCCTGAACGGGCATGCCGTATTCGGCGTCTCTGGCAATTGATCAAGCGGCAAAGGTTTCGTCTTGCCCAATTGCAGCCTGGTGCGGCTGAAATCCCCAACGGTGTCGGGAGCGAAGATGACCGGACGCACATCGGGCCCTTCACCATACAAAGCTTCAAGTCTAAGGCGATCTTTTCGGTCATTGCTTGTCTGTGTCGCCAGATCGTGGACCGCCCAGAATGGCACTCGGGTGAATACCGTATCGTGCGCGACGAGTTGCAGCAGGTAGGCGTACCCGGACGGGACGAACGGATTGTTGGCAGCCGGATCATCGAAGTATTCCGGCGCCATCTCCGCAGTGCGCTGGATGAAATCATTACACGGCTCTCGCGGCACGCTAACCTTGGTCCACGCCAGCGTCTGCCGCATCCTGCCCTCAAGCTGGAACATATATCGGTCGAAGGTGGGCCGATCCTGCTGCGGAAGCCGCCCGAGCAGCCGGTAGGAAGTGTGGTCGTGCCCAGGAATGGTGAAGTAGCGAAAACCGTTCGGAAGCGTGCCGGCGTCTGGATTTCTGGAGGGGACGGGCGCGTCCTTGGAAACCTTTCGGTTCAGCCCGCTGTGCGCTCCCATTGCCTCGGTCCCCTTTGTCGGCACGCCCGATCAATGCCAAAACCAGCGTGATGCCAGCGTGATCCGCGCAAAACCGCGGAATCACGATCGATCCTTCTCCGACACATTGGCGTTGGTCAACAAGCCGCCGCCGCAACGTCCAATCCCGCCGCCGCCCCTTCTCCGTTAATCCCGCGTGAATCCCAGCCCCCACTCCGACTCACCAACAGATCACGCACCCCCAGGCAGGCTCCCTCCGTCCAGGCGGACCCACCGCCCCACCAACAGCAAAAGGAGCCACGCGAATGATCGACGGAAATCCGGACCTGGGAGCTGCGAACTACCTCATGCCGGCCACCCCCTTCCTCCCACCCATGACCCTGGCCGCCCCACCCCGCTACCGTCTGCCCGACCCCGCCGACCTCGATCGTTTCCTGGACGAAGCCGCCGACCAGTTGGAAGACCAGGAGACCATCCCCGCAATCTGGGTCCCCCTGCTGATCGCGGCGGAGCACCTGCGGCGCACCATCGGCGATTCCGCCTGGCACAGCCGCCTGCGCGGACATCGCGTGGCCATGCTGCTGCGCGAAGACCCCGCCGTCGCCTGGTCCTACCGCCGCCCGCGCGGCTACGCCGGCGACGCGCACCTGATCGACTTCCTCTACGAACACCCGTCCACTCAGGACGAAATCCTCGCCGCCACCTCGCGCGGCCGCACGCTGAACGCGATGGTGCTGGCCTCCGCCGCCCCGGTCGCGGTGCAGGAACGCCGGCGCTTGCTCGGCCGCCTGCTGGATGCGACGGCGGAACGGGTCGGCCGCGCGGAAGCGCTGGTGCTCGCCTGCGGCCATCTGCGCGAGGCGGAATTCGCGCTGTCGCTCGACCAGTTCGACCGCCTGGTGGCGCTCGACCAGGACCGCGAGAGCATCGCCGAAATGAAGCGCTGCTACAGCGACATTGGCGCCCTGGTGCCGGTCGAGGCATCGATCGGCCGCATGATCGTGCGCCCGCTGGTGCATGGGCGATTCGACCTGATCTACGCCGCCGGCCTCTACGACTATCTCGACGACCTCACCGCGGTGCGCCTGACGCACGGCATGTTCTCCGCCCTCAAGCCTGGCGGCCGGCTGCTGTTCGCCAATTTCTGCAGCGGCCTGGTCGATTACGGCTTCATGGATGCGTTCATGGACTGGCGTCTGATCCAGCGCGACGAGCCGGAGATGCAGCGCCTGATCGATGCGCTGCCGGCCGCCGACATCGCCCGCACCACGGTGTTCCGCGGTCTCAACCAGGCAACGATCTACGCGCTGGTGGAGAAACGATAAAACGCGCCGCCGCCTGCTGTCATTGCGAGGCCGCCAGCGCGGCGGCCAGCAGCGCCGACACGCCCTGCCAGAACCGCACCGGCGAGCGTTCATACAGCGTCAACTGCCGGCGGGCCGGCGGCGGGGCATGCGCCGGGCCGGAATCGAACTCGTGCGCCAGCTCCGTCATGTCGCGGAACCGCTCCGCAGGCTCCCGCGCGATCGCCCGGTTCAGTGCCGCCTGCACCCAGGCCGGCAGGTCCGGCCGCAGCGTCGCCAGGTCGCGCGGCCGCTCCTGCCGCGGCGGGCTGGTGGCGTCCAGGTTGCCATACGGAAACGTGCCGGAGAACACGCGGAACAACGTCACGCCGAGCGCATAGATGTCGGTGGCGACATTCCCCGGCTCGCCCTGGAACATCTCGGGCGCCATGTAGGCGGTGGTGCCGGGGATGTTCTCCGGCGGAAAATCCTCCAGCCCGGGCAGCCGCACCACGCCCAGATCGAGCAGCTTCAGGGAGCCGCCGGCTTCCAGCACGACGTTGTCCGGCTTGATGTCGCGGTGGATGATGTCGGCGCGGTGCAGCGCCGCCACCGCGTGGGCCAGGCGCACCGCGAGGCTGCGGCCTTCCTCCAGCCCGACCACCGGCTGGCGGGTGATCCGGCCCTCCAGCAGCTCCCCGGTGTACAGCGGCATCACGGTGTACAGGCAGGTCTGCCGCCCCGGAGGCAGCTCGATCACGTGCGCCACCCACGGGCTGTTCACGCGGGTGCCCACCCAGGCCTCCCGCACGAACGCGGCGTGGTAGATCTCCACCGCCGCCACCGCCGGCTTGGGGAATTTCAGCACCACCGGGCCGCCGTCCACGTCGTCCACCGCGCCGAAGATGCGGGAATACCGGCCGTCCGACACCAGGACGTTCAGCACGAACCCATCCACCGTGTCGCCCACCTGCGGCGTCGGGATCAGCTTCAGGCGGCGGATATGCGTGCCGACGTCCTCCGATCGCGCGGTGGGCAGCGCCACCACGTCCAGCACCAGCGCGGTGCAGTTGTCGGTGCTGCCGGCCTCCAGCGCCGCCTCGACCAGCGCGCGGGCGGTGCCGTCCGGCGCCGAGCGCACCCGCAGCACGTCGGCGATCGCCTCATCCACCAGCGCGCCGTGCACGCCGTCGGTGCACAGCAGGAAGCGGTCGTGCACCGCCACCGGGTGGCTGGTGTAGTCGAGTCGCAACTCCGGCTCGATGCCCAGCGCGCGGGTCAGCATGGGCGACTTGCCGCGGTCGTCGCGCACATGGTCCGTGGTCAGGCGGACCAGCCGGTCGTTGCTCCAGCGATAGGCCCGGGTGTCGCCGACATGCAACAGGTGCGCGAGCCGCCCGCGCAGCACCAGCGCGGTAAAGGTGCAGCCCATGCCTACCAGATTCGCATCCTGGCGGCCCTGGGCGTTGATCCAGCCGTTGAGCGAATCAAGGATGCGGGCGCCGGCGCGCTGCACTTCCATGGTCTCCGGCACGTCCCAGAAACCATCGAGGAAACCGCGCACCGCGGTTTCCGCCGCCACCCGGCCGCCTTTCGCGCTGCCGATGCCGTCGGCGATCGCCGCCGCCACGTCCCGCCGTTCCGCCGCGATCTGCGAACCGAGCACCGCGCCGACGAAATCCTCGTTGCGCGGACGCGGCCCCTGCGCGGTGTGGGTGCCGATGCTGACGCGCGGGGTGGCGAGGTCCTCGCTCATGCGCCGGCGCTCAGGGCACCCGGCAGCGGTTGAACCACATGCTGCCGCCGGTGCTCGACGCGGCGATCACCGTGAGCTTCCCGGTTTTGCGATCCAGCGTGTAGTTCCGGAGGTCCTTGGGGTCCTTCCAGTAGATCTCGCCGGCGTCGATGTCGGCTGGAATACCGTCCACGGTCGAGCGCGCGTAGTCGATGTCGATCGTCCAGGTCGTGCCGCTGGCCGTGTTGGTGCAGGTGATCACTGATCGCTGTGGCGCGCCAGGGCCGGGGCCGGCCGCAACGCACGTTACGAGGGCGGCGATCGCCGCCGCAAGACGGATTCGGAACATCGCTGCCTCTGGCTACCGGCGCCCCATAGCCAGTTTCCCCGGGGTTGCAAAGCGTTCCGCCCTGATTCCGTCCGCCGCCCCGCGAGGCGAGTGCCGGACTGCCTGCATAATGTTCGGAACCCGACCCGTCGGTGCCGCCGGTGAACCAGGTCGAATCCCGCCACGGTGCGGGCTGACGAAGCTGGCGTCACACCGGTTCGGGGCGAGTTCGCATCCATTGGCTAATCATTATGCAGCACGCCGCTTTCCTAATCTGCGCAACCGCCATCCAGCGGCAGTCGGGTCGGGCTACCGGGGCGGAATGATCCGGATCAACCATAAGGTGCGGATGTGCAACGCAATTTCCCCATATAAGGGAAATATAAGCCGATCTCGCCCGGTGAACCTCCCCTGGCGACCGGGTACGGTCCGAGTCGGGCGCCGGGCAGCAAACCTCCCTGGCATAGTCCTTGCTTGATGGCATTTTGCCTTGGCGTCACTCGCTTCCTGGCGGGCAGCAGCGAGCCGGTGCTGCCGTTTCGGTGAAGACGCCGTCGGAAACGTCGACAACAGTGGAGAAGTTCATGCTTATACCCTCACCAAAATGGCTCGATACCGGCGACAATGCGTGGCAGTTGGCGGCCGCTACCTTCGTCGCCCTGCAAAGCATTCCAGGCCTGACCGTTCTCTACGGCGGCGTCGTCAAGAAGAAATGGGCCATCAACTCGGCATTCATGTCGATCTACGCGTTCGCCTCGGTCCTCGTTGTCTGGGTCTTGTTCGATTACAACATGGCGTTCGGACCGCAATGGTTTCCGTTCCTGGGCACGCCCATGCCCGCGTTGTCGGCCGCGTTCAACATCGGCCAGGCAACCATACCCGCCGCCGCATCGGGCATGCCGCCAATCCAGTTCCCGATGGCAACGCTGGTCTACTTCCAGTTCGTGTTCGCCGCGATCACCGTGATCATTCTGGCCGGCTCGGTGCTCGGGCGCATGAGCTTCCGGGCATGGGTCTTGTTCTGCCCGCTGTGGATGACGTTCTCCTACACCGTCGGCGCATTCAGTCTGTGGGGCGGCGGATGGCTCGCCAGCATGGGCGTGGTCGACTTCTCCGGCGGCTACGTGATCCATCTTGCCGCCGCGACATCCGGCTTCGTGGCCGCGGCCATGGTCGGACCCCGTCTGCAACAGGACCGTGAGCACTTCCCGCCAAACAGCCTGCTGATCACCCTGGTCGGTGGTGGCATCCTGTGGCTCGGCTGGAACGGGTTCAACGGTGGCGACCCGTACTTCGCCAACGCCGACGCCGGCGCCGCGGTGCTGAACACCAACACCGCCACCGCCTGCGCGGTGCTGGTCTGGACGCTGCTCGACAAGATGTCCTACGGCAAGCCGTCGGTCATCGGCGCGGTCAACGGCATGATCGCCGGCCTGGTCGCGATTACCCCGGCCGCCGGTTATGTCAACGGCTGGGGCGCCATCATCATCGGCGTCGTCGCCGGCATCATCCCCTGGATGAGCATGAACTGGTTCCAGAAGACCAAGCTGATGATGAAGGTGGACGATACGCTGAGCGTGTTCTCGACACACGGCGTGGCGGCCATCTGCGGCGGTCTGCTGACCGGCGTCCTGGCGTGTCCCGACATGCTGGAATACATCGGCACCGACAAGGACGCGCCTGGCGTGAGCGTCACCGGCCTGATCTACGGCGACCACGGCCACCAGCTTCTGCTGCAGCTCGAAGGTGCGCTGTTCATCATCGTCTTCAACGTCATCATCACCTACATCATCCTCAAGGTGATCTCGTTCATCACCCCGCTGCGGATGGATGAGGCGACGCTGCGTGTTGGCGACGATGCGGTGCACGGCGAGACGGCCTACGCGATCGGCGTGGAAGGCGAGTGATCGGCTGGGCCTTCTGACCGACTGGACTTGGCTAAGCTGGACGGGGCGGGTGCATAACCCGCCCCGCTGCTTTTTACCGGCAGGGTCCGGTAGTGCCTGATACCAAGCGCCGGAAAGTTTGACCCATGTGTCACGGCCGGCCCACGGGTCGTGCCAAAGGCGCGCCCGAGGACAGGCTCCGGCCGGCCACCCACGGCTTTACCGCCGACACGCTGCGAGTCGTTGGTGCCCGGGCCAATCCTCGGGTCAAGCCCAAGGACATGGCCCGGGCATGACACAAGAGTCAGCGTCAACGATGCCTGGTATAAGACACTCTCCAGGGTCCTTGCCTTGTCAGGGATCGTGAACTATAGTTCACAGATGACGGATGTCCGCCAGACGACGGTTTTCCGGCAATGGCTGGACGACCTGGCCGATCGTCGTGCGGCGGAACGAATCGCTCAGCGAATCGTCCGTCTGCAGGCAGGTTTGCTGGGCGATGTCCGTCCCGTGGGTGGCGGCGTCGCGGAACTCCGGATCGATTACGGGCCTGGCTATCGCGTGTATTTCGTCCAGCGAGGCCATGTCCTGTGCATCCTGCTGTGCGGCGGCGACAAAAGATCGCAGCGGCGGGACATTGCGCGGGCAATGGTGCTGGCCGCTGAACTGGAGAGCGAGTGATGGTGAAGACGGAGCCATTCGATGCCGCGCGTTACCTGACATCGCCGGGGTCGCAGGAGGAGTTGCTGAACGACGCGCTGTCGAGCGGCAACGCCGGTTATGTGGCGCATGCGCTGGGCGTGATCGCTCGCGCCCGCGGGATGACAGACGTGGCGCGCGCGGCAGGCGTAACGCGCGAAGCTTTGTACAAGGCGCTGAGCAACGATGGCGATCCCCGGCTGACGACCTTGCTTGGGGTCGCGCGTGCGCTCGGCGTCACGCTCACGGCGCACATCGAGCCTGCCGCCTGATGGGCGGGAGAATGATCTACGCTCGCCCCCGCGCAAACCCGGCGGCACCGCCTCCCGCAATCCGTCCGAACGTTACGCCCGCCACCAGCCCCGTGCCGCTGCCGTAGTTGTGGTAATAGAGGCCGCCGACGATTTCCCCCGCCGCGAACAATCCGGCGATCGGCACACCCGTGGTGTCTTCCACCTGCGCGGCCGTCGTGACTTTCAGCCCGCCGAAGGTGAACGTCACCCCCGCGGTCACGCCGTATGCATGATAGGGCGGCGTATCCAGCTTCTGCGCCCAGTTGGTCTTGTCGATCGGCAGGCCGATCGTGCGCAGCCCGTCATGCACGTTCGGATTGAACGCCACGTTCGGCCGCGGCGCGGCGTTGTAGGCACGCAACGTCTCCAGCACCGCCTTCGGATCGACGCCGGTCAGCTTCGGCGCGAGTTCCTCCAAGGTGTCCGCGGTTTCCTTGGTGATGCGCGCGATGCGGTATTCGTCGCGCAACAGGCTGTTGATCTTGGAATCGAAGATCTGCCACGCGAACAAGCCGGGCTGCTTCATCACTTCATGCCCGTATTTGGCGTAGGTGTAGCTGTGGAAATCCAGCCCCTCGTCGAGGAACCGCTCGCCGCGCGCGTTCACCAGCACGCCGAACGGATAGTTATGCTTCTGGAAGCGGTCGCCGATGGTCAGGTCGCCGTATGGCGGCGCGTTCACGTCCCATTGCACCGCGTGCGCACCGGACCAGTGGCCGGCGGCGGCGGCGCCGATGTCCATCGCCATGCGATGGCCGTAGCCCTGGTTGAAGCGCGTGCCGCGCACCTTCGCCAGATCCCAGTTCGGGCCCAGATAACGTGCGCGCATCTCCGCGTTGGATTCGAATCCGCCGCAGGCCAGCACGACGGATTTTGCCCTCAGGTCAACGCTGCGGCCGCGATGCCGGACACGCACGCCCTGGACGCGCGCATCGTCGGTCAGCAGCGCATAGGCCGTGGTGTCGTACAGCACCGGCACGCCGGCCTTTTCCAGCGCCGCGTGCAGGGTGGGCACTAACTGCGCGCCGCCGCCCAGGATGTGGCACGCCAACCCGCCCCAGAACTTGAACTTGCCATCGACCTTGAACGCCTGGCGTCCCAGTGCCGGCTGGAATCGCACGCCATGTTTGCGAAGCCATTTCGCCGATTCGTAGCTGTTGCCGATCAGCACTTCGGTCAGCTCGGGGTCGCAGCGGTATTCCGTGAGCCGGCCCATGTCGTCGAAATACTGGCCTTCGGTGTAAGTGCCGAAATCGATGCTCGCGAGATCGAGGTCCTTGATGTCGGGCGCCAGCGCCAGCAGGTCATCGACGCCGGAATAGACGAAGCGGAACGCGCCGCCGGTGAAGGCGGAGTTGCCACCTCGGGCTTCCTGCGGGGCGGTTTCCAGCATGGCGACGCGTGCCCCCGATTCATGCGCGGCGAGCGCTGCGTTGGCCGCGGCATTGCCCGCACCGATGACAAGGACATCGACGGGTGCGTAATCGGTTGGCGTCATCGGCGGTGTTCCTGATGCTGTGTCGTCGCTCCCGCGTCGTCACCCCCCTCCGGCGTCATGGCCGGCGCAGGCCGGCCACCAACGACTTTCAATCGTGTTGCGATGCAAAGACGTGGTTGCCGGTCTTCGCCGGCCATGACACGGGCGGTGACGACGCAAGATGGGAAAGCCCCGCAAGCAACTTGTCAAATCCCCGCACCCTTGACGCGCACCGTGGGCCGCGGCGCACACTCGGCGCGATCTCAGCCAAAAGGAGATGCCCCGCATGGCCAACCGCATCAACCGTGCCGTCGAATTGCTCGGCCAGGGGCAGGCCATCTACTACGTCGGTCCGCACAGCGGCCACGTGTTGACCTATGCGCAGGGCAAGGACGATGCGGCCACCTGGGCGGATTACATCAATGTCGGCATGGAGCATGGCTGCTTCGACATGACCGGCCTCGCCGAATACATGCGCGGCCTGGTCGATGGCGGCCCGACGCGTTCCGGCCATCGTACGCCGGCGGTCATCGTCGAGGCACCGGTCAACGGCATCGACGAGGCGCACGTGCGCTATGCGGCGTGGCAGTTCCGCCAGATCCTCGGGCGCGGCGTGCACGGGATTCTGCTGTGCCAGGGGGAAACCGTCGATGCCGTGCGCGCTTTCGTCGAAGCGTGCCGCTATCCACATCATCCGCAGGGCGTCGATCCGGCCATTCCGTCGGCGTTGGACCGCATGCGCGGCGCGCCGGGCGGTACGCGCGGCGGTGCGGCGAAAGATGGCCGCACGCTGTTGGGTATCGGCACGCGCGGCCGCGGTTCGGAATCAACCGCGAGCGTGATCTGGGGCGTGTCGCAGCAGGACTACATGCAGCGCTGCGATCCGTGGCCGCTGAACCCGGAGGGCGAGCTGTTGCTCGGCGTGAAGCTGGAAAGTCCGGAGGGGATCGCCAACTGCGATGCGATCTGCGCCGTGCCGGGATTGGGATTTGCCGAGATGGGGCCTGGGGATCTGGGCCTGTCGCTCGGCTATACCACGCTGCGGCGCGATCCCTATCCGCCGGAGATGCAGGAGGCGCGCGACAAGGTGCTGGCCGCCTGTCTGCGTAACGGCATCGCATTTCTGGAGGGGGGAACCAAGGCGACGATCGTGCAACGGCTGGATCAGGGCGTGCGGGTGATCGCCGATCACGACGAGGAGTCGGCACGGCTTGGCCGCGCGCATCAGAAGCGTGCAATGCCGGTGTAGCACGCGTCTTTCCTGTCATTGCGAGTTGCCCACCGGCCGGCGGCGGCCGACCCGCGCTGGATGAAACGGCGTCGGCCGCTTGACGCAGGTTCCCCCCTCCCCTTGAGGGAGGGGCCGGGGGAGGGGTGCGTACATCCACCGACCGCGGATGTACGCACCCCTCCCCCAACCCCTCCCTCAAGGGGAGGGGGGAACCTTGTTTCTTGTTAGGCCGCAAGGCCGAAGCAATCTCGTTCGTGGCGTGCCGAGGAACGCTCGTCACGAACGAGATTGCTTCGGCCTTGCGGCCTCGCAATGACAGAAGAGCGCCATGTCATCCAGGGCGGGTCGGCCGCCGGCCGGTGGTCAACTCGCGATGACAGAAGGAAAGGCTGCTACCCCTTCAGCAGCGCGATCGCCTCCACTTCGACTGAAATGTTGAACGGCAGGCTGCCCATCCCAACGGCAGATCGCGCCGGCCGCCCATGCTCGCCGAACACGTCAACGAACAAATCCGTGCAGCCGTTGATGACCTGCGGATGGCGAGTGAAGTCGGGAACGGCGTTGACCATGCCGAGCACCTTCACCATGGTCTCGATCCGGTCCAGCCGCCCGACAGCGGAGATCATGTTCACCAGCAGGTTCAGCCCGCACAGTTTTGCGGCTTCATACGCTTGCTCGATCGAAACCTCAGCGCCCACCTTGCCCGTTATCATCGTCCCGTCCGCGCGATGCGGGCCAACCCCGGCGAGGAACAACAGATTCCCCGCCAGCCGGAACGGCACGTAATTGCCGGCGGGCTTTGGTGGCGCGGGCAGCGTGAGCCCAAGCTGGGCCAGGCGTTCGTCAGCGGTCATCGGCGTTGCCTCCATGCGCTCGAACCCACACCATGCGGCGGCCTACGCCGCGACGCCAGGAACCGCCGCTCAGGGTGATCGGGCGAACGGAGGAAGCTCAGGGCTCCGCCCTGAAACCCGCCAGGAGGCGCTGCCTCCTGGACCTCCGGCAAAGGCGTAGCCTTTGCAATCCATCTGTTTCGCTGGATGGGCGGGAGGGGCACGCGACCGCGGCATGTGCGTCGCCAACGTTGGCGATGCGTGGTCCTCCGGCCCTGTGCCCCCTCCCCAACATCCAGCGAAACAAACGGATTGCAAAGGCTACG
>DASXFW010000119.1:0-23051 GCA_036489395.1 Acetobacteraceae bacterium | reverse complement strand
GTCGGCATCCACGACTGACGGGTAGCCGCAAGCCACAGAGTCGTGGATGCCGACCTGCGTCGGCATGACGGTGGGGGGCGTCGGCCGAAGAGTCAGCTATCGCGCCACCCGGCGGGTTTACCACCCCATGACAGTTGCCGTTACGACCTGCGTACTTCGATGGTCAGATGCGACAAGGAACGGAACCGTGCGAGCTTCGCCCGGTAGTAATCCGATCCGCGCCCGGCGCGCGTCCCGATCGACACGATCGCGCCGAGATGTCCAGGCCCCAGGCGCCAGAGATGCAGGTCGGCCAGTTCGTCACCCTCGCTTTCGATCGTCTGGCGCAGTCGTTCCGCCATGCGACGATCCGGGTTCATGTCCAGCAGGATCGCCCCGGTGTCGCGGATCAGGCCGGCCGACCAGCTCGCAATGACGCACGCGCCGACCATGCCCGCCAACGGATCCATCCACAGCCAGCCGAACATGCGTGCCAGCGCGAGGCCGACGATCACCAGGACGGATACGGCCGCGTCTGCCATGACGTGGATCACCGCAGCGCGCATGTTGTTGTCGCGCGAGGCGCCGGCATGCGCATGTTCTGGCTCTTCAAAGCGGACCGGATATTCGTCGGCGCCGATGCGCACAAGCGCAACAAATTCGTGCGGTTCCGGAATCTCCTCGATCGACTCCAGGCAATCGCCGTCCTGGGCCATCTGGAACACCTGACGGGTCCCATCCGACCGTATCGTCTCGACCGACGCATCGCCGGGGGGCGCCGCATCAAAGCGCAGGTGGAAGCGCGGCGGTACGCCGTCCTCAAAAATCTCCAGCACCACGTCACCGGCCGGCGTTTCGATGCGCCGGGACTCGTCGTGGCCATACGCTGGGTGGCCATACGCGGGGTGGCCATGCGCCGCGTGTCCGTGCGAATGGCCGTGGTGATCGTGCCCCCCGGCTCCCAGCAGCCACGCGCTGGCAAGGTTCACCGCCAGGCCGAGGCAGGCGATAGGGATCGCCTCGGAAAAACGGATCGGTACGGGATCGAACAACCGACCGATCGCCTCATAGCCGATCAGCAGCGCGATCATCGCCAGGATGATGGCGCTGGCGAAGCCAGCCAGGTCGCCGAACTTGCCCGTGCCGAATGTAAAGCGCGGATCGTCAGCGTGACTGCGCGCATAACTGTAAGCCAGCGCGGCGAGCAACAACGCGCCGGCATGCGTGCTCATGTGCAGGCCGTCGGCGACGAGCGCGATGGAGCCGAACAACAGGCCGCCGACGATCTCGGTGATCATCATCACGCCGCAGAGCCAGATCACCGCCCACACGCGGCGCTCGCTTTTCTCGTGCCCGGCGCCGAGAAAGACATGGGAATGCCGGAGCATCGTCGCGGCAGGTCCGGTATCGTTCATGGCGACCTCATCTGAGATAGGTTCGAACGACTTCCAGCAATTGCTCCGCGGCTTCGATGTTCAGTGCGCCCGGATATTTCGATGCGTCCACAAGATGCGTGCGTACGTGATCTTCCACCACTTCCGCCATCAGCCCCGCCATTGCCCCCCGCGCGCCCGCGATCAGATGCATCACCTGATCACATTCCGATTCGTCAACGAGTGCCCGTTCGATAGCCTCGACCTGGCCGCGGATACGGCGAACGCGTGCCAGCAGCTTTTGCTTTTCGCGGATTGTATGGACCATTTCGCTCTCTACCATAGCCCCCCACCCTATGCAAACAGGCAACTGCGACACATCAATCGCGCCAATTCTTCATAATGAATTGAAGCAACCGATTGTGTCGGGCGCCGTTCCCGCCCTGACGGCCTTCTGCCGTCGGGGTAGCCGATGTCAGACGACCAGTATCGCCAAATTGGAGAGGAATTTCTGCGCCGCGCGCAGCAGGTCGCCGAACCCGAGTTGAAACTTATCTATGTCGAACTTGCAGCGGGGTACGACGAATTGGCACGCTTCCACGAGCGAGTGCATCCTGTAGAGGACCCCACGGAACAAGAGTCGGACTGACACCGCCAGCGTATCGCAGGAGTCGGAGCTTGTTTTCTCTTCCGAACCGTCCGCCATCCGGTCGGTCTGATCAACCGGTCGGCGACATCTTCGCTCAACTCGCCGCGATTGCACCGCGCCGCGCGAAGGCGCGCCCTGCGTCGGGCCGCGCGAAGGCGCGCCCTGCGTCGGTATGGTCGCGCGTGCGGGAGGGCTTCACACGCTGGTGCCGGCGCCTGACGATGCGGAGGAAGTGAACCAATGCCGGTGGCGGGGACGCCGGGCGCGGAACGCTATCCGCCGACCCGGTTCCCCAGCACCCGCGTCCAGCCGTGCGGGTCCGGTGCGGTGCCGTACTGAATCCCCACGATCGTATCGTACAGCTTCTGCGTCAGCGCGCCGGTGCGGCCGCCGTTGATCACGTAGCGCTCGCCCTTGTAGCCGAGCTCGCCCACCGGCGAGATCACCGCCGCGGTCCCGGTACCCCACATCTCCAGCGTGCCGACCTGTGCCGCGGCGATCACTTCGTCGATCGCCACCGGCCGTTCCGACACGCGCATGCCCCAGTCGCGCAGCAAGGTCAGCACGGAATCGCGCGTGATGCCGGCGAGGATCGCGCCATTCAGTGGCGGCGTGATCACCTCGTCGCCGATCTTCAGCATGATGTTCATCGTGCCGACTTCGTCGAGGTAGCGGTGTTCCACGCCGTCGAGCCACAGCACCTGCGTGTAGCCTTCGTGCTGTGCTTCCTCGGCACCGAACAGACTGGCGGCATAGTTGCCGGCGGTTTTGGCGGCACCGAGGCCGCCCTTTACCGCGCGCACATATTTGTCCGATGCAAGAATACGCACCGGGTTCATGCCTTCCTTGTAGTACGCACCCACCGGTCCGACGATGACATAGTAAAGATACGAGCTGGACGGATGCACGCCGAGGAACGTTTCGGTGGCAATCACCGTCGGGCGGATATACAGCGACGTGCCTGGCAGTGACGGCACCCAGCGCTGGTCGATCTCCACCAGTGCGCGGATCGATTCCTCGACCATCGCGGGATCGAGTTCGGGAATGCACAGATAGCGCGCCGACGCGTTCAGGCGCCGCGCGTGGTCGGGCAGGCGGAACAAGCGCACGCGCCCGTCCTGGCCGCGGAACGCCTTCAACCCGTCGAAGATCGCCTGGCCGTAGTGCAGGACACAGGTCGCCGGATCCAGGCTGAATGGCCCGTACGGGACGACCCGCGGATCGTGCCAGCCGCGGCCTTCACTGTAATCCATCAGGAACATGTGGTCGGTGAAGACCTTGCCGAAGGCGAGGGTTTCGTCCGCTGGCGGCTGCTTGGGCTGCGCCGTGCGGGTGATGGCGATCTCTGTCACTGCATTCTCATGGGTGGCGGTGGATACCTGCCGGCCACACTACGCCGATGCAGTGCCGAGGTTAACCCGCCGGTCTTCCGCCCGTCCGCCATGGGCTATTTCAGGACGGCGAGGGCGGCGCGGCCGCAGGCGTAGGCGGCACCCCTGACGATCAGCGCCGTCGCGTCACATCCCCAATCGTTGTTCGTAATCCCCGATCGCCCGAAGATCGCGACTCCGCCACGCTCTGCTAGCGTCGTGGCGTGAACGGTCCGATCCTGACGCTGCTGGCAGTAATCGTCGCGAGCCTGCTGCTGCTGGGCGCGCTTGGCGCTGCTCTGCGCCGTCGCGCCCGTGAAGCGATCGGCTTCGGCAGCGCTGGCCTTAGCGGACTCGGCGCGATCCTTGCCCTGCTGGCCCTCGTGCTGGGCGAGGAGCCGGCGCAACTTAGCCTCCCGCTCGGCCTGCCCGGGGCGGCGTTCCATCTCGTGCTCGACCCGCTGTCCGGCTTCTTCGCGCTACTGGTCTTCGCCGCCGGCACCGCTGTCATCGGTTACGCCGCCGAGGCCGATCCGCCGGGCTCCCCCAACTCGCTCGCCAGCATGCCAGTCGCCCTGGGGGGCCTGGCGCTGGCAGCGCTGGCCGGCGACGGTTTCGCATTCGCCCCCGGGATTGCGATCGCAGGCGGTGCAATCTGGGCGACCGGTCGCGCCGAAGATCCGGGCCAGGCGCTGCCGGCACTGCTCTGGGTGACGTTGCTCGCGGCCGCCTCGGTTCTCGCCGCGGCGGCGCTGCTGGGTGGTGCTGGCCTTCCGCTGGACGTTCCCGCGGCACCACAAACACCGCTCGCCTTGCTGGCACTGCTGCTCGGCCTGGTGCCGCTGGCATGCCTGGCGCCATTGCACTCCTGGCTCACGCCGGTCCAGGTCCGCGCACCGGTGCGGGTCGTCGCGATGCTCATCGGCGCCGCCGTGCCGCTGGCGTTCGAGGCGCTGGTCCGTCTCGTGTTCGCCGCGCCGGATCATCCGCTGCCGGCGTGGTTCGGGCTGCCGCCTCTGGCGCTTGGCGCGGCGTCGCTGCTCATGGGCGGGGTCCAGGCCTCGCGCGGCGAAACGCTGGACGCCTGCCTGGCCGCCGGCACGGTCCGCCAGTCCGGTATCATGGCGCTGGCGCTGGGCATAGCGCTGACGGCGCGGGGCCAGGACCAGCCGGCCGTGGCCGCCGAAGCGCTCGGCGCGCTGCTTCTGGCCGCCGTTACGCAGGCGGTCTGCGGCACACTCGCCGCCCTGGCCGGTGGAGCGATCCGCCGCGGCGCCGCCACGCAGCATCTCAGCCGCCTGGGCGGATTGATCCACGGCATGCCCGCAACCACCACCTGTCTGCTGGCCGCCTTGTTCGGCCTGGCTGCGCTACCGCCCGGCCTCGGCTTCGCCACGCTGTGGCTGGTGTTCCAGGCGCTGCTGGCCGAAGTGCAATCCTCCGCCCCAGCCTTCCAGGCCGTGTTCGTCGCCGCGGCCTGGATGCTCGGCCTCAGCGCCGCGTTGGGGACGGTGTCGCTGGTCCGCCTGGTCGGGGTTGCCTGCCTCGGTCGCCCGCGCACCGCTCGCACGTCCGCGGCCGAGGAACTGCCGCGTCCCGCCCGCGTCCCGCTGCTGTGCCTGGCCGGCGCATCGATCGTGCTGGGCGTCTTCGTCGGCCCGGTGCTGCGCTGGCTGGCAGAGCCTGCGATCCGCCAGATGCTCGGCACCGGCCTCGGCGAACGCATCGGCTGGCTCGGCATCACTGCAACGCCGAGCAATCCAGGCTATGCCGCGGTGCCGGTCGCATGCTTGCTCGTGCTGGCCGGCAGCACCGCCTGGTGGCTGCGGCGCCGCCTGCGGATCGAGGCCAGCCATACTGGCCCCGCCTGGGACGGCGGTTTCGCGGCCCCCCCGGCGTGGCTCCCGTTCGGCGACCCGAAGACGCAATCCTCCGGTGTCGGCTTCACCCCACTGCCTGAAATCCGGCTGCCCCGTCGATTGCCGAGCCGCCCGATCCGCTGGCCAAGGCTCCGCCCGCAAGCCGCCCCCGCCGTGGCAATCGCCGTCCTGGCGATTATGCTGCTGCTGATCCGGTGGCTGCCGTCATGACGGCGTTGCTCGCGTTGCTGGCCGAGCTCCTGCACTGCGCGCTGATGCTGGCCGCGGCCCCGACGCTGCTCGGCCTGCTGCGCTGGACCGAGGCACGCCTCGCCCGCCGCCGCGGCCCGCACCCACTGCAGCCCTGGCGCGACCTGGCCCGCCTGCTGCGCAAGCACGCCACTCTTGCCGAGAACGCCTCGCCCATGTTCCTGGCCGTCCCGATCGCGAGCCTTGCCGCAACCGCCGTCACCGTCTTGCTGGTGCCGTCCTTCACGCTTGGCATGGCGTTCGGACGATTTTCCGATCTCCTGGTGCTCGGCGGCCTGCTGGCCCTGCCACGGATGCTGCGGAGCCTCGCCGCGCTCGATGCCGGCACCGGCAGCGGCGGCGCGACCGCGGCCCGCGCCATGTCGCTCACCGTCCTGGCCGAGCCGGCCATGTTCCTGGTGATCCTGACGCTGGGCATGCTGTCCGGCACCACCAACCTGGATCTGCTCATTAGCGTGCAGCATGGCGGCATGTTGCAGCCCGGGGGCGCCAGCGCGCTGCTGGCCGCTGCCCTGGTCGCGATCGGCCTCGGCACGTCCGAGCCGTTGGACGGACTCGCCGAATACGGCGGCGTCGATCTGGCGGCACTCACCCTGGCCGAGGGCTTCCGGCTGTTGGTCTGGCTCGACCTGATCGGCGCGGTGTTCCTGCCGCTGGGCATGTCGCCCGCCTATGCCGGTCCTGTCGGCTGGAGTGTCGGTGTGCTGGCCTGGGCCGTGCGGGTCGCCGTGCTGACCGGCATGCTGTCGGTGTTCCGGCATGTCGGCGGGCATATCCGCCGCGTGCCGCTGCTGCTGGCTGCGGCGTCGCTGCTGGGGCTGCTGGCGACCGCCTTGGCGATCGCCAGCGCGGCGGCGATATGACGGCGATGCGGCGAATTGCCCGAGGAACGAGCAGGGTCGTAGGTGCTCAAGCTCAAGCTGGCATCCCTCCCCTTGAGGACTTGGGCCGCGAAGCGGACCAAGGTTGGGGGGAGGGGGGACAACCTGATCCTGATGCGGGTCTGGCATGACCATGCTCGCGCAGGGGCTGACCGGCTTGGCACTGGCGCTGTCGGTGGTGCTCCTCGGCACGTCCCGGATCAGGACAGCCGCCGGCGTCTGCGCGGCCCAGGCAGTCGTGGCGGCATGCATGGCCGCGGTGCTGAGCCATCCCTGGCTCGCGGCCATCCAGTTGGTGTTCGCCGCCGCCATCGCGTTCGTCGCATCGGGGCTGCCGCCCCAGTCCGCTCGCGTGCAACCTGTCGCGCTGGGTATCGGAGCCGCCGTTGCGTTGCTCGCCACGACGTTGCTAGACCCAGGCCTTGCGCTCGGCGTCGCGTTGCTTGGCGCCGTCATCGTCGCGGCGCGAGCGCCCGCAGCATGGCAGGTGCTCGGCCTCGCCGCCCTGCAGAATGGAGTCGTGCTTGCGGCGATGGGCAGCGGCCTGCTGATCCCGGTGCTGCCGCTGGTTCCGGCCGTGGCCGCCGGCGGCCTGTGGGTGGCCGGACGGTACCCCGGAATCCTGCAACGCTGGCCGCGCGCAGGCTGGATCGACGCCATCGGCTGCATTCTCGTCCTGCTGCTCGCCCTGACCTTGCAGTGGCTGCCTTCGCCGCCGTGGCCGATGCTGCACATCGACGCTTTCGGTGCGGTCGCGATCGTCTTGCTCGCAGCCGTCGCCACCGCCGCGGCCTGCCCAACGCGCCAGTCCTCCGCGACGGCGCCGCCCGCTGGCGCGCGCCTGCTGGTGGTGCTCGGCGCCGCACTGGCCGTCGCCTTGCAGCCGATGCCGTTGTCCTGGCTGGCTCTCGTGGTCGCCGTGATCGCGGCGGCGGCGGCGGCGCTGCCGCACCCTGCCGAGGCCTGGCGCCTGCTGCGCCTGGGCTGCCTCGGTCTGGGCGTGGCGTTGCTCGGCACGGCCGCGCTGCCCGAAGCCGGCCCGTGGGCGCCTGCCTGCATCATCGTCGGCCTGGGCACGCTCGGCTGGCTGGCGCCGGAGCTCGCATTGACCGCGGCCGTCCTGATCGTGCGTCAGCGCGACGTCGCGTCCGCCCACGCGTTGCTGGTGCTGGCGGGGCTTGCCGCGATGGCGATCGCCGGCTGCGGCCTGATGCTGCGTCGTGACGCCGAACGGTTGCCCGCATGGGCCGGCTTCGGTCAGGCCGGCGCGGCGGTGTTCGCCTGGGGCATCGGCACGCCCGACGCCCATGTCGCCGCCATCCTCCACCTGGTGATGCTGGCACTGACGCAGAGCGCGGTGCTGCTGGCGCGCGACGGGGGGCTGGATCGGATCGCGGCGCTGGCTGGCCTCGCCGGCGTTCCGCCATTCGGCCTGTTTTCCAGCCTGGCGCTGATCGTCGCTGCCACCGCCGCCCGATCCCCGTGGCTGGTGCTGCCGCTGGCGGTCGGCCTGGGCATGCTCGGCTGGCCGATCCTGTCGCGGCTGCCGCGGCTGGGGCCGGTCAGCGCGCCGCGCTCGCAACTCGACTGGATTCCGCTGCTGTTGCTGCTGGTCGCTGGATTCGCCATGCCGCATCCGGTGTTCGCCTGGCTGCGCGCCGCCGCGGTGGCGACGCCATGAACCCGTTGGCGATGCTCGACGCGGCCGGAGTGGAGGATTGCCGGCCGTGGCCGCGCCGCGTGCTGTCGCGGCCGGACTGGAGCGCGCTGGTCGCGGCACTGAAGGCCGATGCCCAACCCGCGCTGCTGGCCCTGTGGGCCGACACGGCGCAGGTGCATGCCTTACTGCTGGACGAGGCAATGGCGACCGTCCTGCCGGTTTCCGTCGCGGTTGAGGCCGGGCGCTATCCGGCGCTGTCGCCCGCCCGCCCGCTCGCCGCCTGGTTCGAGCGGCTGGTCCACGATTTGTGGGGCCATGTGGCGGAGGGCGGACGCGATGCGCGGCCGTGGCTCGACCACGGGCGCTGGCCGCACGCGCAACCGATGGCGCCTCGCCCCGGGCCGCCATCGACCGCCGCCAACCCGCCGGAGCTGCTGCCCGCCGAGGCAGAGGACCTCATGCAGGTGCCGCTTGGCCCGGTGCATGGCCTGATCGGCGAGGCGATGCACGTCCGGCTGACCGCCCGCGGCGACGCGGTGCTGCGGGCCGAATCCCGGCTTGGCTACACGCACAAGGGCACGCTGGTGCTGATGCGCGGCAAGTCGCCGCGCGCCGCGGCCCGCTTCGCCGCCCGGCTGGCGGGCGATGCGACCGTGGCGCATTCGCTGGCCTTCGCCCGCGCCACCGAGGCGGCGCTGGACATGGCGGCTCCCCCGCGCGCCGCGGCTTTGCGCGCGGCGATGCTGGAACTGGAGCGGGTCGCCGGGCACCTGGATGCGCTGGCCGTTCAGGCGGACGCGGCCGGATTGGCGGGGCTGCATTCCATGCTCAGCACGATGCGGGAACACCTGCTGCGCGGCATCGGCGCCGCGTTCGGCCACCGGCTGATGATGGATTGCGTGGTGCCCGGCGGTCTCGCGGCGGATGTCGCGCCCGACGGGGTGGCGGCCATCCTGGCGCCGCTGGAAGCGCTCGAGCCCGATTTGCCGCTGATGCGCCGGCGCTGCCAGGCGCTGCTGGGACGGCTGGATGGCCTGGGCGTCGTCAGCCGCGTCGCGGCGTTTGCCTGGGCGGCCGGCGGCGTGGTGGGCCGTGCGGCCGGACGCGCCTTCGACGTGCGCCGCTTCGATCCGGCCTGCCCTGCGCCGACGCCGCCCGAAGAGCATGTGGGGGATGCCGCGACGCGTGGCCGCGTGCGGCTGGCACAGATCGCCGACGGCATTCGCCTGGTGCGCGCCGTGCTGGCGGCATTGCCGGAGGGGCCGGTGTCGGTGGCACTGCCGACCGCCAGCGGCGAGGGGATCGGCTGCGCCGAGTCGGTGCGCGGCGATGTGTGGCATTGGCTGCGGCTGGACCACGGGCAGATCGCCGCCGCCTTCACCCGCGATCCGGGCTGGTCGCTGTGGCCGCTGGCCGAGGCGGCGATCGCCGGCGCCCGCGTGGAGGAGGCCGATGCGATCCTGCATTCCTTCGGCCTTGCCGCCTCGCCGGTGGATCTGTGATGCCGCGGCGCTTCCTGCCTGGTCCGTTGCCGGCCGCCGAACCATCGGGGCCGGTGGATGCGGAGACGACGGCCTCGCTCGCCGCGCGGCTGAACGCAGCGGCGCAGCGGCGGCTGGGCCGCAGCCTGGCGATCCGCCACGTCAACACCGGAAGCTGCAACGGTTGCGAACTGGAGATGCGGGCGCTGCGCGGCGCGCTGTACGACCTGGAGCGCTTCGGCCTGCGCTTCGTCGAAAGCCCGCGCCATGCCGACGTGCTGATGGTCACCGGCCCGCTGACGCGCAACCTGCGCGCCGCGCTGGAAGCCGCATGGGACGCGACGCCGGACCCGAAATGGGTGGTCGCGGTGGGCGATTGCGCGGTGGACGGCGGGGTGTTCAAGGGCAGCTATGCGGTGGAGAACGGCGTCGGCACGGCGCTGCCGGTCGATCTGACGATCAGCGGCTGTCCGCCGACCCCGGCGCGGCTGCTGGCCGGGCTGCGCGCGCTGCTGGAGGCGCATGCGGGGGAGCGGTAAAACCGCGGGACAGCGCGCGAGACTGCAATACGGTCGATGAAATTGCGCTGTCGCAATACCGTCATTGCGGGGAGCGCGGCGACGAAGCAATCTGGTCGTGATGAGCCGAGGAACGCTCATCACGAACGAGATTTGCTTCGTCTCTGCGCTCCCCGCAATGACAGAGGAGGGGGTGCGGCTGCTGAAAGGTGTCGGCGATGCCAGAATCCGACTCGAATTCCGCAGCATGGCCCGAGCTTCCCTTCGTCGCCTGGGCGGATACCTGCGCGACACTGCACCTGTGGACGCAGGTGGTTGGAAAGATCCGTCTCGCGCACGCACCGATGATCAATCACTGGTGGCAGGTCCCGCTGTATGTCACCGCGCGCGGCCTCACCACTTCACCGATGTCTTACGGTGCAACCAGCTTCCAGATCGACTTCGACTTCTGCGCACATCGGCTGGTGATCAGCACAAGCGACAGCACGCGAGACACGATGGCGCTGGAGCCGCGCAGCGTCGCGGATTTCTACACCGAGCTCATGGCCAGGCTGCGCACGCTTGGCCTGGAGACGCCGATCTGGACCATGCCGGTGGAAATTCCCGATGCCATTCCGTTCGAGCAGGATACGGTTCATGCGGCCTACGATGCGGAATACGCTTGGCGGTTCTGGCGCGCGCTGGTGCAGGCAGACCGCATCTGCACGCTGTTCCGCTCGCGGTTCATCGGCAAGGTCAGTCCGGTGCACTTCTTCTGGGGCAGCTTCGATCTGGCGGTGACCCGGTTTTCCGGACGGCTTGCGCCGCCGCTGCTGCACAGCGCCTCACCCAATCTCGGCGAATGGGTGATGCAGGAGGCGTATTCGCACGAAGTCAGCAGTTGCGGGTTCTGGCCCGGCAATGGCGGATACGGCCGCGCCGCGTTCTACAGTTACGCGTATCCCGAGCCGGATGGTTTCTCCGCGGCGGCAGTCCGTCCGGATGCTGCATTCTACGACAAGGATCTCGGCCAGTTCATCCTGCCGTACGACGCTGTTCGCACGTCGTCATCGCCCGACGAAGACCTGATGGGCTTCCTGCAAAGCACCTACGTCGCAGCCGCCGACCCCGGGCACTGGGATCGCACGGCACTGGAACGTGACGTCGCAGTGTGATGTGATATCGGTCATTGCGAGTTGCCACCGGCCTTCGGGTCCGAAGGCCGGTGGCCAACTCGCAATGACAGTGAGCGCCGCATGAGCCTTCGCCCCGTCACTCCCTACGAAATGCACGCTGCGCAGATCTTCGCGGGCGGCGCGATGGCGCTGTGGATGCTTGTCGGTCTGGCACCGGGCATCCGCGCTTATGCCACGCAGATCCGTGCTGTACTCCTCGCCATCTACCTGCTCGGCGGCACGGCCTTCGCTGTCCATTTACTGCTGTTCAGGTAGCCGCGAGCAATACCCGTGCCTTCTCTGCCACGATCGCCGGTGTGTCGCCCGGCTTGTAGATCGCCGAGCCGATGCCGAACCCGGCGGCGCCGGCCGCGCGCCATCCCGCCATGTTGCTCGCATCGATGCCGCCGACCGGCAGCACAATCGTGCCGGCTGGCAACACCGCGCGTACTGCACGCAGCACTGCCGGACTGGCAGCCTCGGACGGGAAAAATTTCAGCGCATCCGCGCCGGCAGCAAGCATCGCAAACGCCTCGGTCGGCGTGAAAAATCCAGGCACCGCCAGCATGCCATGCTGTTTTGCCACGCGTGTCACAGCCGCGTCGGCGTGCGGCGTGACGATCAGCCGGCCACCGGCCGCGGCGATGTCCGCGACCTGCGCCACCGTCATCACCGTTCCCGCACCGATCAGCAATCGCTCGCCAAATCCGCGTGCCAACCGCGCGATGCTGTCCAGCGGTTGCGGCGAATTGAGCGGCACTTCAACGATCGCAATACCGGCTTGCTCCAACGCCGCGGCAATCGCTTCCAGCTCGTCCGGCCGTACGCCTCGCAGGATCGCAATCAGCGGACAACGATCGAGCCACGCCTTCAGTCCCACGACGCATGCTCTCCGATCAGCCCCAGGCCGCGCGCCGCGGCCTCGCCATCGTGGCGTTCGGCGTAGCCGCCACACGCTGAAATCGCCCGCGCGTACAGCATGGTAAGTTCCGGGGCACCGATCACATGCACCACCACGCCGGATGTGCCGTTCAACGCGGCGCGCACCTCGTGTCCGACCAAAATGCCGGAGAGATAGGCGCCGGTCTCGGTCTCGGGAATCTGTCCCGCCAGCGCCAGCGCGCGCACGCCGAAGATGTGGTGCAACAGACCGCCGGGATCGCCGGAACGCTTCACGCCGGCATCGAACGGCGCGCCGTCCGCCGGCCCCTCGCGCATCATGCGCGCGAGAATTGTATGGCCACGCAATGCCGCATAGGCCTCGCCCGTCATGTGCGTGTTGAAACGCACGATGCGACCGTCCTCCACCTGCACCCATTTGGAATGCGTGCCCGGCAGGCATGCAACACCGCTGCCGCCCATTGCAGCGAGCGCGCCCAGCACCTGCGTCTCCTCGCCGCGCATCACCTCCGCCACGCCGGACTGATCGGTGCCGGAAACGCCAGGCACCAGCTTCACCTTCGCCCAATCGAACTGCACATCGATGAGCGACGCTGCGATCTCCGGCGCACCGGCGGGCGCTGCGACATACGGCGCTTCCTTCCAGCCCTGGCGGCTGCCGATCATGCCGGACAGCAGCACGCGATCCTCGCCGGCGGCGAGCCACGGGCCGATCTCCTCGCGCAACGTATCGGCAAAGCGGCCGTCCTGCACGTTCATGATGCCGCGCGGACTGGCGCGGCGGTCGCGGATCGAGCCGTCACGCGCAATGCGGGATGCGCGGAAGCTGGTGGTGCCCCAATCGACGCCGATCATGCGGGTACTCTCCGAGGGAAGCGCCAATTCTCTCCCCTGGTTCCGTCGCCTGACAATAGGGCGTCCCGCACGTCGGCATTAACCGGACGTTAAGCGATTCACCGGCAGCATGGCCGCAAAGCTCGTTACGGTGCGCAGAATGGTCGCCATGCAGACCGATCCGCTTGAGCGGATCGCCATCGTCGCGGATGACAGTTCGCTCATCCGCGACTACGTGCGCGCGGCGCTGGGGCCGCCGTGGCGGGTGTATCCCGTGGCCAACGGCGTCGAGGCGGTGGAGTTCGCCCGTAGCGCGCGGCCGCAGCTTATCATGCTTGATGTGCGCATGCCACGCATGGACGGCATCGAAGCCTGTGCCCGTATTCGAACCAACCCCGAATGTGCCGGCATACCGGTCGTGATCCTCACCGCGTATGACGATGTGGCGGTGCGCCGTCGGGCCAAAGCCGCCGGCGCCACCAAGGTCATTGCCAAGCCATTCACGTTTGAAAGTTTGCGCGCGCAGATCAGCGACGTGCTCTCGCAGACCCAGGCGACGAATGCGGGTCACGTGCGCTCGGCCGAGCATCCCGACGGTGCCAGGCTGGAAGACCGGGAGATGCTGGAAGTCTGCCGTCGCGCGGAAGCGGCAGCGGAATCGCGTCCTCACACCAGCTTCGCCGAGGCCATGGACGCGTTGCGCGAGGCCGAGAGATTCTGATGCAGCGCTGCCTCGGTTTGCGCTGCCGCTTGCAGCAGCGCCGCGGTCGCGGCGGCAAGCTGCGCATCGGCCGCATTCTCGAACGAGCGTGCGGCGGCTGACAGTTCCGCGAATCCCAACTGGCCCGCGTCGCCGCCAATTCTGTGCGCCAGCGCCGCGACGTCGGCCATGTCGTCCTTGTCGTGCAATTTCGCCAGCAGGCACGCAATGTGGTCGGCCAGCGCATGCAAATGCTCTTCGACCCGATCCGCGCCGAGCGTTGCGGACAGATCGGCCAGGAACCTCTGCGGCCACAGCGTCCCACCCCGCTGCCGCCCCGCGACCGCTCGCCCGATCGCGGCGAGCAATTCCTCCCGGGTGTACGGTTTCGTCGCGAATGCATCGAGGCCGATGTCGGTCGTAGGCCCTGAACTTCTGTCGGGCATCTGCGCCGTCACCGCGACGATGGCGGCGCGGCTGCTGGGTCCGGGCAGGGCGCGAATGCGGCGCACGGTTTCCAACCCGTCCAGCCCGGGCATCCGCATGTCCATCAGTATGACATCGAATTCATCGGCCGCTGCGTGGCGAATGGCGTCTTCTCCGTTTGCTGCCTCGGCGACCGAGTGGCCGGCACCGCTCAGGTGGCCGATGGCAATCTCCCGATTCATTTCCGCGTCATCGACCACCAGTATATGCAGCGGTCGCGTCGGCGCGGGGTCCATCGCCGGCGGAGCCGCCTCTGGCACATTGCCGGCGATCGGCAGATCGACCCAAAAGACAGCGCCGCCTCCTGGATTGTCTTCGTGACCGATTGTGCCGCCGAGAGCTTTCGCCCACTGTGCAGCGCCCACCAGGCCGAGCCCGGTCCCCTCGACGCCCATTCGGTCAGCATCGAGGCGTTCGAATGCACGGAACAACTGGCCGCGCTGCGGCGCCGGAACGCCGGCGCCCGTATCGGCGACACGACAATGCAGCCGGCCATTATCACAGCTCACGCGCAGCACGATGCCACCTCGCGTGGTAAACTTGACGGCGTTGTCCAGCAGATTGATCAGGATCTGGCGAAGGCAGGTGGGATTCGTCACGATCTCACGCGGCGTGCCAGGAGCGATTTCGCATGCCACCTGCAGATGCTTGTCGCGCGCTGCCGGTTCTATCGCGGCACACAGCTTGTTCAGCAGGTCCGCCAGGTCCACGCGGCTGAGACGAACGGGCGCCCCGGCCGCCAACCTCGCTCGCTCGAGTTCGTTGTTGAGCAAATCCCGCAGATGCATTCCGGTGTCGTGCATCTTTTCCACCTGGGCTGCCTGCCGGGGATCGAGCCGCCCTTCGGACGCCAGGAGCTCCGTGTAGCCAAGGATGCTGGTCAGCGGCGTACGCACTTCATGGCTCATCGTGGCCACGAACCGGGCTTGCTCCTGGTTCGCCGCAACGAGCTTGTCCGCCATCGCGTGCAGTTCGGCGTTGCGTTGCTCCAGCTCGCGCGCATGTTCTGCGTTCGCCAGGTCCAGCCGACGCTCCGTCGTGATGTCGCGCGACAGCAGGATCAGTCCGGGCGGCTCGTCGCCCGGCGCACCCGCCAACTTGCTGGCGACCGCCTCGATCCATACCTCGCCGCCGTCTGGGCGGCGCATGCGGAACCGGGTCTTCGGCGTCGCGTCGCTTTCCCGCTGGCCGGTAAGCCAAAGTGCGAAGCCGGGCTGATCGTCCGGATGCACGCCATCGACGAACCGGTGGCCCTCCAGCGATTCCGGTGCCACGCCCAGCGTTCGCCAGGTGGCCGGAGACGCGTAGTCGCACACGCCGCGAGCGTCGATGCGGGCGACGATATCGCTGACCGTCTCGGTAAGCTGGCGGTACTTCGCTTCGTCCGCGGCGCTCTGGTGCAATTGGCGGCGAAGGCGATCCGCCAGGACCACATTCAGCAGGCAGAGGCAGATCACAAGGCCCAGCACTTCGTAGGTCTTGAGCCACCAGCTTGCGAATATGTCGTCCTCGGCAAACCCGACGCTGACGACCAGCGGCAGCGCGCTGACCTTGCGATAGGAAAAGCGGCGCGCCCGGCCGTCGCTGGAGATGACGCCTTCGACGGGCGACCGGCCCGTGCGCATGAATGTGTAGAACGGCGAACCGGCAGGAACGACGCGGCCGATATCGTTGCCGTCGAATGGCAGCCGCATCAGGATAGCGCCATCGGTGTTCAGCAGCGTGATCGTGCCATGCGCTCCGATGTCCAGGCGGGAAAACAGGTCCCGAAAATAGGCAAGCCGGATGCTGCCGACCACGACGCCGGCGAAGCTGCCATCGGGATGCGACACGCGCCGGCTGATGATGATGCTGCCGGTCTTGAGCGGTCCGGTGGCGAACGGCTTGCCAATGAATAGATCGCCGTCCGCGGCGTGGCGGCCGGCGATGAAATAGTCGCGGCCGGACCAGTTCTGGTTGGATATCTGTGTCGTTGCCGAATCGTCCGTTACGTTGCCGGCTTCGTCCAGCGCCTGGACGAAGCCGATATAGGGCGACGTCGCCGTGGCATCGAACAACACCATCTGGCGCAGTTCCGGGCTGAGCCGCTGAATGTCCGGCAGCTTCAGTCCGTTGCGCAACCGTTGCAGCGACCGGTCCAGCACCTCGATGTTGCGCGACGCGTCCTCTTCGACGACAGCGGCGACATTTGCTGCTGCCCGATCGGCTTCGCGCGCGGTGTCGTCGCGGGCGTCCCACAGCACAACGACGCACACCAGCGACAAGGCAAGCGTCACAAGCACGCTGCCGAGCATCAGCCAGCGTCCCCTGGCGGCATTAGACAGCCTCGCCCAGGTGCGACGGTCTTCCGGAAGTGCGGGCATGAGGGCGCCTCCTTCGGCGGCAGAATCACCGAAAGGCGTTAGCGAAGTGTTGACGGAGCACGCTATCCGTCGTCGTCGGACGCCAGCAGTGCGGCGTTGCCCCCGGCCGCGGCGGTGTTCACCGAAACGACACGTTCTTCGGCGAAGCGGAACAGCGTGATAGGGCCGCCGGCCTTGGGGCCGGTGCCGGACAGGCCGCGACCGCCGAACGGCTGCACACCCACGACGGCGCCGACCTGGTTGCGGTTCACGTAGGTGTTGCCACTGCGCAGATGCTCCGTGATGCGCCGTTGCGTCGTTTCGATGCGCGAGTGAATGCCCAGCGTCAGGCCGTAGCCGTTGGCACCGATCGCATCGAGCAGCGCATCCAGACGATCGGCGGCGTAACGGACGATGCACAGCGCGGGGCCGAAGATTTCCGCGCGCAGATCGCTGGCGCTGTTCAGCATGAAGGCGCGCGGTGCGAAGAACGTGCCGTGTTCTGTGCCCGGCGGCAGGTTCAGTCGGAACACCGGCCTGCCGAGTTGCGATGTCGCATGTTCCAGCGCGGTGCGCGCCGCTTCGTCGATCACCGGACCAACGTCGGTGGCCGGGTCGAGCGGATCGCCGATTGCCAGGGTCTCTGCCGCACCTTGCAGCATGGGTAGCACGCGGTCCCCTATCTCCGCCTGCAGGCACAGCAGACGCAGTGCAGAACATCGCTGCCCGGCAGCGCCGAATGCGCTGGCGATCGCGTCGGTCACGACTTGTTCGGGCAATGCCGAGCTATCGACGATCATCGCGTTCACGCCGCCGGTTTCGGCGATCAGCGGGATCAGAGGTCCGCCGCGTGACGCCAACGTATGCGCGATGGACTGCGCGGTTTCGGTGCCGCCGGTGAAGGCGACGCCGGCGATACGCGGGTCGGCGGCCAGCGCCGCGCCGACGCGTCCGTCGCCTTGCAGCAGTGCCAGTGCGGACTCCGGTACGCCTGCCTGGTGCAACAGCGCCACCGCACGCGCGGCAACCAGCGGCGTTTGTTCTGCCGGCTTGGCAACGACCGCATTGCCGGCGGCGAGTGCGGCCGTGATCTGGCCGACGAAGATCGACAGCGGGAAATTCCACGGCGAGATCGCGAGGAACATGCCGCGTCCGCCCAGCGCCCAGGTGTTGCGTTCGCCGGTCGGTCCGGGAAGTTCACGTGGCGTAGCGAAGTGTTCGCGGGCACGGGCGGCGTACCACCGGCAGAAATCGGCGGCCTCGCGCAGTTCGGCGATACCGTCGCTGAGGGTCTTTCCCGCCTCGCAGGCGAGCAAATACAGCAACTCGCCGCGCGCGCCTTCGATCAGGTCCGCGGCACGTTCCAGCACCGCCGCACGATGCGGGCCGCCCGCTGCATCCCAGTCGCGCCAGCCGGCATGCAGCCGGGCCAGCGTGACGTCGATCTCGCGGCCGCTGGCATCGCTGACGCGGCCGACGACGATGCGCCGATCCGCGGGGCGGCAGATTTCGCGCGTGCCAGAGGAAGCCGGCGCGGCGCGGCGGATCGCGCCGAGCAGCGCCGGCGCCGCGGCTCGGTCCGCCAGGTCGATGCCGACGCTGTTGCCTCGGTCGGGATACAGATCGCGCGGCAGAGGGATACGCGGATTGCGCGACACGCCGACCGTGCGCAGGTGCTGTGCGGGGTCGGCGACGATCGCGTCCTCCAGCACAGCAGGATCGACCAGGCGATGCACGAAGCTGCTGTTGGCGCCGTTCTCCAGCAATCGGCGCACGAGGTAGGCCAGCAAGTCCTCGTGCGAGCCGACGGGCGCATAGACGCGGACCGGACAGGCGGGGCCGACAACGCCGTCGTACAGCGCTTCGCCCATGCCGTGCAGGCGCTGCATTTCGAATGGCGCGTTCGCGGCGTTTTCCAGGACGAACGCGAGGCTCAGCGCGTTGTGCGTGGCAAACGCCGGCAGAATCGCGTCGCGCGCGTCCAGCATGCGCCGCGCACAGGCGAGCCAACTGACATCGGTCACGGCCTTTCGGGTAAACACCGGATAATCGGCAAGGCCCTGCACCTGCGCGAGCTTGATTTCCGTGTCCCAGTAAGCGCCTTTCACCAGCCGCGTCGGCACGCGATGCCCGGTGCGCCGCGCCAGCGCCGCCACCCAATCGACCACCGCCGATGCTCGCTTCTGATAGGCCTGGATCGCCAAGCCCAGCCCATGCCATCCGGCGAGCCGCGGATCGGCCAGCACGGTGGCGAAAATGTCGAGGCTGATTTCCAGCCGGTCCGCCTCTTCCGCATCCACCGTCAGGCCGATATCGGCGGCTTTCGCGACCAGCGCGAGCTCGGTCAGCGTGCCGATCAGCGCCGGCACGCAACGTCTTTCCTGCAACGGTTCATAACGCGGATGCAGCGCCGACAGCTTCACCGAGATGCCTGGTCCATCGACCGGCCCGCGTCCCGCCGCGGCGTGCCCGATCCCGCCAATCGCGTCGGCGTAGGAGCGGCGATAACGGTCGGCGTCGGCGTGCGTCTTCGTCGCCTCCCCCAGCATGTCGAAGCTGTAGCGCCAGCGGCGGCCTTCGGGCGTAGCCGCGCGGGCGAGCGCTTCCTCGATCGTGCGGCCCATCACGAACTGCCGCGCCAGCATGCGCATGCCGCGGCGCAGCGCCACGCGGATCACCGGCTCGCCCATGCGGCGGATGATGCGGCCGATCGCCGCCGCCATGCCGCCCTCCGCGTTGTCCAGAGTCAGCACGCGGCCGGTCAGCATGAACGCCCAGGCAGACGCGTTCATCGCCAGCGAGTCACCGCGGCCGAGATGGCGTTCCCAATCCGCGGCGGCCATGCGGTCCTCGATCAGCGCGTCGGCGGTGGCGGCGTCGGGAATGCGCAGCAGCGCTTCGGCCAGGCAGAGCAGCGCCACACCTTCGGCGGTGCCCAGGCCGTATTCCTTGAGGAAGTCCGTGACGTCGGCACCCGGCTTGTGGGCTGCGCGAGCAGTGCGGACCAGCGCACGCGCTCGGGTCTGCACTGCGGCGGCGCGGTCCGGCGGCAGCGTGTCGGCGCGCAGCAGCGGCGCCAGAACCTCGGGCTCCGGCATGCGGTGGAGGCGTCGCAGGTGCGTGCGGTCCTCGTTCATGGCGCGTTGCAGCATATATGTCGCGGGTGGGGCGGAAACGAGCGCGCGCGCCGGCTTGACCATGCCGGCCGGGTGCGGCACGCGATGCGGCGGAATTACGCAAGCGGATGGATAACTTGGATGGGTGCCTAACCGCATGACACTGTCTCCGGTCACGCGGCGGCGGTTGGCGATCTTCCGCCAGAACCGGCGCGGTTCCATTTCCTTCTGGATTTTCCTCATCTTGTTCGTGCTCAGCCTGTTCGCTGAGTTCATCGCCAACGATCGGCCGCTGGTGATCCGCTTCGACGGGCATTGGTACTTTCCGGTGCTGCAGGATTACAGCGAGGACATGTTCGGCGCCGATTTCCTGCCGACCGAGGCCGATTACACCGATCCTGAAGTGCAGGCCGCGATCCGCAAGCACGGCTGGATGATCTGGCCGGCCGATCCGTACAGCTACGACACCATCGTGAAGAATCTGCCGACGCCCGCGCCGTCGCCGCCGACCTGGCAGAACCTGCTGGGCACCGACGACCAGGCGCGCGACGTTCTCGCCCGCGTCATCTACGGCTTCCGGTTGTCGGTGTTGTTCGGCTTCGTGCTGACCGCCGTATCATCTGCGGTGGGCGTCGCCGCCGGTGCGGTGCAGGGCTATTACGGCGGCCTGATCGATCTGCTGTTCCAGCGCTTCATCGAGATCTGGAACGGCATGCCGCAGCTTTATCTACTGATCATCCTGGGCAGCATCATCACGCCGGGGTTCTGGGTGCTCCTGGTGTTCCTGCTGCTGTTCTCGTGGATGAACCTGACCGGCGTGGTTCGGGCGGAGTTCCTGCGGGGCCGCAATCTCGATTACGTGCGCGCGGCGAAGGCGCTGGGGGTTTCCGATCTGTCGGTCATGTGGCGGCACGTGCTGCCGAACGCGATGGTCGCCACACTGACGTTCCTGCCGTTCACGCTGTCGGGTTCCGTGACGATCCTGGCGAGTTTGGATTTCCTGGGATTCGGCCTGCCGCCGGGCTCGCCGTCACTTGGGGAACTGGTGGCGCAGGGGAAGAACAATCTGCAGGCGCCGTGGCTGGGATTTACCGCGTTCTTTGTGCTGGGTGGGCTGTTGACGTTGATGATCTTCGCCGGTGAAGCGGTGCGCGACGCGTTCGATCCACGAAGGTTGCCGAAATAATATGTGTCATTGCGAGGAGCGCGGCGACGAACCAATCTCGGTCGGATGGAGCCGCGTTTCTTCGTGTATATGATGACCAACGACCGCCAGACGGCGCTGTACGCCGGCGTGACCAGCAACCTGGTCCAGCGGGTGCAACAGCATCGGACCCATGTAATTCCAGGATTCAGCGCGCGGTACAATTTAGACAAACTCGTATTCTATGAGGAGGTCCCCGATGTCGCCGCGGCGATCGCACGGGAGAAGCAGATCAAGGGCGGCTCCCGGCGGAAGAAGGTCATGCTGATCGACGCGGCCAATCCCGACTGGCGGAATCTGTACGGGGATCTGCTTTGACCCGACCGAGATTGCTTCGTCGCTCCGCTCCTAACAAGAAACACGGTTCCCCCCTCCCCTTGAGGGAGGGGTTGGGGGAGGGGTGCGTACATCCACCGACCGCGGATGTGCGCACCCCTCCCCCAACCCCTCCCTCAAGGGGAGGGGGGAACCGACGTCAGGCCGCCGACGCCGTTTCATCCAGTCGCGGGTCGGCCGAAGGCCGGTGGGCAACTCGCAATGACAGACGAGGCGGCCGATGAGTCTCGTCGAAGTCGAAGACCTGTCCGTCGCCTTCGGCGCGCGCCGCGTGGTGGATCGCGTTTCGTTCAGCCTCGATCGCGGCGAGACGCTGGCGCTGGTTGGCGAATCCGGCTCCGGCAAGTCGCTGACCGCGCTGTCCTTGCTGCAGCTCCTCCCGCAGGGCGGCACCAATCCGACTGGCCGCGTCGTGCTCGGCGGCGAATCAATGATTGGCGCCAGCAATGCCGTGCTGCATCGCGCACGCGGCGAAATCGCCGGCATCGTGTTCCAGGAACCGATGACCAGCCTCAATCCATTGCACCGCGTCGGCCGCCAGGTCGCGGAGGCAATCACGCTGCATCAGCACGTGCCGCGCGACGCCTTGCGCGCGCGGGTGATCGAAACGCTGAACCAGGCCGGCTTCGCCGAGGCGGAGAACCGTCTCGAAGCCTTTCCCCACCAATTGTCCGGCGGCCAGCGGCAGCGCGTGATGATTGCCATGGCGCTGGCCAACAATCCCGCGCTGCTGATCGCCGACGAGCCGACCACCGCGCTGGACGTGACGATCCAGGCGCAAATTCTCCAGCTTCTGGCACAACTCAAGGCAGAACGCGGCCTCGCGCTGCTGCTGATCACGCATGATCTGCAGATCGTGCGCCGCTACGCCGACAGCGTGTGCGTGATGAAGGAAGGCCAGATCGTCGAAGCTGGCCGCGCGGCCAGCGTTTTTGCCAACCCGACGCATCCTTACACGCGCATGCTGCTCGCCGCGGTGCCGAAGGGCGCACCGGAACCGCTGCCGCACGATGCGCCGACTGTGCTGGAAGCAACCGACGTCAGCGTGCACTTCCCGGTGCGCCGCGGCCTGCTGCGCCGCACGGTCGGATATGTGCGCGCGGTCAATGGCGTGTCGATCGATGTGCGGGCGGGCGAAACCGTCGGTCTGGTCGGCGAGTCCGGATCGGGCAAGACGACGATGGCGCTGGCGGCGCTGCGGCTGGAACGCGCGCAAGGCCGCATCCGCTTCGACGGACAGGATATCGCGGCGCTCGACAAGCGTGCACTGCGCCGGCTTCGCGCGCGCATGCAGATCGTGTTCCAGGACCCATACGGCAGCCTATCGCCCCGTTTGCCGGTGGCCGATATCGTGGCGGAAGGATTGCTTGTGCACGAGCCGCGCTTGTCGCGCGCGGACCGTGCGCTGCGTGTTGCTGACGCGCTGGAGGAAGTGGGCCTGCCGGCCGATTCCGCCGAGCGCTATCCGCACGAATTCAGCGGCGGGCAGCGCCAGCGCATCGCCATCGCGCGTGCGATGGTGCTGAAGCCGCACTTCGTCGCGCTGGATGAACCGACCAGCGCGCTGGATATGTCAGTGCAGGCGCAGATCGTCGAACTGCTGCGCGGGCTGCAGCAGCGGCATGGACTGGCTTATTTATTCATCAGCCATGATCTGAAGGTGGTGCGCGCGCTGGCGCACCGGGTGGTCGTGCTGCGGCAGGGCGTGGTGGTGGAGGAAGGCGACGCGGACGCGGTGTTCGCCCACCCGCGCGAAGATTACACGCGCGCGCTGATGGCCGCCGCGTTCGCGTTGGAACCGGAGGGGTAAGGGCACCCACAGGGTCATTGCGAGGAGCGAAGCGGCGAAGCAAATGCGTTCGTGATAAGCCGCCGCTTGTCGCGAACAAGGTTGCTCCGCCGCTTCGCTCCTAACAAGAAACAAGGTTCCCCCCTCCCC
>DASXFW010000393.1:0-42015 GCA_036489395.1 Acetobacteraceae bacterium | reverse complement strand
TTACGTTTCGACCCCTCCCCCAACCCCTCCCTCAAGGGGAGGGGGGAACCTTAGTTTCTTGTTAGGAGCGAAGCGACGAAGCAACCTCGTTCGTGACAGGCGGCGGCTCGTCACGAACGAGGTTGCTTCGTCACTTCGCTCCTAACAAGAAACTGGATCCCCCTGTCATTGCGAGGCCGCTTGGGCCGAAGCAATCCCGTCCGTTACGAGCTGCCGGCGGCTCGTCGCGAACGAGATTGCTTCGGCCAAGCGGCCTCGCAATGACAGAATGCTGCCGTTTCATCCAGTCGCGGGTCGGCCGACCGGCCGGTGGCGACTCGCAATGACACACCGGTCCTCGCAATGACACACGGTCCTGTCGGGATCAGGATTTTTTCACATTCCAGAACATGGCAAACCCGTTCAGCACGCCGCTGACGTGGTTGTTGAACGATGTGGGCTGGAACATCTGCCCCAGCGGAATATAAGGCAGATCGATCAGCGCCTGTCGCTGCAATTCAACGGCCAGCTTCTTCTGCGCATCCAGATTGGGTGCGTTGATCCATTCGGTGCGCAGCTCTTCGATCTTCGGCGCGGTGGGCCAGCCCGGCGCGGTCGCCTTGCCGTTGCCGCGCAGGAATGCGTGGCCGACCGGATTGGCCTGGTCCAGACCGGACCAGAACGTGTGGAACAAGCTCCAGCCGCCCTGGTCCAGCGGTTTCATCGACGCGCGACGCTGCACCACGGTGCCCCAGTCCATCGCCTGGTAATCCACGTTCAGGCCGATCTTCTGCATCATGTCGGCGCCGACATCCGCCTCGGCCTTCAGTACCGCGATATCGGTTGGCGCCAGCAGCACGACTTTCTCGCCCTTGTAGCCGGCCGCCTCGATTTCCTGCTTCGCCGCGGCGTAATCGCGCGGACCGTTGAACACTTGCAGCCCGGCGGTGCTTGCCATTGGCGTGCCGGTGGCGAAGATGCCGGACGGTACATGCCACGATTTTGGATTGGTGCCGGCGCAGGCGATCATGTAGTCGCTCTGGTTGATCGCCTTCAACAGGGCACGGCGGATGCGAGGATTGTCGAACGGAGCGGTCAACGCATTCGGCCGCAGGCACCCCATCAGCCCGGTCGGATCGGTTACCTTCACCACCAGCTTATGGTCGCGTTGCAGCAACGGAATCATGTCGGTGGTGGGATTCTCCCACCAATCCATCTCGTTTTGCCGCAAGGCCGCGGCGGCGGTGGCGGCGTCCGGGATCACGTGCCATTCGATGCGGTCGAAGTTCACAACCTTCGGCCCGGACGTCCATTCCGGCCTGCCGCTGGAGCGCGGCACGTAGTCGGCGTTGCGCGTATAAACCACCAGCGAGCCGACCACGCGCTCCTTCGCGCTAAACTTGAACGGCCCGCTGCCGACCATGTCGGTGATCTGCTTGAACGGATCGGTGTTTGCCAGACGCTCCGGCATCATCGCGCAGAAATTGCTGCCGGGCTTGCCCAGCGCATCAGGCAGCAGCGGGAAGGGCCGCTTCAGGCGGAACTGGATGGTCTTGTCATCAGGCGCGGACAGCTCATCGGTGAAGTCGATCAGCGTACCGCCGAATGCATCGCGCGCGCCCCAGCGCTTGATCGATGCGACGCAATCGCGCGCCAGGACCTTCTCGCCGTCGTGCCATTTCAGGCCATCGCGCAACGTCAGTTTCCACAGCTTGCCGTCGTTCCCGGTGGTATGGCCCGCGAGCATCTGCGGCTGCGTGCGGAACTGGTTGTCGATGCCGTACAGCGTGTCGAAGACCATGAACCCGTGGTTGCGCGTGACATACGCCTGGGTCCAGATTGGGTCGAGGATTGTCAGGTCGGATTGCGGAATGAATTTCAGAAGCCGGGTTTTCTGCGCGCTGGCAACAGCGGGAAGCGCGAGGCTGGCGGCCGAAGCGGCGAGAAACGTGCGGCGCTGCATGATCCTGGGTATCCTTCAACTGTGAGGCGCCGCACGCTAGCGTGAACGACGGCGTGCGGGGAGAGCCTTCCCAACATGGATGGAAAGTAACGTCACAACATGCGGCACGATGACAGGAGGCAATCCATGCGACTGGCGGAACGTGTCAACCGAATCGGCGGCGACGGTGCGAATGCATGGTCAATCCACTTCGCCGCGCTCGCGCAGGTGGAGGCCGGCCGTGATGTGATCGTGCTGACGGTCGGCGATCCTGACCAGGCGCCGCCCGAATTGGTGATCGAGGAGACCGTGCGTGCGCTGCGTGCGCACCGCACCGGCTATGCGCCGATCACCGGCTATCCCAACGTGCGGGCGGCGATCGCCGCGCGTGTCGCGCGACGGACCGGGCAGCCGTGTACTGCGGACAACGTCGTTGTGGTCGCGGGCGCGCAGGCCGGCGTGTATTGCGCGGTGCAATGTCTGGCTGGGCCTGGCGACGAGGTTATCGTTCCGGAGCCGGTTTATGCGACCTATGCCGGCGTCATCGCCGCCAGCGGTGCCAGGATGGTGAACGTTCCGCTGCGGCCGGAGAACGGGTTCCATCCGGATGTCGCCGCGCTCGCAGATGCCATCACGCCGCGCACCCGCGCCATCTGGATCAACACGCCGCACAATCCCACCGGCAGCGTCCTGTCGCATTCCGAAGTGGCGGCGATCGCCGAACTTTGCCGCCGCCACGATCTGTGGCTGCTGTCCGACGAAGTATACGAAGACCTTACCTATGAACGCCCGCATGTCAGCCCGTGGTCCCTGCCGGGTATGGCGGAACGAACAATCGTGGTGTCCAGCCTGTCGAAATCGCATGCGATGCCGGGCTTTCGTCTTGGCTGGATCGTCGCGCCTTCCATTCTGAAGCAGCCATTGTTCGACCTGCTGGTCTGCATGCTGTACGGCGGGCCGCCGTTCATCCAGGACGGCGCGCTGGCAGCGCTGCGTCAGGAACTGCCGGAGGTGGCGGCGATGCGTGAGACCTATCGCTCCCGCGCGGCGCTGCTGACGGATATTCTGGCCAACGCTCCGCGGTGCCACGTGACCAGGCCGGAAGGCGGGATGTTCGTGCTGCTGGATGTGCGCGGCACACAGCGATCATCGCGCGATTTTGCCACTGCTCTGCTGGAGCACGAGGCGGTGGCGGTGCTGCCGTGCGACGGCTTTGGCCCGAGCGCGGTCGGGCAGCTTCGCATATCGCTCACCGTGCCGGGGGTGCGGCTGAAGGAAGCGGGCATGCGGATCGTTCGATTCGCCGAGGGCCTGACGGGCTGATCGGCCCGATTATCCGTCGCGGCGGTGCGCAGCCAGCAACGCCGTGCCGCGCTCCGTCAGTTCGATGAACGGCTGGCCGGCAATTCGCGTGTGCATGACCAGTTCCGCGTCGATTGCGTCTTCCCAGATCGTCAGTCGCGGACAGGACGTGCGCCACGCATCCATCACGTCGCCGTAGGGCTGTGGTCCGGTGGCCAGCCAGGTCAGGAAATCGAGCGTCAGCGGCATTGTCGTGGCGGACATAAGCGACTGCTCCCGCGTGTGTGAAGCGCGCCGGATGCAAACCACAGCCGCCCGCACGCGTCAATTTGCGCAGCGGCCGCTGCGCAAGTCCGTGCGATCGCTGTGCGGGACGATTACTTCGGCTCGACGTTCGGATTGCCGCCCGACGTGCCCGGCGGCGGGATGACGGGCATCGTGCCCTGTCCATTCGCCGGCGGGGTCACCGCGATACCCGGATCGACGTTCGAGGGATGCAGAGTGCCGTTCTGGCTGGCAAGCTTGTTACTCAGGTTCGGGTCGTTGCCCTGCATGTTCTGGGCCCCCGGGGCGACTTGCTCCGGCGGCGGCGACGGCGAATTCGGTGGCGCGACCGGCGCCTTCACGCCGGGCGGCGCGGGTTGCGGATTCTGCGCGAGGGCCGCGCACGGCGCCGCGACGACGGCAGCGGCCAACAGCATGGCAAGGCGACGATGCATGACGCGTACTCCTCAAGTCCGGCGTCGCGCCGGTGAGGGTTCAACGCATCGCGGGGCCAGGTGTTCCGCCGTAGCCCTCGACCACCGCCTGCACCTGGCCGAAGAAGCCGTCGATGGCGTTTTCCATCCAGGCGCGGGCATCAGGGTCGGAGTCGAGCGATGGCTCGCGGTGCATCGCATGTAGTGCCAGCGTCCGGCGCGTCGCCACCCATTGCGGCGGATCGTCGGTGCGCACCGCCAGATGTGTCAGCAACTGCCGCACCACGGTTTCAAGTGCGAGCAAACGTGTCGAGAGATCTTCGATCTCCGTCATGTGGGGTCTCCGTGGCTGTGGCGTGTGATGCGGGGAGTTTACCCGGTGCTCCACGTGGACGGCGACCCGCAAACGTCCGCGGTCGCAACATCGTGAGAGGTGTTGCGCGAAGATGGCAGACCGTATCTCGGATATTTCACTTGTTGCCGCTGCCGCAACATGCGCCGACCGGTCACCCCTGCCACACTTTCCATGGGGCCGCGCCGGATTCCCACAGCGCCTCCAGCGTCGTGCGGTCGCGCAACGTGTCCATCGCCTGCCAGAAGCCGCTGTGGCGGAAGGCGCGCAGTTCGCCGTCGCGCGCCAGGCTTTCCAGCGGCTCGGTTTCCCACGGCGTGTCGTCGCCCTCGATGCGATCGAGCACCGACGGGTGCAGCACGAAGAAGCCGCCGTTGATCAGCGCGTTGTCGCCCGGCGGCTTCTCCACGAAGCTGGCGACGCGGTCCTGCTGCATCAGCAGCGCGCCATAGCGGCCAGGCGGCGTCACCGCGGTGACGGTGGCGAGCCGGCCGTGGTTGCGGTGGAACGCGATCAGTCCGGATATGTCGATGTCGGCGACGCCGTCGCCATAGGTCATGCAGAAGCTGTCGTCCGGATCGAGGTAGCGTGCGACGCGCTTCAACCGCCCGCCGGTCATGGTGCCCGGGCCGGTATCGACCAGCGTCACACGCCACGGTTCGGCGTAGTTGCGATGATACTCGATGCGGCCATTGTGCGCGTCGATCGTCACATCCGATGCGTGCAGCATGTAGTTGGCGAAGTACTCCTTGATCATGTGGCCGCGGTAGCCGAGGCAGATGACGAAATCCGTCACGCCGTGCACGGTGTAGATGTTCATGATGTGCCACAGGATCGGCCGGCCGCCGATCTCGATCATCGGTTTCGGCCGCAGGTGCGATTCCTCGGAGATGCGGGTGCCGAGGCCGCCGGCCAGGATCACCGCTTTCATGCGACCCGCCGCAGGAACGCGTTCGGCCAGTAGGTGACGCGGTTGCGCACCTTGCCTTCGTTGAACACGAAGCCGGGTTCCTCCAGCACGAAATCGTCGTGCGCCTGCAGGAACGCATCGACCGCGGCGAGCGGGTTGTTCCAGGACCAGTCGGCCGAGCTGCGCGGCGCGCCGGCGACCTGCGCCATGATGCCGTCGCAGGCGACGATGTAGGAACCCGGCGAGACCAGCTCGGAATAAAGTTCCAGCTCGCGCGCGACATGTTCGCGGCTGTGATTCGAATCCAGCACCACCAGCACATGCTCTCCGGGCGTCACCGACGCGCGGACCTTGGCGAAGGTCGTCGGGTCGGTGGAACTGCCCTCGATCAGCCTGATCTGCTTTGCCAGCGGGTGCAGCTCGATCGCGGCGCGGTTGTGCGGCCGGATCTCCACATCGACGCCGATCACCCGGCCATGGCCCAGCGCGGAAAACACACTGGCGTAGAATACCAGCGAGCCGCCATGCGCGACGCCGGTTTCCACCACCACGTCGGGACGGAGGCGCCAGATCACCTCCTGGATGCGCACCATGTCCTCGGGAAGCTGGATGATCGGGCGACCCATCCAGGTGAAGCCATAGACGTATTTCACGTCCCAGCCGCAGCGCAGCCAGGCGGCCGACACCGCCTCGAACGCCTCCGCCGTGTCGAGCGCGTGCTCTTTGGTGCTGCCGTCAGGGCAGTGCTGGATCACGCGGCCACCGGCCTCGTCGATGGTGAGCATGGGACCTCCGTTGGGTTGGGCACCAGTGTGGGGAGGTCTTCTGAAAGATCACTTAACGCCGGGCCGAATTCTGCGGTCAGGCGAGTGGTGTCGATGGGTGGGAAGGCGAGGGTGGGCGCGCCTGGCGCGAAACGGCAGCGCCAGCCGAAATGGCGGGTCAGGCCTGCGGCGATCGCGGCGTGTGATGTGTTGCGGCCCGAGGCGACATTATAGAGGCGTCGGCGGCCGGCGGTGGCGATTGCCGGCAGCAGGCGAACCAACTGCGCCAGGCTGATGTAGTCCTTCGCGGAGTCCGGTGCCTGGCGGAACTGCACCGTGCCGGTGGCGATGCCTTCCTGCAGCACCTGGCCCAGAAACGCGTCGATGCCCATGGCCAGGCCGTAGATGTTGGACAGCCGCGCCACGCGCACGGTGGGGCGCGAATCCCCGAGGCAAAGCGCTTCTCCGGTCAGTTTCGTCAGGTTGTACAGATCGGACGGATCATGCGGCTGCAACGGCAGCGCGGCGTCTTCGTGCGTAACGTCGGCCCGGGCGTAAACCCGGGTCGATGACAGGAACAGGAAGGAGTTGCAGCGCAAGCCGGCCAGGGCGCGCGCGGTGATGCCGACATGCGCCTCGGCGGTATCATACGGACGGACGCGGAAATCGGCGGTCAGGCCGATGCAGTCGATCACGTGGCCGGCGTTGCGGCGGCTTTCCAGTAGCGCGGGCAGCGCGGACCGCGTGACCGGATGCACCGTGTGGCCTTCCGCCTGCAACGCGTCGGTCAGCGCGCGCCCGAGGAAACCGGACGCGCCGAGGATGGTGAAGGTCAGCATGGGGGTGGGGAAGGGGGAGGGAAGGCAAGATCTCCCCCTCCCCTTGAGGGAGGCGGCGGGGGGGAGGGGTGCGTACGGCCCAGGATCGTGGCGCGGCCCACCCCTCCCCCTAACCCCCTCCCGCAAGGGGAGGGCGAACTCTGTGCCCCGATCACGTGCATTACGCCCGACCCCGCCATCCGCGCACCTGGGCCGGAACGCCGAACGCGACGCAGAATTCAGGCAGCTCCCCCCGCACCAACGATGCCGCTCCGACCACGCTGCCGGAGCCGATCACCGCGCCGTCCGTCAACACGCAGTTCGCGCCGATCCAAACGTCATCGCCGATCACCACGCCGCCGCGGCTGGGCGCGAATCCCTGCGCCCGGATCGGCGCATGTGGATCGGCGAATTCATGGTTGGTCGGGGCCAGCGTGCAGTTCGCCGCGATCAGCACGTTGCGGCCGATCCGGATGCCGTTCCCAGTGTACAGCACGCAGCCCGAATTGATCACGCTGCCGCATCCGATCACCACGTCGCCGTTGCCGCCAGCGGGTTTGATCTTCACGAAGGCATCGATAACGACGTCGTCCTCGATGACGATGTCGCTGCCCCGCACCGATTCTTCGATGTCGGCGAGACGGGAGATGCGCGCACTGGCGGCGATCCGCAGCATCAGTCGGCCGCCATTGGCATGGCCGGCGCCGCGCGCCATTCGTCCCACAGGGCGCGGTACACGTCCTCCATGCAGCGCGCCAGGCCGGCGGCATCGCGCAACGGCGACGCCTCGAACCGAGAGCGTAGGGCCGAACGCAGTTCCGCCAATGCATCGAGGTCGGCGGCCGCCGTCACCGCGCGGGCCACATAGCCGTCGGCATCGCCGGCAACCCAGTCATCCATGCCGATTGCATGCAAGATCGACGCACCGAATCGGCCGACGGTCGGCCGCCCCGCGAGCGTCAGAACTGGCACGCCCTGCCACAGCGCCTCGAACGTTGTCGTGCCGGCGTTGTGCGGGAACGGATCGAGCGCGATATCGACCGCTCGATACGCCTCCCACGTGGGTGCTCGCGACGCGGTGCAAACCAGGTCCAGCCGTTCGCGAGCGATGCCGCACACGGCAAACCGCGCCACGAACATTTCCCTGAACGCCGCTTCATGAAAATTCCGGCTGTTCAGTACCAGCCGCGCGCCCGGCACCGCGCCCAGGATGCGCGACCACGTCGCAACGACGCGGTCGTTCAGCCGTTCGGGCCGGCCGAAATGCCCGAACGTGACACAGCCATTGATCCGGGCCGGCAGTGGTGCGACCGGCGGCATGCCCTCCGGCGGCTGGTACGCCAGCGGGATCCGCGGCAGCCGCACGATGCGTTCACTGCACACGGCATCAGCACCCGGCGGCGCCAACGCGTCGTCGGACAGGAATGCGTCCATCGCCGACATGCCCGAGGTCGTGCCGTGCCCGAGCAGGTACTCGATCTGCACCGGCGCTGGTCGGTGGGCGAAGGCGAGCAGCCGGTTGCCGGCGGTGTGGCCGCCCAGGTCGATCAGCACGTCGATGTGGTCCTGCCGGACCATCATCGCCACTTCCGCATCGCTGCACCCGGCCGTGGGGCGCCAGTGCTCGGCCAGTGCGCGGAAGCGTTCGGTCGCGGCGTCCGGCACGGCCAGCTCGGCGTAGCAGAACACCTCGACCTGGCCGCGATCATGCGCCGCGAGGAGTGGCTCGGCGAAGAATGCAGCGGCGTGCTGGCGGAAATCCGGCGACACGTAGCCGATGCGCAGCCGCCGTCCCGGCGTACGGTCGAGATCGAATATGGGATTGGCCGGAGTCAGCGGACGCGCGTGCCGCGCATCCCAGGCGCGGTATTCGGCGAAGATCGCCTCGGCTGAAAGGTCGTCGCGGTAGTTCAGCGCGAACAGCAGATTGCCGTGGCCGGACGCATAGTCCGGACGCAGTGCGAGCGCTTCGCGGTAGGTTTGTTCCGTCTCCAGGTGCCGGCCCTGCATCTGCAACGCGATGGCCAGGTTGCCCAACACTCGGTGTCGATCCTTCAGTCCACCGAGCGCGGCGCGGTGATGTTGCTCCGCCTCGATCGGCCGGCCGCTTTGCCCGAGCAGCACACCCAGCGTTTCGTGTGCCTCCGCGTCGTCCGCGTTGATCGCCAGTGCGCGGCGCAGCAGCGGCTCCGCATGTGCGGCGTCCTGTCGCGCAAGCTGCGCCAGTGCCAAGTTGCGCAGTAGCCACGGCCGGTCGGGTGCGAGTTCCAGCGCCCGCGCGAGCACGGTTTCCGCCTCCTCCGCCCGTTTCATGTCCAGCAGCACGTTGCCGAGGTTGCCGAGCGCCGGGACCAGATCCGGCGACAACGCCAGCGCCTGGCGATACGCGTGCTCTGCCTCTGGCAGGTGGCCCTGCGTGCGCATGATCACGCCAAGATCGGACAGAATATCCGGCCGTGGCGGCGCTCGTTGCAGCAGCGCGGCGGCCTGTGCGGAATCACCGGCGTTGAACGCGATCAACCCGAGTACGTGCAGCGCGTCTGCATGCGTCGGGTCGCGTGCGAGCAGCCGCAGCGCGAATTCCTGCGCTGCGGCATTGGCGCCGATCGACAGCAGGCGATGCAGGCGCGGCACTGCGTCTTCACGCCATTCATCCCAAAGATAGCGGAAGGCGGATTCGAACGCGCGCGCCAAACCATCGGCATCGCGCAGCGGCGACGCTGCGAAACGTGGGCGCAACGCCGCGCGCACGGCCGCCAGAGTCGCCAGATCTGCCGCGGCGGCGACCGCGCGCGACACATACGCGTCGAGGTTCGCCGTCACCCAGTCGTCCAAGCCCACCGCGTGCAGGATCGATGCACCGAACCGCCCGACGGTGGGACGACCCGCCAGCGTAATCACCGGCACGCCCTGCCACAGTGCCTCGATCGTCGTGGTGCCGCCGTTGTGCGGGAACGGATCGAGCGCGATGTCGATCGCGCCATACGCCGCCCACGTGCGCGGCTGCGGCGTTGTGCACACCAGATCGAGCCGGTCGCGCGCGATGCCGTGCGCGGCAAATCGCGCCGCAAATTCGTCGCGCCCCTTCGGTTCGCCCAGCGTCGCACTGTTCAGCACCAGCCGCGACTGCGGCACCGCATGCAGGATGCGCGACCACACCGCGATGACCTTGTCGTTCAGCCGCACGGTGCGGCCGAAATAACCGAAGGTGACGTAGCCGTTGGCCGCAGCGGGGAGTGCCGCGACCGGCGGCATGTCATCCGGGGGCCGATATACCAGCGGGATGCGCGGCAGGCGGATCAGCCGCTCGGAGAACACCGCATCGGCGCCGGGCGGTGCCAGCATCGCATCGGCGAAGAACGCGTCGATCGCCGACAGTCCCGACGTGTAGCCATGGCCGAGAATGTATTCGACCTGGATCGGCGCCGGCTTGCGTGCGAACACCAGCAGGCGGTTGTTTGCGGTGTGGCCGGCGAGATCGACCAGCACGTCTATCTGATCGGCTTGCACCATGGCCGCGACATCGGCGTCGCTGCGGCCGAGCGTTGGGCGCCAGTGATCCGCCAGTCCGCGGATGCGGCGCGTGGTGTCGTCCTCGACGGGGACCTCGGCGTAGCAGAATATCTCGACTTGGTTGCGATCGTGTGCTTCGAGCAGCGGTTCGGCGAACAACGCAACGGCGTGCTGGCGGAAATCGGGGGAGACATAGCCGACGCGAAGCCGCCGGCCGGGGGTGCGATCGAGCGCGAATTGCGGCTCCGCCAGCGCCAGGCCGCGCGCGTGGCGCGTGTCCCATTGGCGATATTCCTCGAAGATCGCTTCCGGCGTCATGTCGTCGCGGTAGTTGAGGCAGAACAAGATGTTGCTATGCGGCAGGGCGAAGTCGGGGCGGATCGTCAGGGCTTCGCGCAGCGCGGCTTCCGCCTCGCGCAGCCGGCTTTGCCGCATCAGCGCCAGGCCGAGATTGTTGTGTCCGTTGGCGTTGCGCGGGTCGATCGCGATGGCCTGGCGTGCCGCGTGCTCTGCTTCCTGCGCGCGGCCGCACAGCGACAGCACCCAGGCGAGATTGGCCCACGCATCGGCAAAGCGAGGCGCGACGCGCAGCGCGGCCTGGTAGCAGGCGATGCTTTCCTCGAAGCGCCCGCTGTCGCGCAGGATGTTGCCGAGATTGTTGTGCGTCTCGGTGCGTTCCGGCGCCAGTGCAAGCGACGCGCGTGCCGCGGTTTCCGCTTCCGGCAGCCGGCCGAGCGTGCGCAGCACCGCGGCGTGGTTGGCGAAGATTTCCGGATCGTTGGGCGCGGCGGCGGAAGCGGTGGCCATGAAGCGATCGGCTGCATCCAGCCGGTTCTCGCGATACGCGATCAGCCCCGCGACGTGCGCGGCAACAGCATCGGTCGGATCGCGCGCCAGGATTTGCTCGGCGAGCTGCTGTGCGCCGGCAAGGTCGCCGGACGTGAACAGCCCCCGCAACAATTCCCCCTCCCCTGGAGGGCTTGGGTCGCGAAGCGAACCGAGGTTAGGGGGAGGGGTCGGCTGCGCAGGTTCCGGCACGTCCGCAACCGTTGGATCGCACCACCGATCCCACAGTTCTCGGTACGAACGTTCCAAACAGCGCGCCAGCCCATCGGCGTCCAGCAGCGGCGAACGTTGCATCCGCGGGCGCAACGCCGCGCGCAGTTTCTTCAGTGCGTCCCTATCCCCGGCTGCGGCCACCGCCCGCGCAACGTACGCCTCGACATCGTGAGTGACCCAATCGTCCAATCCCACCGCGTGCAGGATCGAAGCGCCAAATCGTCCGACGGTCGGCCGCCCCGCCAGCGTGACGACGGGAACGCCCTGCCACAGCGCCTCCACCGTCGTGGTGCCCGCGTTGTGCGGAAACGGATCCAGCGCAATGTCGATCGCGCCGTACGCAACCCAGGTGCACCGTTGAGGCGATGTGTAGGTCAGGTCCAACCGCTCGCGCGGAATGTCGTGCGCAGCGAACCGCCCCAGGAACAATTTGCGGAACGCCGGCTCCTGGAACGACCGGTTGTTCAGCACCAGGCGCGATCCCGGCACCGCGTGCAGGATGCATGACCACGCGGCAACGACCCCGGCGTTCAGCCGCTCCGGCCGGCCGAAATGTCCGAACGTGATGTAGCCGTTGTCCGCGGCGGGCAGCGGCGCGACCGGCGGCATGTCCTCCGGCGGGCGATACGCGAATGGAATGCGCGGCAGCCGGATGAGGCGTTCCGAGAACACCGCGTCGGCGTCCGGTGGAGCGAGCGCATCGTCGGCCGGGAACGCATCCACCGCCGCAAGGCCGGACGTGGTCCCGTGCCCGAGCAAATACGCAACCTGCACGGGTGCCGGTTTGCGTGCGAGCACCAGCAGCCGGTTGCTGGCGGAATGGCCGGCCATATCGACCAGCACGTCGATGCGGTCCTCGCGGATGAGCGCCGCCATTGCTTCGTCGCTGAGCCCAACAGTGGGGCGCCAATGGTCTGCCATTGCGCGGAAGCGCTGCGTCGCGGCGTCCTCGACCGGGACCTCGGCGTACAGAAATAACTCGACCTGGGCGCGGTCGTGCGCCGCGAGCAGCGGTTCGGAGAAAAATGCGACCGCGTGCTGGCGGAAGTCGGGTGAGATATAGCCCACGCGCAGTCGCCGCCCCTGCGTCCGGTCCAGCGCGAACACCGGGTTCGTGGGCGCAAGCGGACGGGCGTGCATCGCGTCCCACCGCTGGTATTCGGCGAAGATTTCCTCCGCCGACAGGTCGTCGCGGTAGTTCAGCGCGAACAGCAGATTGCCGTGGCCCGAGGCGTAGTCGGGACGCAGTGCCAGCGCCGCACGAAAGCATTGCTCTGCCTCCTCGGCACGCGCCTGCATCTGTAGCGCCACCGCGAGGTTGGTGATCCAGCGATGTTCTTGCGGCGCCAGCTCGATCGCGGTGCGCGAGGCGGCTTCCGCGGCAACCGGCGCACCTGCGCGAAGGCAGAGCGCACCCAGGTTGCCATGAGCGCCAGCGTACCGGCGGTCCGCTTTAAGGGCCGCGCGGAATGCCTGCCCAGCGAGCTCGTAACGTTCGAGCCCAAGCAAGGCGACGCCCAGATTGGTGTGCGCTTCGGCCCAACTTGGCGATTGCGTCGCGGCGGCACGGAACGCGTCCGCGGAATCAATCAGCCGGCCACGCTTTAACAACACCGTGCCCAGGGCATTCCACGCCTCGGCATACTCGGGCCTGGCCGCGACGGCGGCGCGGTAGGCAGCTTCCGCTTCATCCAACCGCCCGGCATCGGTCAGCAGATTGCCGAGATTGTACGGCGCCGGCGCGAACGAGGAATCCCGTGCGATCGCCTTGCGATACGCCGCCTCGGCATCCGCCGGCTGCCCGACCGCGCGCAGCAGCGCGCCGAGGTTCGAGTGATCGACAGCGTCCTGCACCACCGGCCAGAGAAGCAGCAACGCGGCAGCGGGGGCGATCTCCCCCCGCTGCCACGCGGCCAATGCTGCCATTGCCTTGCTCCGGGCCTTGTCAGAAGCGCTTTTGCTCGCGACCCCGGTCGTCATGCGGATTCCTATCGCAGGCTACACCTGCTCAAAGCTGTTCGCGTTGAAGGTCCAGGGCGTGGTGCCGTTGGTGGTGATCATGCCGATCTGCGTGCCGCCGCCCGCGAAGGACCCAGTGCCGCTGTAATACAGTTCACCGGTATCTTGTTCGTAAACGAACCCGCCGTTTCCGCCGTTATTCAGCGTGGTCGCCAACCGCGCCGAGGCGTTCGTCACATCGGCCAGGTCCACCCCGGTCGTCAGCGCCGCGCCACCCAGGTTGTAGGTGTTGTTGCCGAACACCGCGCTGCCGGTGGTGTCGAGGGCAATCTTGTCCCCCTTCGCCGAGTTGAAGTTCATCACCGTGGTGTAGTTGCCGACGCTGTTCTGATCGAGCACGTAAGTGTCGCCGACCGTATTGCCGGTGATGAAGTTGATCCCGCCGCCGCCGATCGCCGTGCTCGCGGTGGAACCGGACAACACGATGGTGTCGGCACCGCTGCCGCCCTGCACTGTCCCGACACTCGCCACGGAGACACGGTTCGTGCCGTTGGCAAGAGTCAGGCTGTCTGTGGCCGCGCCGAGACTGATCGAGCCATTGACCACGCTTCCACCGAACGTGACGCTGTCCGTGCCGGATGCGCCGATCAGCGTCTGCACGTTGCTGACCGTGCCGGTGTTGCTGCCGGATGCAAGTGTCAGCTTGTTCGAACCGCCGCCCAGATCGACCGACATGCCGGTGGTCAGCGGAGCAGTCAGCGTGACGGTGTCGTTGCCGCCGCCACCTGTCAGGGTGCCGATGTTCGCCACCGTCACCGTGTTGGCGAACGAACCCAGCGTCAGCGTGTCGTTGCCGGTGCCCAGCGCGATGCTGGCACTCACCGCCGCGCCACCCAGGGTGATCGCGTCATTCCCGCTGCCGCCGATCAGTGTGCCGACATTGGCGACGGTGCCGGTGTTGGCGACGTTCGTGAGGGTCAGCGTGTTCTGGCCGGCGCCCAGATCGACCTTCATCGCCGTGGTCAGCGCGGTGGCCAGCGTGATGCTGTCGTTGCCGGTACTTCCGGTGATGGTCTCCACATTGCCGATCGTCGCGGTGTTGTTCGCCTTGTTCAGCGTCAGCGTGTCGTTGCCGGCGCCCAGATTGACGCTGGCATTCGTTAGTCCGGTACCGAGCGTGATGGCGTCGTTGCCGGTGCCGCCCGTCAGCGTGCCGACGTTGGACACGGTGCCGGAGTTGGTGCCGTTCCCCAGCGTCAGGGTATCCGTTGAGGCGCCAAGATTCAGGCTGGCGTTCACGATGGCGGTGCCAAAGGTGATGGTATCGACGCCCGTGCCGCCGTTCAGCGTCTGCACGTTGGAGATCGTACCGGTGTTGGTCGCGTTTGCCAGCGTCAGCTTGTTCTGGCCGCCGCCAAGATCGACCGACATCGCGGTGGTCAACGCGGTGCCCAGCGTGATCACGTCGTTGCCGGCGCCGCTCAGGATCGTTTCGACGTTCGATACCGTGGCCGTGTTGGCGCTGTTGCCGAACGTCAGCGAGTCGGCGCCGATGCCGAGCGAAATGCTGGCATTTGCCGCAGCGGTGCCGAGCGTGATCGTATCCGCACCCGTGCCGCCGATCAGCGTGCCGACATTCTTGACCGTCCCGGTGTTGGCGGCGCTGTTCAACGTCAGCGTGTTCGCGCCGCTGCCCAGATCGACCTGCATGCCGGTGGTCAGCGCGGTGGACAGCGTCACATTGTCCGCGCCGGTTCCGCCGGTGATCGTGGACACCTGGCCGACGGTCACCGTGTTGCTGCTGTTCGCCAAGGTCAGCGTGTCGCTGCCGGTGCCGATATCCACACTGCCATTCGCCAGCGCGGCGCCGAGCGTGATCGCGTCGTTGCCGGCGCCACCGATCAGCGTCTTCACGTTGGACACAGTGGCGGAGTTGTTGCCGCTCGCCAGCGTAAGCGTGTCGCTGCCCGAACCCAGGTTGTAGCTGCCCTTGGTGACGTTGGTACCGAGGTTGATCGTGTCGGTGCCGCTGCCGCCGATCAGCGTGCTTACGTTGCTGACCGTGCCGGTGTTGGTCCCCGATGACAGCGTCAGTGAGTTGCTGCCGGCGCCAAGATCGACCTGTGTCGAATCGGTCAGCCCGGTTGTCAGCGTGACCTTGTCGGCGCCGGTGCCACCCACGAGCGTCGCCACGTTGCCGACGGTCGCCGTGTTGGCGAAGTTGCCGAGCGTCAGCGTATCGCCGCCGCCGCCGAGATCGACGCTGATGCTGTTGGCCGCCGCGCTCAGCGTGACGGTATCGGCGCCGGTTCCGCCAATCAGCGTCTTGACGTTGGCCGCGGTCAGCGAGTTGCCGCCCGCCGCCAGGGTCAGCTTGTCCGAACCGCCGCCGAAGGAGGCACTGGCGTTGTTCACGGTACCGCCGAACGTAATGTTGTCGATGCCCGTCCCGCCCAGCAACGTGCCGACGTTGGTTACCGTGCCGGTGCCGCCGGAGCCGGACAGCGTCAGTTGGTTGTTGCCGGCACCCAGATCGACCTGGGTACCGGTGGTGAGCGCCGAACCCATCGTGATGGTGTCGTTGCCGGTGCCGCCGACGATCGTCGCGACGTTGCTGATGGTTGCGCTGTTGGTGCCGTTGGTGAAAGTCAACGTGTCGCCGCCGCCACCCAGATTGATGCTGGCATTGGTCACCGGTGCGCCGAACGTGATCGTGTCGGCCGCGGCGGCGCCCACCAGCGTCTGCACGTTGTTCACCGTGCCGGTATTGGCCGTATTCGCCAGGGTCAGCTTGTTGCTGCCGGCGCCCAGATCGACCGACATGCTCGCGGTCAGCGCGGTACCCAGCGTGATGGTGTCGGCGCCCGTACCGCCGGTGATGGTGTCGGCGTTCAACACCGTTGCCGTGTTGGTGAAGTTGCCGAAGGCCAGCGAGCCAGTGCCGGTTCCCATATCGAACCTGGCGTTCAGCGCCGCGGTACCCAGCGTGATGGTATCGTTGCCGGTGCCGCCGTTCAGCGTGACGACGTTGCTCACAGTTCCCGTGTTGGAGCCCGCGGTCAGCGTCAGCGTGTTCGCCCCACTGCCAAGATCGACGGTCATGCCGTTGCTCAGTGCCGTGTTCAGCGTCACGTTGTCGGCGCCCGAGCCACCATGCACCGTCTCCACGTTGGAGACCGTGACACTGTTGGCGAAGCTGCCCAGCGTCAGCGAGTCGCTGCCGCCACCAAGGTCGATGCTGCCACTGGCGATGGCGGCACTTAGGGTAATCGTGTCGTTGCCAGTGCCACCGGCGATCGTCTTCACGTTCGCTACGGTTGCGGTGTTGGTGCCGTTCGCCAGCGTCAGTGTGTCGCTACCGCTGCCCAGGCTGATGCTGGCATTGCTGACAGCGCCGCCCAGCGAGATCGTGTCGGCTCCGGTTCCGCCGACCAGCGTGTTCACGTTGGTGACGGTGCCGGTATTGGCCACGTTGGCCAGGGTCAGCTTGGTCTTGCCGCTACCGAGGTCGATCTGCATCGAGTCGGTCAGGGCGCCGGTCAGCGTGATGGTGTCGTTGCCGCCGCCGCCGTTGATGGTGCCGACGGTGCCGACCGTGGCGTTGTTGGTGAAGTCGCCGAAGGTCAGCACGTCGCTGGTGTCGCCCAGGTCGATGCTGGTGTTCGCCGCTGCCGCCGAAAGAGTGACGGTGTCGTCGGCGGTGCCGCCGATGATCGTCTTGACGTTTGCCACGGTCAGCGTGTTGCCGCCCGCCGCCAAAGTCAGCGTGTCGTTGCCGGTGCCCAGGCTGACGCTGCCATTTGTCACCTCGGTGCCGAGCGTGACCGTATCGGTTCCGGTGCCGCCGAGCAGGGTGTTGACGTTGCTGACGGTGCCGACGTTGGCACCTGCGCCCGCCAGCGTCAGTTCGTTGTAGCCGTCACCCAGATCGAGCGACATGCTGGTGTTGAGCGCGGTCGTCAGCGTGATCGTGTCGTTCGCCGAGCCGCCCGCCAGCGTCACGACGTTGGCCACCGTCGCCTTGTTGGCGAAATCGCCGAGGGTCAGCGAATCCGAGCCAGAACCCAGGCTGATGCTGGCGTTGCTCAGCGCCGTGCCGATCGAGACCGTGTCGTCGCCGGTGCCGCCGATCAGCGTGTTTACGTTGCCGACCGTGCCCGCGTTGGTGGTGTTGGCGAGCGTCAGCTTGTTGGTGCCCGCGCCCAGGTCCACCTGCATGCTGTCGGTGAGCGCCGTGCCCAGCGTGATCGTGTCGTTGCCGGTGCCGCCGGCGATGGTGACCGTGTCCGACACGGTCGCCGTGTTGGTGAAGTTGCCGAAGGTCAGCGAATCATTGCCGCTGCCCAGGTCGATGCTGGCATTTGTGGCCCCGGTCCCCAGGGTGACCGCGTCGTCGCCGGTGCCGCCGATCAGCGTGCCGACGTTGCTGACGGTACCGGTGTTGTCGTCATCGTCCAGCGTCAGGGTGTTGTTGCCGCCGTGCAGATCGATGCTCGTCGATGTGGTCAGCGCGGTGCCGAGCGTCACGTTGTCGGCCCCGGTGCCGCCGGCGATGCTCTCGACGTTGCTGGCGGTGACAGTGTTGGCGAAGTTACCCAGCGTCAGCGTGTCCTGACCGCTGCCAAGATCGACGCTGGTGTCGTTGGCCGCGGAACCCAGCGTGATGCTGTCGTTGCCGGCGCCGCCGTTGATCGTCTGGACATTCGCCACGGTGGCGCTGTTGCCGCCATCGGCCAGGCTCAGCGTGTCGCCGCCCGATCCCAGGTTGATGCTGGCGTTGGTAACGCCGGCACCCAAGCTGATCGTGTCGGCGCCGGTGCCGCCGATCAGCGTGTTGACGTTGGTGACCGTGCCGGTGTTGCTGCCGGTCGCCAGGGTCAGCTTGTTCGCGCCGTTGCCGAGATCGACCTGCATCGAGTCGGTCAGCACGCTGCCCAGCGTGATGGTGTCGTTGCCGGTGCCGCCGGTGATCGTATCGACGTTCGCCACCGTCGCGGTGTTGGTGAAATTCCCGAACGTCAGCACATCGCTGCCGGCGCCCAGGCTGATGCTGGCGTTACTGGCTGCCGCGGCCAGCGTCACCGTATCCGTGCCGGTACCGCCGACCAGGGTTTCGATGTTGGCGACGGTCAGCGTATCGACGCCATTCGACAGGGTGAGCTGGTCCGCGCCGGCGCCGAGATCGACGCTGCCGTCCACCACGTCGGTGCCCAGCGTGATGTTGTCGGCGCCGGTGCCGCCGATCAGCGTCTGCACGTCGCTGACCGTGCCGGTGTTGGTGGCATTTGCCAGCGTCAGAACGTTGGTACCGCTGCTGCCGAGATCGACCGACATCGCGGTGGTCAGCGCGGTGCCGAGCATTATGTCGTCGGCTCCCGTGCCGCCGGCGATGGTCTCGGTGTTCGACACCGTTGCGGTGTTGGCGAAGTCGCCAAGCGTCAGCGTATCGTTGCCGGCGCCCAGATCGAAGCTGGCGTTGCTGACCTGTGTGCCCAGCGTGATCGTGTCGTCGCCGGACCCGCCGACCAGGGTATCGATATTGCTCACCGTGCCGGTGTTGCCGCCGGCTGCCAGGGTCAGCTTGTTCTCCCCGGCGCCGAGGTCCACCTGCATCGAGTCGGTCAGCGCACTGCCAAGCGTGATGCTGTTGTTGCCGGTGCCGCCGGCGATCGTCTCGGTGTTCGCCACTGTGGCGATGTTGGTGAAGTTGCCGAGGGTCAGCGTGTCGCTGCCGGCGCCCAGGTCGATGCTGGCGTCGCTGGCCGCGGTCCCAAGGGTGATCGTATCGGCGCCGGTGCCGCCGGTCAGCGTGCCGACGTTGCTGACGGTGCCGGTGTTGGCGCCGTTGGCAAGCGCCAGCGTGTTGCTGCCGCCGCCGAGGTCGATCTGCACGGAGTCGGTGAGTACGGTGGTCAGCGCGACGGCGTCGTTGCCGGTGCCGCCGGTGACAGTGCCGGCGTTGCCGACCGTTGCGGTGTTGGCGAAGTTGCCGAACGTGACGGTGTCGCTGCCGGTGCCAAGGTCGATGCTGGCGTCGCTGACCGCTGCGCCGAAGCTCAGCGCGTCGTTGCCGTTTCCGGTGGCGATCGTGGTGCTGGTCAGGCCGCCGTTCGCGGTCAGCGTGTCGGCGCCCGCGCCCAGCTCGATACTGCCGTTGTTGTCGGCCGAGGTTAGGGTGATGGCGTCGGCGCCGCTGCCGCCGATGATGGTCTCGACGTTGCCGACGCTGATCGTGTTGCCGCCATCGGCCAGGGTCAGCGTATCGCTGCCGCTGCCGAGCGAGACGCTGGCGTTGGTCAGCGACGCGCCCAGTGTGATGGTGTCGGCGCCGGTGCCGCCGATCAGCGTGCTGGCATTGCTGACCGTGCCGGTGTTGGTGCCGTTGGCCAGGTTCAGCGTGTTGCTGCCGGCGCCAAGGTCCACCTGCATCGCATCGCTCAGCACGGTGCTCAGGGTGATGGTGTCGTTGGCCGAGCCGCCGGTGATGGTATCGACGTTGCCGACGGTCAGCGTGTTGTTGAAGTTGCCGAGTGTCAGCGTGTCGCTGCCGGTGCCGACATCGACACTGGCGTTGCTCGCGGCCGCGCCGAACGTCACGGTGTCGGCGCCGTTGCCCAGATCGAGACTCAGGTTGGTCGATGTGGCGCTCACGGTCACCGCGTCGGTGCCGTTGCCCAGCGTGACGCTGGCACCGTTAGCGGCCGTGGACAGGGTAATGGTGTCGTTGCCGGTGCCGCCGGTCAGCGTTTCGGTGTTGGCGACGGTGATCGTGTCGTTGAAATTGCCCAGGTTCAGCGTGTCGCTGCCTGAGCCCAGATCGACGCTGCCGCTGGCCTCCGCGGTACCGAGCGTGATCGTATCGGTGCCGGTGCCGCCCAGCAGCGTGCCGACGTTACTGACGGTGCCGGTGTTGCTGCCGTTCGCCAGGGTCAGCGTGTTGTTGCCGCCGCCCAGATCGATCTGCACGTTGTCGGTCAGCGCGGTGGTCAGCGTGACCGAATCGGCGCCGGTGCCGCCGGTAATGGTATCCGCGCCCGAGGCGGTCACGGTGTTGGTGGCGTTGCCCAGCGTCAGCGTGTCGTTGCCGTTGCCGAAATCGATGCTGGCATCCGTGGCGCCCGCGCTCAGGGTGATCGCATCGGCGCCTGTGCCGAGATCGATGCTGTAATTGCTGATGGCGCCGCTGACGGTCAGCGTGTCGTTGCCGTTGCCCAGATCGACGCTGCCGCCGGTGGTGGCCGAGGCCAGCGTAATCGTGTCGGCCGCATTGCCGCCGGTCAGCGTGCCGACATTGTTCAGCGTGCCCGTGTTGGACGCGACGGTGGCCAGCGTCAGCGTGTTGTTGCCGGCCCCCAGGTCCACCTGCATGGCGGTGGTCAGCGCGGTGCCAAGCGTCACGTTGTCGTTGCCGGTGCCGCCGTTGATTGTTTCGGTGTTGGACACCGTGGCAGTGTTGGCGAAATTGCCGAAGGTCAGCGTGTCGCTGCCGGTGCCCAGATCGATGCTGGTATCGCTCGCGGCGGTGCCGAGCGTGATCGTATCGGCAGCGGTGCCGCCGAGCAGGGTGCCGACATTGCTGACCGTGCCGGTGTTGGCGAGATTGGCGAGGCTCAGTGTGTTGGTCCCGCCGCCGAGATCCACCGCGATGCTATCGGTCAGTGCCGTGGTCAGCGTGATGGTGTCGGCGCCCGCGGCGCCTGCGATGGTATCGGCGTTCGCCACCGTCAGCGTGTTGGTGAACGCACCGAGCGTCAGAACGTCGTTGCCGGTGCCAAAGCTGATGCTGACGTTGCTGGCTGGCGCTCCGAGCGTCAGCGAGTCGTTGCCGGTGCCGAAGTTCAACGTGGCCGAGGTGGCGCTTGCGGCAAACGTGATCGCGTCATTGCCGTTGCCGAAGTTGAGGCTGGCATTGCTCTCCGGCGCGGACATGGTGAGGGTGTCGTCGCCGGTGCCGCCTTGCAACGTGTGCACGTTGGCAAACGTCGCCGTGTTCGTGCCGTTGGCCAGGGTCAGCGTGTCGGACCCGCTGCCGAGCGTGACGCTCGCGTTGGTGAGAGCGTTGCCCAGCGTGATCGTGTCGGTGCCGGAGCCGCCGATCAGCGTGCCGACGTTGGTGACGGTGCCGGTGTCGGTGCTGTTGTCCAGCGTCAGGGTGTTGGCGCCGGCGCCGAGGTCCACCTGCATGGCGGCGGTCAGCGCGCTGGCCAGGGTAATGTTGTCGTTGCCGGTGCCGCCGGCGATGGTCTCGGTGTTGGCGATGGTCGCGGTGTTGGTGAAGTTGCCCAGCGTCAGCTTGTCGCTGCCGGTGCCCAGATCGACGCTGATATGGCCCGCCAGGGCGCCAAGGGTGATCGTATCGGCGCCGGTGCCACCGACCAGCGTCTGCACGTTGGAGACCGTGGCGGTGTTGCCGCCGTTGGCCAGCGTCAGAGTGTCGCCGCCGCCGCCCAGATCGACGCTGCCACTCGCCAGGGCCGTCCCGAGGGTAACGTTGTCGGCGCCGGTGCCGCCGATCAGCGTACCCGCATTGCTGACGGTGCCGATGTTGCCGCCGTTCGCCAGCGTCAGTGTGTTGTTCCCGCCCAGAAGATCGACGGACGTGTTGTCGTTCAGCGCGGATGCCAGCGTGATCGTATCGTCGCCGGTGCCACCGATGAGTGTTGCGACATTGGCGATGGTCGCACTGTTGGTGCCGTTCGCCAGCGTCAGCGTGTCGGCGCCTGCGCCGAGACTGACGCTGGCGTTGGCGACCGCGTTGCCGAGCGTGATCGTGTCTGTGCCGGACCCGCCGGTGAGCGTGTTGGCGTTGGTGACCGTGCCGGTGTCGGTGCTGTTGTCCAGTGCCAGCGTGTTGGTGCCGGCGCCCAGGTCCACCTGCATGGAGTTGGTCAGTGCGGTGCTCAGGGTGACGTTGTCGTTGCCGGTTCCGCCGGCAATGGTCTCGGTGTTGGCCACCGTCAGGGTGTTGGCGAAATTGCCCAGCGTCAGCGTGTCGCTGCCGGTGCCGAGATCGACGCTGGCGTCGCTTGCGGCGGTGCCCAGCGTGATCGTGTCGGCGCCGGTGCCGCCGGTGAGTGTGCCGACGTTGCTGACCGTGCCGGTGTTGGCGACGTTGGCCAGGCTCAGCGTGTTGTTGGCGGCGCCCAGGTCCACCTGCATGGCGGCGGTCAATGCGCCGCCGAGCGTGACGTTGTCGTCGCCGGTGCCGCCGGTGATCGTCTCGGTATTGGCGATGGTCAGCGTGTTGGTGAAGTTGCCCAACACCAGCGTATCGTTGCCGGCGCCCAGATCGACGCTGGCGTTGCGTGCGGCGGTGGCCAGCGTGACGTTGTCGGCGCCGGTGCCGCCGGTGATGGTCTCGACATTCGCCACGGTGGCGGTGTTGCCGCCGTTCGCCAGGGTCAGCGTGTCGTTGCCGCTGCCCAGGTCGATGCTGCCGTTGGCGACGTCGGTGCCCAGCGTGATCGTATCGGCACCGGTGCCGCCGAGCAGCGTATCGGCGTTGCTGACGGTGCCGGTGTTGCTGACGTTCGCCAGGGTCAGCGTGTTGCTGCCGCCGCCCAGATCCACCTGCATCGCGTTGGTCAGCGCCGTGCCGAGCGTGATGTTGTCGTTGCCGCTGCCGCCGGCGATGGTTTCCGTGTTGGACACGGTGGCGGTGTTGGCGAAGCTGCCGAAGGTCAGCGTGTCGCTGCCGGCGCCCAGGTCGATGCTGGTGTCGCTTGCCGCGGTGCCCAGGGTGATGGTGTCGGCGCCGGTGCCGCCGAGCAGCGTTGCGATGTTGCCGACGGTGCCGGTGTTGGCGGCGTTGTGCAGCGTCAGCGTGCTTCCGCCGGACCCGAGGTTGATCTGGTCGGCGGTCGTCAGCGCGCCGGCCAGCGTGACGTTGTCGGCGCCGGTGCCGCCGGTGATCGTCTCGGTGTTGGCGACGGTGATCGTGTTGCCGCCGTTGCCCAGGGTCAGTGTGTCGCTGCCGGCGCCCAGGTCGATGCTGGCGTCACTGGCCGGCGCACCGAGCGTGACCGCGTCGGCGCCGGCGCCGCCGGTGATCGTCTGCACGTCGGCGACCGTGACGGTGTTGCCGCCATTGGCCAGCGTCAGCGTATCGGCGCCGCTGCCGAGATCGACGCTGCCGTTGGCGACGCCGATGCCGAAGGTGATGGTGTCCGTGCCAGTGCCGCCGATCAGCGTATCGACGTTGCTGACGGTGCCGGTGTTGGCCCCGTTGTCGAGCGTCAGCGTGTTCGAGCCGGCGCCCAGATCGACCTGCATGGAGTTGGTCAGGCCGGTGGACAGGGTGATGGTGTCGTCGCCGGTGCCGCCGGCGATCGTCTCGGTGTTGGCGATTGTCGCGGTGTTGCCGAGATCGCCCAGGGTCAGCGTGTCGCTACCGGTCCCCAGATCGATGCTGGCATCCGATAGTACCCCGGTGAATGTTATTGTGTCGGCGCCGGTGCCGGAGGTCAGAGTGTCAACAGTAGTGAAAGTGGCGGTGTTTCCACCATTTCCGAGTGTGACGACGACGGACACGGCACGACTCCCTGAACGGGAATACCAGGAAGATCGGCCGTATTGCCCTGGCCCTGGTGGCCATTGCGGTTTTCGCGACCCAGGTGATTACGCCCAAATCGTAAACAAACCGTTGGCGAGGAGGGTTACCGGAGGACGATTTCTCGATCCGCGAGACGGACCGAGACTGGCCGGAGGTCGGCCGACCAGGTCAACGTCGCATGGCCCGGACGCAGCCCGTGGGCGGCGAGGGCGGGAGCCAGCAGCGCGGCGGGGTTGTCGGACGCCAGCCGGACCGCCTGCGCCGCATCGGCGATGCCCCATTCGACCAGGTTGCGCATTGCCTGGTCCAGGCATAGTGCCGAGCCGGCCAGCACGGCCTGGCCGGGCACCCGCACCGAGCCGTCCGTCGCATGCTCTATCGCCATGCCAGCAAAGCGATAAACGCCGGGCGGTGCCGCGGCGGCGGCCGTGGCGTCGGTGACCAGCACCGAGCGCTCCGGCCCCTTGGCGCGCAGCAGCACCTTCAGCGCCGGAACAGGTATATGGATGCCGTCGGCGATGAAGCTGGCGGCGAGCCGGTCCTCGGCAAGCTGCGCCATCAGCGGGTTGTGAAACTTGGGCAGCATCCGCGGCAGGCCGTTGCCGAGGTGCGTGCTGAGCGTCGCGCCGGCGTCGGCCGCCTGCGTCACGTCGGCATCCTCCGCCGCGCTGTGCCCGATCGCCACCAGCATGCCGCGGCTCCGCGCCCAGGCGATCGTCGCGCCCGCGCCGTCGCGCTCCGGCGCCAGCGTCAGCAGCAACACGGGGCGGGCGAGCAGGGCGGTCAGCCGTCCCAGCATGTCCGGATCAGGCGGCACCATCGCCGATCGAGGATGACAGCCGGCATAGCCGTCGGCCGGATTGAGGAACGGCCCCTCCAGATGGAACCCCGGCACCATCAGGGGCCCCAGCCGGCTGTTCGCCACGGCGCGATCCAGCGCCTGGAGTCGGGCGGCCAGTTCGTTCTCGGTCGCGGTGATGATCGTTGGCAGGCAGGTGGTCACGCCGGCGCGCAGCATTGCCGCCAGCGCGTGGTCCAGCGCCGGGGCATCCAGGCCGGCGTCGTTGAAGTCCACGCCGGCATAGCCATTAACCTGTAGATCGGTCAGTCCAGCGGTCTGCATCAGGCGCTCGCCGGTTCATTGCATTGCCCCGTGCTTCGCCCGCATTGTCGCGGCGGCGGGTGAAGGAGGCGTTCCGTGCCGATACAGAAACCGCGGCTGCCCTCGAGCATCTGGCTGATCTTCCTGGGTCTGGTCGTCATTACCCTGCTCGGTGTGTTCGGCAACCGGGGCGGCGGCAGCGGCTCCGACGTGATTCCGTACAGCCAGTTCCAGCAGTACCTGGACGCCGGGAAGGTCAAGCAGGTCACGGTGTCCGGCAACACGATCCGCGGCACGCTGACCGAGAAGATGCCGGACGGCAACACCGACTTCAGCACGATCCAGGTGGCGCCCGACCTCGCCGGCTCGTTGGCGAAGCACGGCGTGCAATACAGCGCCGTGCCGTCCAGCGACGCGTTCGGCACGCTGCTGTCCTGGGTCATCCCGCCGCTGCTGTTCGTCGGCATCTGGCTGTGGGCCTCGCGCTCGATGATGGGCGGCGGCGGGCGAGGGGGGTTGGGCGGCGGCTTGTTCTCGGTCGGGCGCAGCAAAGCCAAGCTGATCACCGCCGAGACCGGCATCAAGACGACGTTCGACGACGTGGCGGGCGTGGACGAGGCCAAGGAGGAGCTGCACGAGATCGTCGATTTCCTGAAGCGGCCGGAGCAATTCGGCCGCCTGGGCGCCCACATTCCGCGCGGCATTCTGCTGGTGGGGCCCCCCGGTACCGGCAAGACGCTGCTGGCGCGTGCCATCGCCGGCGAGGCGGGCGTGCCGTTCTACTCCACCAACGGCGCCGAGTTCGTGGAGATGTTCGTGGGCGTCGGCGCCGCCCGCGTACGCGACTTGTTCGAGCAAGCGCGCGGGTCGGCGCCGTGCATCATCTTCATCGACGAGCTTGATGCGCTGGGTCGCGCGCGCGGCGCCTCGCCGATGACCGGACAGGACGAGAAAGAACAAACGCTCAACCAGTTGCTGGCGGAAATGGACGGGTTCGACCGGTCGGTGGCGATCGTCGTGCTGGCGGCGACGAACCGGCCGGAGATCCTGGACCCGGCGCTGCTGCGGGCGGGGCGGTTCGACCGCCAGGTGCTGGTGGATCGGCCCGACAAGAAGGGACGGATCGACATCCTGCGCATCCACCTGAAGCGCATGACGCTGGCCGATGACGTGAAGCTGGAAGACGTTGCCGCACTGACCCCGGGCTTTACCGGCGCCGACCTGGCGAACCTGGCGAACGAGGCGGCAGTGGTGGCGACGCGCCGCGGCGGCGAATCTCTGTCGATGGACGACTTCACCCGCGCGATCGAGCGCATCGTTGCCGGGCTGGAGAAGAAGTCGCGCGTGCTGATCCCGAAGGAGCGGCGCATCGTCGCCTACCACGAGATGGGGCATGCGCTGGTGGCGAAGGCGATCCCGGGGACCGACCCGGTGCAGAAGGTGTCGATCATCCCGCGCGGCATCGGTGCTCTGGGATATACGATGCAGCGTCCGATGGATGACCGGTTCCTGATGAGCCATCAGGAATTGCTGGACAAGATGACCGTCCTGCTGGGCGGCCGGGCGGCGGAGATGGTCCTGGGCGACGACGTGTCCACTGGCGCCGCCGACGACCTGGCGAAGGCAACGGACATCGCGCGAGGTATCGTGATGCGGTTCGGCATGGACGAGCACCTGGGGCCGGTGGCGTGGGACACCGAGCAAGCGAATTTCCTGCAGGACCAGCCGGGGGTGTTCTGGCGGCAGCGGCGCTACTCCGACCAGACGGCGCACGAGATCGACGTGGCGGTGCGCGAGCATGTGGAGGCGGCGCGGACGCGGGCGGTGGCCATTCTGCGGGACAACCGGGAGGCGCTGGATGAGGGGGCCGCTTCGCTGCTGGCGCACGAGTCGCTGGGGGCGGACGAGTTGCCGAAGGTGAAGGTGGCGGGGGCGGCAGCCGGGTGAAGGGTGCCCAGCCACGGCCGCGTCCGGCGTCGCAGTCCAGGCCGTCGCGGCAGGCGGGTAGCCGCCTGTGCGTGTTCATCTCGCACGCCTCGACGGATAGATGGGTCGCGGAGCAACTTGCCGTACAGATCAGGAAAGCCGGTGCCGATACGTTCCTTGATGCGGTTGACATCGATCATGGCGATGACTTTGAGGAGCGTATCAATGCCGCGGAGGCGAGGTGTGCGGAGCTCTTGGTACTGCTCACGCCGTGGGCGATGGAACGCCCCTGGGTCTGGATCGAGGTCACCTATTTTCGACACAGCCGCAAGCTCATCGTTGGCGTGCTGCATGGCGTCTCGCCCGAGGACATCGCCAGTCACCCACAGGCGGCCATTCTGCTGAGGCGGCTCGATCTGGTTGATATCAATCAGGTCAACTCCTACCTTGTGCAGTTGAAGCGGCGGGTGAACGCCGCGGCAAGCCGAGGGTCGCATGCCTGACACGCACCAAATGTTTGTGTCCTACGCGAGCGCGGACAAGGTTGCCGCCCGCGGCATCGCTGACGATCTGGCGCACGCGGGGACACCGATCTGGAGCGACTCGGCGATCCGTTTCGGTGAGGACTTCGTTGATGCCAAGGAACGCGGGCTTCTCGGCAGCGACAGCTACCTCCTGCTTGTTTCGCCTGATTACATGAATTCGGAATTTTGCATGTATGAGCTTGGATTTGCCCTCAAGCAGCAAAGGGCAGCCGGTGCAACGATCATTCCCGTTGCAATCGGCGACACTGACGTGAGGTTTCTGCCCTCGTTCGTCCGCAAGTTTGACGTGATCGACGGTCGCGGCGTGCCGGCGGCGCGGATTGCCGGACAGGTGCTGGACCGGTTGCGGAACCCGCTTGTGCCGACGCCGCGGCATAAGGCCGCCGCCTGATCCATCGCACGTTCAGCGTTGGCGAACAGTGACGCTGCCGGGCGACGACGTGTCCACAGGTGCCGCGGACGACCTGGCGAGGGCGACCGGCATCGCGCGCGGACCAGGCATCGGCTCGGGTTCTTTTGCCGTGCCTGACGGCGGGGCGTGTCGGGAATTTTTACACGGCCGGCGACGCGGCGGCGCGCCGCACGCCGGTGATGCTCAACGCGTCCGGCGGCTTCGTTCCCTGGACGCAGCAGCCCCTGTTGTTTACCGCGTCGTCCACGAGCGAGGTACTGAACTTCCTCTCGGCGGGCACGCCGGGCGGCGAGCCTCCGGTCGTTCTTCTGGCGGACGTGTCCCTCGATCCGGTGCCGGAGCCCGCGAGTATCGCGTTGTTTGCCGGTGGATGCCTGGCACTTTGGAAGACGAGAAACAGGTTCAGGCGGTCAGCCCCGCACCGCCGGTAATCGCGTTCATTTCCCCAACGGAGCAACCGGTCTGAACTGCGTGCCGTGGTCGCGTTGAACCGGCGTACGCGCGTATCAATGCGTCCCGGCCTGCCACACCGCGAGCCATGCTGGCACCGCCTCCACCGGCATCGGCGGCGCGATCAGCCGGCCCTGCACGCCGCCGACCCCCATTACCTCCAGCAGCCGCGCGGCTGCCTCGGTCTCCACGTCCGCGGCGACGCTTTGCATTTCCATGTTCGCCGCGAGGTCGATGATCGACTTCACAATCGCCCGCGAATCTCGCGAGGTCGCCACGTCAGCGACGAAAGACCGATCGATCCGGATCGCGCAGAACGGCATCTGCCGCAGCAGTTTCAGCGACGAATACCCGGTGCCGAAGCCGTCGATTTCCGGTTGCACGCCCTTCAACCGAAGCCGGCCCAGCACGTCCATGGCCCGCTCGGTATCCTGGAACGCGGCGCTTTCCGGCACCGCCAGCCAGAGTCGCTCGGCCGGCATGCCCGCGACCTTCAGCCGCTGTTCCAACCGCTCGGGCAGTTCGAGGTCCTGTAGGTTCTGACTGGAAATCGACGTCCCCAACGGAGCATCCACGCCAAGCTGGCCGAGCGTCCGCCACGCGTCGGCGACGGCACCGACCGTCCATTCCGCCGTATCTGCGACCAATGAGGGTTCTGCGTCAGCGGCGGACAGCAGCGCGGTGGCCGACAGCCGTCCCAGCGTCGGATGGTTCCAGCGGATCGCCGCCTCGAATCGGAGCAGCAGCCTTGCGCGTCGATCGACCATCGGTTGGAATTCGAGCGTCAGCTCGCCCTTGCCGGCGGCCTGCAGCAATCCAGCCAGCGTCGGTACGTTATCCGCCGATCGCACGCGTTCCAGTACTTGTTCCAGATCCGCGACACGGATCGGCTTGGGCAGCGTGGCCGCAACGTTCAGTCCGAGATTGCGTGCCAGGGCACCGGTGGTATCGAGCACCCTCGCATCGAATCCGCTCATGAGGATCAGCGACCCGCTGAATCGTTCCTCCGCCAGATAGCGCAATTGCTCGATGCCGTCGGTATGGCCGAGCTGCAGATCAAGCACCACGATCTGCGGCGGGGTGTCGTGCAGCGCGGCGCGAAATGCTTCGGGCAGCGTAACGGCGCTGGCCTCCATGCCGGCCATGACCGCCACCCGGGTCACCAGCCGGCCCACCGCCGCATCGTCGTCGAATGCGAGCAGCCGCATGTTCATACGCGCTCCGCCGTGGGGTCGGCACTATACATCGGAAAGTACCGGCGCGGGCTCGTCCAATCGTTCGCGCAACATGCGCGCGAGCTCGTCCTGCCGGTACGGCTTGCCGAGCAGATGGAACTTGCGCGCATTGATCCGTTGTTCCGCGCCGCGCACGTCGGGGAAGCCGGACGTCAGCAGCACCTTGAGGTCCGCCCGCATCTCGCAAGCATGTTCTGCCAGATCGATACCATCCATCCCGCCTGGCATGACGACGTCGGAGAACAGCAGATCGACGGGCTCGCTTGTCACCAGCAGATCGAGTGCGGCGCGCGCGCCGTCCGCCTCATACACGCGGTAGCCGAGCACGGTCAGTTGCTGCACGGCCGCACGGCGCAGCGCGGGATTGTCCTCCACGACGAGAACGGTTTCGTGACCGCCGATTATCGGTGCATCCTCGGCCGGTTCGGCGCGCGTCGCGACGGTGCTGCGGTCGGGCGGCAGGTACAGGCGGAAGGTGCTGCCACGGCCAGGTTCGGTGTACACCGTCACGTGGCCGCCCGACTGTTTCATGAAGCCGAACACCATCGCCAGGCCGAGACCGGAGCCGCGGCCCATTTCCTTGGTGGTGAAGAACGGCTCGAAGATACGGCCCAGCACGTCCTTCGGGATACCGGTTCCGGTGTCGCCGACTTCGATCAGCACGTACTCGCCCGGCCGCACTTCCGGATGCTGCGTCGCGTAGGCGGCATCCACCCGCGTCGTCCGCGTCATGATATCCAGGCGTCCGCCATGCGGCATCGCGTCGCGCGCGTTGGTCGCCAGGTTGGTCAGCGCCGCCTCAAGCTGCGCCGGATCGACCTGGATCGACGGCAATTGCGCACCGAGGCGCAGGCCGAGCTCGATGTTCTCGCCCAGGGTTCGGCTCAGCAGCCGGGCGATATTTTCCACCAGCGCGTTGGTATCGACCTGTTGCGGACGCAGCGGCTGGCGGCGCGCGAAGGCCAGCAGCCGGCGGGTCAGTTCGGCGCCGCGTTGCGCTCCCTCCAGTGCTTCGGTGCGCAGCTCCTCGGCCAGTCGATCGTCCTTCAGCATGCGCTTCAGCAGATCGAGGTTGCCGATGACGACACCGAGCACGTTGTTGAAATCGTGCGCGATGCCGCCGGTAAGGTTGCCGATCGCCTCCATCTTCTGCGCCTGCGCAAGCTGGTGCTCTATCATGCGCTTGTCGGTGATGTCCTGCATGGTGCCGGACAGACGGCGGATAATGCCATCGGTATCGGGTTCGGCACGTCCCTCCACGTGCAGGGTGCGTACGCTGCCGTCCGGGCGGATGATGCGCGTTTCGATCGTATCGCGTTCGACTCCTTCAGTCAGATCGCTAATCCAGCGCCGCACCACAGGATAGTCGTCCGGATGCACATAAGGCGCGACGTTATGGATGCTCGGCTGGAACGTGTCCGGCGATAGGCCGCGAATTCGATAAAGCTCCTTCGACCACAGATAGCGGCCTGTCGTCAGGTCCAGTTCCCAACTGCCTACGCCGGCAATCCGCTGCGCGCGATCCAGCCTCGCCTCGCTGTCGCGCAGCCGCGCTTCGGCCTGCTTCAATGCCGTGATGTCGATGCGCAGCCCGGCAATGCCGCCATTGCGCATGCGTCGGTCGGTCGCCAGCATCCATCGGCCGTCGCTGAGCCGATGCTCGCTGCCATCCACACAGTCCTGGTGCTGCCGAAGGCGCCGGTGAAACCATTCCTGCTCGTCGCCGATGGCATCGGTGAATTCCTGACGCACCAGGCCGTTGCGCACCAGTTCCGAGAACGACGTGCCGGGCACGACGTAGTCGCTGTGGTTGTAGATGCTGCGATAGCCGTCGTTGCACACCACCAGTCGATCGGCCTGGTCGAAAATAACGAAGCCTTCCGAAATGCTGTCCACGGCATCGCGCAGCAGCGCTTCCGCCTGCTCGGCCCGCTCCTTGGCGGCGCGCAGTTCCGCGGCCGCCTCGACCTCCGCCGTGATGTCGCGGCCGGTGCCCCGGTAGCCCAGAAATGTGCCGTCCGGACCGAACGCGGGATTGCCGCTGATCGACATGTGATGCAGCGCGCCATCCGCGCCGATGCGGCTGTAACGGAAATCGCGGAACGGCTGGCGTGCTTCCAATGCCGCCATGTGCTGTTGCCACACGTCATCATTGCTGTCGTGCGGCACCAGCTCGTCGCGCCGCTTGCCGACATAGGACCTGTCGTTCTTCCAGTACATCGGCGTTTCCGCCGAAATCCACAGGAAGCGCAGCTCCGCATCCTGCTCCCAGAACCAGTCCGACGACGTGCTGGCGAAGTCCCGCACGCGCCGTTCGCTTTCCTGCAGCGCCGCCTCGGCCTGCTTCAGCGCGGTGATGTCCACGCGCAGGCCGGCAATGCCGCCGTTGCGCATCCGCCGGTCGGTCATCAAGACCCAGCGCCCGTCGGGCAGCCTGCGCTCGACTTCGCCCGTCGCTTCCCGGTGCTGCCGCATGCGTTCCGCGAACCATTCCTGCTCGCGACCGACCGCGTCCGGAAAATCGCCTCTGGCCAGGCTGTCGCGCAGCAACGCCTCGAAGTGCATCCCCGGCAGCGCATGCTGCATGTGCTCTGGGAACAGCCGTTTGTAGGATTCGTTGCAGGTGAGCAGGCGATCGTCCGCGTCGTAGATCACCAGGCCAGGTGCCATGCTGTCGATCGCATCGCGCAGCCGCATTTCGGCCCGGCTGGTACGCGCGTGCAGACGACCGATGACGCGGAACATGGCATATGTGGCCGCCGCGGCAAGCGCGCTGGTAATCACCACGAGCCAGAGATCGTGGCTGTTGTTGATGCCGGACCAGAGCGGAATGGTCTCAATTGGGAACCAACGGCTCAGCATCGGAATCATGCTCCGGGCAATCGAACGGCGCGCAGGTTGCGGCCGCTGGCCGATCTCCAAAAGGGGCGCGCCGTGCCGCCAGCCTGCCGGACCGGCACGCGTATCATGGACGGAATTGCGCGTGCGTTACAACCATTCGCGCAACTATCTCCCGCACTTTCCACCACAAGGGGTTGCTCTAGCGCAGCAATCCCGCGCGCATCACTGCCTCGATCCGATTGCGCGCGCCCAGTACGGAATAAGCCAGCGACAAATGGACCTTCACCGTGCCGATGCTGATTCCCAGGCGTCGCGCGATCTCCTTCGCGGAGCACCCCTGCGACAACACCTGCATCACTTCAAGCTGCCGCGGCGATAACCGCGCCAGAGCCCGCGCGTCGCCACACAGAGTGATTGACGGCGCCGCGGTGTCGCTATTGGCGGGGCAGGACAAGTCAGTCGGCGCCGCTCCGATGGGCCGGTCGGGTTGGGTTGGCGGACCGGACCGGACCCACGCGGCCAGCCAGGACGGGATCGCCTCGACCGGCATCGGCATCGCGATCAGGAACCCCTGCATGTCGCATACCCCCAGTTGCTCCAGCAGGTTGGCGGTTTGCTCCGTCTCCACACCCTCCGCCACGCAGCTCATTTCCATGTTTGCCGCCAGGTCGATGATCGATTTTACGATCGCCCGCGAATCGCGCGACGTCGCTGCATCCCCCACAAACGACTGATCGATCTTGATTTCGGTGAACGGCATCTGCCGCAGCATTTTCAGCGACGAGTAGCCGGTGCCGAAATCATCAATCGAAAGATTCATGCCCTTAAGCCGGATCCGGCTGAGGATATCCATGGTCCGCGCCGCATCCTTGAATGCCGCGCTTTCGGTGATCTCCAGGCACAAATGCTCGGCCGGCATTCCCGCTGCCCGCATCCGCTTTTCGATGCGATCCGGCAGCGAAAGATCATGCAGGTTCCGCGTGGACATGTTCACGGCCAGCGGCACGCTGACCCCGAGTTCGCGCAGCACCTGGTACGCATCGATCGCTGCGCTTAGGACCCAATCGGTCAGGGCGTCGATTACCGCCGTGTCGCCTTCGGCCAGCGGCAGGAAATCGCCCGGCGGAATCTGCCCCATGACGGGGTGATCCCAACGGACCAGTGCCTCCAGCTTTTTCAGAACCTTGGGGTGGCGCGACACCACCGGCTGGAAGTCGAGCACGAGTTCGTCCTTGGCGATCGCCGCCAGCAGCCGCTCGGCCGACAGCGACCGGCTCGCCGACTGCACGCGTGCCATCATTGATTCCAGTTGCTCGACGCGCACGGGCTTTTCCAGCACGCCCTCCACCTGCAGGCCCAGGCTTTTCCCCAGAGCCTGCGTGGTTCCCAGCACCCGCGGGTCGAATCCACTCATGAGTATCAGTGCACCTTTGAATTGTTGTCCGGCCAGCCAGCGAAGTTGCTCCACCCCGTCGGTTGCGCCCAATTGCAGATCCAGCATGACAAGCTGCGGCGCGTCGCTGCGCAGCCGCTGCGCGAACGCCTCGGCGTCGGTCACGGCGGCCGCTTCCAGCCCAGCCATCTGCGCGACCCGCACCACCAACCGGCCGACCGCGGCGTCGTCGTCGAAAACCAGCACACGCATCGGCTACACCTGCACTGATTCGACGACGCGGCCGTCGTTCGGGTTATCGGAATCACTCCATGCATCCGGGCTGTCGGCCTCGCCGGCCAACGGCGTAGCCGCGTCGAGCACGTCGCGCACGGTGCGTGCCAGCTCGTCATGGCGATACGGCTTGTTCAGCATGGCAAAGGGGCAGTCCGCCATGCGTTGTTCCGCTCCGCGCAGCGCCGGGAAACCAGAGGACAGCAGGACCTTCAGGCCTGCCCGCAACGACACCGCACGGTACGCGAGCTCCAATCCATCCATCGCCCCCGGGATCACCACGTCGGTGAACAGCAGATCGACGCGATCCTCGCCGGCGAGGATTTGCAGCGCCGCCTCGGCATGTTCTGCCTCTCGTACCGCATATCCGAGCTCCGCGAGTTGCCGCAGTGCGGCGCGGCGAAGCTGTGCGTTGTCCTCGACCAGCAGCACCGTCTCGGTGCCGCCAATCACCGTATCGACATCCGCGGAACCCGCCGATCCGCCTTCGCTGGCGTCGCTGCGTGGCAGATAGAGGCGGAATGTCGTGCCCAGGTCAGGCTCGCTGTACACCGCCAGATGCCCGCCCGATTGCTTGACGAAGCCGAACGCCATCGACAGGCCGAGGCCGGTTCCCTTGCCTGGTTCCTTGGTCGTGAAGAACGGCTCGAAAATGCGGCCGATGATTTCCGGCGGAATGCCGGTGCCGGTGTCGGAAATTTCGATCACCGCGTACTCGCCCGGGGTTACGTCAGGGTGCATCGCCGCATAGGTCGCATCGAGTTGGACATTGTGCGTGGCGAATTCGAGCCGCCCGCCTTTCGGCATGGCGTCGCGCGCGTTGGTGGCGAAATTCACCAGCGCCGCCTCGAGCTGGGCCGGATCCGCCATCACCGGCCACAGCGACGCATCGAGGTTAAGATTCAACTTGATGTGCTCGCCCAGAGTGCGGCCAAGCAGCCGCGCGATATCGTTCACCAGGGCGTTCACGTCGGTTCTTTCCGGGCGCAGCGACTGGCGGCGGGCGAAGGCGAGCAAGCGCCGGATCAGGTCGCCGCACCGGCTGGCGCCGTCCAGGGCTTCGCCGCACAGCTCCGCCGCCGCCTCATCGTTGCGCACCAGACGCTTCAGCAGATCGAGATTGCCGATGATGACGCCGAGCACGTTGTTGAAGTCGTGCGCCATGCCACCGGTCAGATTACCGATCGCCTCCATCTTCTGCGCCTGGGAAAGCTGGCGTTCGATGAGGCGCCGCTCGGTAATGTCCTGAATGGTGCCGGCGACACGGCGGATTTTGCCGTCCGGATCGACGACCGGCCGGCCTTCCACGCGAATGAGGCGCGTCTCCCCGTCCGTCCGGACGATGCGGGGTTCCAGCGTACCTTGCCGGCGTCCAGCCGCGAGGTTCTTGAGCCAGCGGCGGACGGCTTTGTAATCCTCCGCGTGGACCAATTGCGCCAGGTTGTCGATGGTCGGTTCGAAGCTGTCCGACGACGCGCCGCTCAGCCGATACAGCTCCTTCGACCAGATATAGCGACCCGATGCGACATCGAGCTCCCAACTGCCGACTCCGGCGATTTGCTGCGCGCGATCAAGCCGTACCTCGCTCTCGCGCAACGCCGCCTGCGCCTGCTTCAACGCCGTGATGTCGATGCGCAGGCCGGCGATGCCGCCATTCTTCATGCGCCGGTCGGTCACCAGCACCCACGATCCGTCGTTCAGGCGGTACTCGACGGCGCCCTTCGCCTCCTGATGATGCTGCAGCCGCTGCACCAGCCATTCGTGCTCCCGGCCGCGATACGCCGCGTTGCCACCGCCCTTGGTGTGGGTATGGCGGACGAAGTCCTCGAACGTGACTCCGGGTACCAGCAGGCTCGCACCTTCCTTGTAGATTTGCCGATAGGTGTCGTTGCACATGACGAACCGATCGTCCGCGTCGTAGATGACGAAGCCTTCCGAAATGCTGTCCACCGCGTCGCGCAGCAATGTCTCGGCTTGTTCTGCCCGTTCCTTGGCCTGGTGCAGCTCCTGCTCCGCCTCGATTTGCTCGGTGATGTCGCGGCCAATGCCGCGATAGCCGACATACGTGTCGTTCTCGAACACCGGCATACCGTAGATGCTGATGTGGCGGACGCGCCCCTGGTTGTCTGTCCGGCGGTAGCGAAAGTCACGGATCGGCTGCCGAGCGTCAATGTCGGCTCTATGTGCTGCCCATTGGTCGGGAGTGGTGCCGTCGGCGAAGACGTCCCAGCGCGTCTTGCCGGAATACGGACGGTTGGCGACATCGGCGGTGCGCCGCCCCTGCGACACCCATGTAAAGCAGCCGTCCGCGTCCTGCTCCCAGAACCAATCGGATGCCAGCTCGGCGAAATTGCGAATGCGTCGCTCGCTGTCGCTCAGCGCGTTCTGTATGCTCTTGAAGTCGGTGATATCCACGCGGATGCCGGCAAGGCCGCCGTTGCGCATCCGGCGTTCCGAGACCAGAATCCAGCGCCCATCGCGTCCTTGAGTCTCAATCTCCTCCACCGCTTCGCGATGGATGCGCATGAAGTTCTCGACCCACTCCTCCTCATGTCCGGCAGCATCCGGATAGTGGCCGGCGGCCAGCGTGTTGCGCACCAGCGTTTCGAACTTCACCCCCGGCACCATCAGATGCGCGCTCGCCGGATACATGCGGCGGTACGCCTCGTTGCACATCACCAGATGATCGTCCTCGTCATAGACGACGAAGCCCTCGGACGTGCTGTCCATCGCGTCGCGCAGCAGCGTTTCTGCCTCCTCCGCGCGGCGCAGCGCCTCCACGGTCACGCTTTGCTCGGAAGCCGTCCCGCGGTAACCCAGGAAGCGCCCGTCGGCATCGTGAACCGGCTTGCCGTTCACCGAGTAATGCCGATGACGCGTGCGCCCGTTGGTAATGGAATAACGGAAGTCGCGGAACGTGCGGCGCGCATCGAGGTCGGCCTTGTGCTGGCCCCACACCGGATCTTGCTCCGGATCGCCCTTGGCCAGATCCCATCGCGTGTAGCCAATGATGTCCGCGGGATTCAATCCGGTCTTTGCGCCGAATGCCTCGGCGCTCAGGAACGTGAATCGGTGCTCCGAATCGGTTTCCCAGATCCAGTCGCCACTGACTTCCGCGATGTCCTGGAACCGCTGCTCGCTGTCGCGAAGCTGGTGTTCCACGTGTTGACGCAGTGCGATGTCCGCGGCCAGCGCCGAACGCTCCTGCGCAAGTTGCAGCTCACGCTGCCCGCGCCGGCGTACTTCAATGACCAGCGCGGCGAGCAAGCCGCACAGCAACAGGCTGACGATGGCGGCGGTGGCCTCGATCTCCCGCGCGTGGGCGCGGACCGGTGCCATGATCGTGTCAAGGTCGAGGCCGACGCCGACCAGCAACGGATACCCCGGCAAACGCCGGTCGCTGTACACCCGTGTGACGTGATCGATCGAACTGGTACCGACATGGGCGGGATCGTTCCTGCCGCCCCGCGCGATGCCGGTCGCCAGCGGCGGGAGATGCTGTCCGGCCCCATCCGTCCCGTCCGGACTGGCGACGTTGAAGCGGGCCCGGATGATATTGTCGGTGCCGAACAGCGCGATCATGCCGTGCGGGCCGAGATCGATCGACTTGTGCAGCGACGTGAGCTCGGCCGGTGCCAGAGAGAAGACGACAACGCCGAGACTTGATCCGTCTGGTGCGGCAATACGCTGGCTGACCTGGATGCTCGGCCGCCCGGAGCCCGGAGCGGGTTCCAGCGGGCTTATGTAGAGGCCCCGATAGTTCCCATCATGCAGGACGCGCATGTAGTCCTTCCCGCCCAGGTCAACCGGAGCAGGATGCCGATCCAGGCTGGTTCCCAACAGGCGGCCGTCCGGTCCGACGATCGCTGCCTGAATCGCCGGCGCGGGCAGCAAGGACGGCTGTCCGGCAAAGCCCTGGAAGGCAACCGCCACGCCGTCCGCGCGGACGCGTTTCGCCGTCATGTCCATGGCGCCTGCGATGTTGTCGAGCTCGTGTCCGACTTCCTCCTGAAAGGCGGCGCTGAGGTTGGCGGCGTCGGTGCGCGCATGGTCGAGTGTGGAGTTTTGCTCCGAACGGATCAGTACGAATGCGCCCGCCCAGAGGCCGACGACGAGCGCCAGGCCGGCGCCCACAATGGCGCCGATCAGCAGAGTCGTGCGAAGTGGCACGCCGCCCGAAAGGTTCAGTTTGCCGCGCTGCTTGCGGCTGACGTCAGACATGGGCATAGCGCTCTCGCGAGTGCCGGGTTGGGTTTCGGCGGCATGGTGCCAACACGGCCCCCAGCCGCCGTCTTGGCTGTTCATTCGGTTCGACGGGTCGCTTAGGTTGCCGACCGCCATCCGCGATGCGGCGGCCCGCACTGCGGATTGGCCAAGGGCCGGCAAACCACTGGCTGTCGTCTGTATTATTTGACTGCCGACGGTTGTAACACGGGTTTGGTATCCGTGGCGTTGCAAAAAACGCACGGAGTCGCCGGAGAGAGACCAGTTCGGGCGCTTTGCATGCGTCCCGGGACTCACGATGGCGTGATAGCCCCGTCACGGCTGCCGAACGATCGAAGCGGATGCCGCCGATGCCGAATGCCGGAAAGGCGTCAGGCCAGAATGGTCTCCCGCGCCACTTCCATCAGGCGCCGGTGCTGCATCTCCACGTCCGCGCGTCGCAGCCGGGCGGTGCCGGCACACATCACAGCGGCGGTGCCGGCGGCGACGCCCCAGCGCAGCGCGTCCTCCAGGCTGTCGCCGCGCGCCAGGGCCAGCGAGATTGCCGCGGTGAAGCTGTCGCCGGCGCCGACCGCGCTCAACACCTTGCACGGGAGCGCGGGCATACGGATGACGCCCTGAGCCGATGCCAGGAAGGCGCCGGTTTCGCCCATGCTGACGGCCACCAGGCGCGCCGCTCCCCGTAGCACGAGTTCCAGGGCCGCGGACTCCTGCGACGCCGCGTCGGGCAGATTATGGCCCACCAGCGCCCGCAGCTCGCCGAGGCTCGGCTTGATCAGTTCCAGGCCGGCGCCGAGCGCCTGATGCAGCGCGGGGCCGGAGCAATCCAGCACCACGCGCTGTCCGCGCCGATGCGCGATGCGCGCCACGCGGGCGTAGATGTCGTGCGGCATGCCATGCTCCAGGCTGCCGCTGGCGATCAGCCAGTCGCACTCGATCTCCTCCAGTAGGTGCAGCACGGCGTGCCAGTCGTGCCGGTTGACGCTGGGGCCTTCCGGCACGAACCGGTATTCCATGCCGGTCGAGCGCTCGAACACCGTGAAACAGATGCGGTTGAGGCCATGCAGCGGCATGGACAGGCGCGGCACGCCGGCCTTGTCCAGCAGCTCCTCGATCAGCGCGCCGGTGACGCCGCCGGTCATCAGCACGGCTTGCGTGTCGGCGCCCAGCTCATGCAGCACGCGCGCGACGTTCACGCCGCCGCCGCCGGGATCCAGGTGGTCGTCGCCGGTGCGGATCTTGTGGGTGTGCTGCACGATTTCGGCAGAGCATGCGATGTCGAGCGCAGGATTGAGGGTCAGGGTGACGAGGCGCGGCGGCATCGGCTTGGTCCGTCTGCGATACGCCGGCCATCCTGCCCGCTTGTCGGCCGGGATGCCTTGACCTGGGTCAATGCAATCGCCGGTAGTCTGGCGCACCTATGCCCCATGCGGCGCATTGCGCCGGAACAAGAGGGGGCCAGCATGGTCGGCATCACCCTGACGGCAGAGCAAATCCGCTCGGCGCCGCCGGAAGTGCGCCATTGGATCGAGAGCCAGGTGGCGGCGATGTTCGCGCCGCCAGCAACGGAGGAAGCCCACGCCGCGCCACCGCATCTTGCCCAGTGCACAGCCGGCGAGGCGCAGGCGATCCTGGAGCAAATCGAGGACCTGCTGCCTGTCGTATCGGTGTTCTTCGAACTCGGACGCGAGAGCGCCAGCGTCCCGGTGCAGGGCATGCGGGCATTCCGGCTGAACGAGATCGCACGGCATACGCGGCTGGAGACCACCCAGCAGGTGCTGGAAGCGCTGGAGCTGATCAATGACGCGCTGCGCCGGGTACGTCGCGATTCCGAGGCAATGCTGTGTGGCTTCGACCGCGAGGGCCGCTGCTACGTGTCCGAGGCGACCTCCCGCGCCGTGCTGACCTTGTGGCGCGGCATTGTCGCACAGCATGCGCTTGCGGCGGGTCAGCCGGCAGAACCGGCGGCGGAGGCGCCGGCTCCGGTTTATCGGTCGCCGGGCTATAACGTGACCATGCCGGGTCTCATGGCGGGGACCAGTCAGCCGGTCATTCCCGTAGAACATGTGGGCTGATGGCGATGTCCGTGGTCACTATGCCAGAACACGCGCGCGATCTGACGAATGTTGTCGATCTGACCGGCGAGAAGGGCACCGGGCCGTTTCGCACGCGGCTTCCGGTCTATGTCGATCTGTTGCCGCCCTGCAATCATGCCTGCCCGGCCGGGGAGAACATCCAGGCCTGGCTCGCGCTGGCGCAGGCCGGCGACTACCGCCGCGCGTGGGAGATTCTGGTCGCCGACAATCCTCTGCCGGCGACGCATGGGCGGGTCTGCTATCACCCCTGCGAAAGCGGCTGTAACCGCGGGCACATGGATGCCGCGGTGTCGATCCATGCCGTCGAACGGTTCCTCGGCGACATGGCGAAGGCAGAGGGCTGGGAGTACCCGCCCTGCGCGCCGGCTACGGGCAAGCGCGTGCTGGTGGTGGGCGCGGGGCCAAGCGGTCTGTCCGCCGCGTACCATCTGACCCGGCTGGGGCATTCCGTGGAAATCCATGAGGCCGGCCCGGTGGCCGGCGGGATGCTGCAATTCGGCATCCCGGCCTATCGCCTGCCCCGCGCCGAACTCGCGGCCGAGGTCGCGCGCATCGAACGGATGGGCGTGAAGATCGTGCTGAATCACCCAGTTACCGATGTGCTGGCCGAGCGCGATGCCGGCGGGTTCGATGCGGTGTTCGTGGCGATCGGCGCGCATGTGGGACAGCACGTCGATATCCCCGCGCGCGACGCGGTGCGGGTGCTGGATGCGGTGTCGCTGCTGCGCGACATGGGCACGGGCGAGAAGCCGCATCTTGGCCGCCGCGTCGTGGTGTATGGCGGCGGCAACACGGCGATGGACGCGGCCCGCACCGCGCGGCGGCTGGGCGCGGAAGAAGCGCTGATCGTCTATCGCCGCGACCGCGAACACATGCCGGCGCACGGCTTCGAGGCGGACGAGGCGATCGAGGAAGGCGTCCGCATTCGCTGGCTCACCACCATCCGCGAGATCGTCGGCCCGTCGCTGAAGGTCGAGCGGATGACTCTGGATGAGCACGGCCGGCCGCAGCCGACCGGCGAGTTCGAAACGCTGGAGGCGGATTCGGTGGTTCTGGCGCTCGGCCAGGTCAGCGACAGCGCGTTCCTGCGCGACGTGCCGGGCGTGGCGGTGAAGCCGGACGGCGTGGTGGACGTCGATCCGCACATGATGACGGGCCATCCCGGCATCTTCGCCGGCGGCGACCTGGTGCCAAGCCAGCGCACCGTCACCATCGCGACCGGCCACGGCAAGCTGGCGGCGCGCAATATCGACGCGTGGCTGCGCGGCGGTGCTTACGACGTGCCGGCGCCGCCGCAGACCGTGGCGTTCGACATGCTGCACCTGCCGGTGTTCTCGGACGTGGACGTGTCGCAGCAGCGGCGGCTGGAAGATGCCGAACGGCTGAGCGGCTTCGAGGAAGTGCTGGCCGGCCTCACCGAGCCCGCGGCGCGGCGGGAGGCAGCGCGGTGCCTGTCCTGCGGTGTCTGCTACGAGTGCGACAACTGCTTCGCCGCGTGCCCGGAACAAGCGATTGCGAAACTTGGGCCGGGGCAGGGGTACAGCGTGGATCCAACGCTGTGTACCGGCTGCGCAGTCTGTTTCGAGCAATGCCCATGCCACGCGATCACCATGGTCGCCGAGGGGAAATGACTCCCCCTCCCCGTGTGGGTGGGGGAGCTACCGTGCGTT
>DASXFW010000240.1:0-8715 GCA_036489395.1 Acetobacteraceae bacterium | reverse complement strand
GTCAGGACCTCGATCCGCCTGAAGCCATCCTTCGCGTCATCCTTAACGTCAAACATAACGATAGCTCGAAGCCCGTTGCCTCAGACGAACCAAGCACTTCCGGGCCCGCCGTTAAACATGGGCGTCAGAGCTACGCTTACGTTCAACCGTCCAGCGCATCACCTGCAACCTGGTGACGGTTCCCAGTTTTTACGAGCCTGGCCTGGGCCTGCTCCCGGCTTGCCCCATAACCGCTGCGTCAGCCCGCCCGACAGTCCCTGATCCGCGGTGTCCGGCCCTACGTATCGTAGGTCGTCTGTTTGAGGGCAATCTAACGCGGCCCAGCAATCGACGACCGGGGAATCGCCTCGAATGTCCGACATTTCCCGGCACTCGGAGTTTGCTCTACAAGCGCACCCTCACGCCCTGCCAGGAGACACGCCCCATGGCCCCGCCGCCCTTCGGCGCCAATTCCGCCGCCGCCCGCGACATCGCCACCGTGCTGCATCCCTACACCGACCTCCAGGCGCACCAGGAAATCGGCCCCGTCGTGATCTCCCGCGGCAAGGGCGTGCGGGTGTGGGACGATGCCGGCAAGGAGTACATCGAAAGCGTTGCCGGCTTGTGGTGCGCCTCGCTCGGTTTCGACAACGAGCGCTTGGTGCAGGCAGCCGTGGACCAGATGCGCAAGCTGCCATTCTACCACGGGTTCACCGCCAAGTCGCACGAGCCGATGATCGACCTGGCGGAGATGCTGCTGGCGCGCTCGCCGGTGCCGATGAGCAAGGTGTTCTTCGCCAATTCCGGCTCGGAAGCGAACGATTCGGCCATCAAGATGGTCTGGTACATGAACAATGCACTGGGCCGGCCGCAGAAGAAGAAGATCATCGGACGGGTGAAGGGCTACCACGGCATCACCATCGCCTCCGGGTCACTGACCGGCCTGGCGGTGAACCACCGCGCGTTCGACCTGCCGCTGCCCGGCTTCCTGCACACGAGCACGCCGCACTTCTACCACGGCGCCAACCCCGGCGAGTCCGAGGACGATTTCGCCACCCGCTGCGCCGGCGAACTCGACGCGCTGATCCAGGCGGAAGGTCCCGACACCGTCGCCGCGATGTGGGCGGAGCCGGTCATGGGCGCCGGCGGCGTCATCGTGCCGCCGCGCGGCTATTTCCCGAAGATCCAGGCGGTGCTGAAGAAGCACGACGTGCTGCTGGTCGCCGACGAGGTGATCTGCGGCTTCTGGCGCACCGGCAACTATTGGGGCTGCCAGACGCTGGACATCCAGCCGGACATCCTGGCCTGCGCCAAGGCGCTGTCGTCGTCCTATCTGCCGATCAGCGCGGTCATGGTGAACGACCGCGTCTTCCAGGCGCTGTGCAAGGAAAGCCACGAGATCGGCACCTTCGGCCACGGCTTCACCTATTCCGGCCATCCGGTGCCGGCGGCGGTCGCGATCGAGACGCTGAAGATCTACGACGAGATGGACATCGGCACGCATGTCCGCACCGTCGGAGCGCACATGCAGAACGAGTTGCAGCGCCGCTTCGCCGACCATCCGCTGGTCGGCGAAGTGCGCGGCGTCGGGCTGATCGCCGCGGTGGAGCTGGTGGAGGACAAGGCCGCGCACAAGAACTTCGATCCGAAGGCGCGAATCGGCGGGCGCATGGTCAAGCTGGGCGAGGAACATGGGGTGATCGGCCGCACCGTCGTGAACGACACGCTGTGCTTCAGTCCGCCACTGATCATCACCGAGGCCGAAATCGACGAAATGCTCGACCGGGTCGGCAAGGCGCTGGACGAGCTGACCGTGCAGTTGCGGCGCGAGCACATTGCGGTGGTGCGGTAAGGTCGGGGCGGGAGGTGGAAGAACGCCGCGTGCCGTATCGGTTTTACGGCCAGCACGGCGAGGACTACCTGCTGTGGCACTTCTTCGACTTCAGGAAGACCGGCTTCTTTCTCGATGTCGGCGCACATGACGGCGTCTCGCTGAGCAACAGCAAATCGTTCGAAGAGCACGGCTGGACCGGCATCTGCGTCGAACCAATCCCCGATGTGTTCGCGCAGTGCCAGCAGGTCCGGTCGCGGGTGGTCAACGCCGCCTGTGTCGGCGAGGCGGAGGAAACCGTCACGCTCAAGGTGGATCACAGCGGTTTGTTCGCCGGCATTCGCACCGACGACTCGCATGCGATCCGCTCCTACGAAGTGCGCACCGGCGGCGATCCGGGCTTCTACAGCGTCACGGTTCCCGCGATGCGCGCCGCGGACCTGCTGCGGCCGGACGATCCGCCGATCGACTTCGTGTCGATCGATGTCGAAGGCACCGAAATCGACGTGCTGCAAGGCCTCGACCTGCAACGCAATCAGCCTCGCGTGCTGGTCGTGGAGGCGCTAACCGATCCGGCGCGGGAGGCACTGGATGCATACGTTGAACGCTTCGGCTACCGACTCGCGCGCTCGGTCGTGTGCAACCATTTCTACGTCAGGCGGGCGAGCGATGCAGCCAAGCTCCGCTCCATCACCATCAACTGCAGGCTGACGGTGCCGATCATTGCCGGCTACGGCCCCGCGGACATGCTGACCCACGCATGGAGCGGACCAACCACGCACACCCGCGCCGGCTTCATCCTTGGCAAGCTGCGGCAGCGCTATCGCCGGCTGGTATGGAAGGTGTGATGGCGTGACCGCGGGAAAGTCAGCGGCTTCGCCCGCACACCCGCCCGGGTCCCTCTGCACTGCGCGGCGGTTTGGCCTCCGCCGACTGTCCAATCCCCCGTCCTGCGTGCTAATCGCCAGCCATTCCCACGGAATGCCTTGCCCAGATGGATGCCGTTCGCCCGCTCCGTTCCTCCCCCGCCGCCGCGCCGCTGACCGGCCGCATCGCTGTGCCGGGCGATAAGTCGATCAGCCACCGCGCGCTGATGTTCGGCGCGCTGGCGGTCGGCGAGACCCGCATCACCGGCTTGCTCACCGGCGAGGACGTGCTGCGCACCGCCGCCGCAATGCGCGCTTTGGGTGCCGAGGTGGAGCACGACCCGGATGCCGATGACGCCACAGGTGGCGGCACCTGGCGCGTCGCCGGCCGCGGCGTCGGCGGCCTGGTGGAACCCGACGACATCCTGGACATGGGCAATTCCGGCACCGCCGCGCGGCTGCTCTGCGGCATCCTCGCCAGCCATCCGCTGTTTGCGGTGATGACCGGCGACGCCAGCCTGCGCCGCCGTCCGATGCGCCGCGTCACCGAGCCGCTGACCGCGTGCGGCGCCCGCTTCGTCACCCGCGAGGGCGGCCGCCTGCCGCTGGCGGTGCAGGGCGCCCGCGACGCTCGGCCGCTGGCCTATCGGGTGCCGGTGCCCTCGGCGCAGGTGAAGTCGGCCTGCCTGCTGGCGGGCCTGAACGCGCCCGGCATCACCCGCATCGAGGAACCGGAAGCGACGCGCGACCACACGGAGAACATGCTGCGCCATTTCGGCGCCGCCGTGCGCGTCGAGGCATCCGGCCGCACCCGTATCATCGAGCTGCAGGGCCAGCCCGAGCTGCGCGCGGCCGACGTGGTGGTGCCCGGCGATCCGTCCTCAGCCGCGTTCCTGGCGGCCGGCGCGCTGCTGGTGCCTGGCTCGCGGCTGACCATTCCGGGCGTCGGGCTGAACCCGTTGCGCTGCGGCTTGTTCGCGACGCTGGACGAGATGGGCGCCAACATCGTCGTGGAGAACCGCCGCGTAGAAGGCGGCGAACCGGTCGGCGACCTGGTCGTCACCCACGGACCGCTGCGCGCGGTCGATGTGCCGTGGGAACGCGCGCCAAGCATGATCGACGAATACCCCGTCCTGGCGGTGATCGCCGCGTTCGCCGACGGCACCACGCGCATGCGCGGCCTGAAGGAGCTGCGGGTGAAGGAGAGCGATCGCGTCGCCGCCACCGCGGCTTTGCTGGCGGCGAATGGCGTGAACGTCGAGGTCGAGGGCCACGACCTGATCGTGCACGGCAGCGTGCGTCCGCCGGAGGGCGGCGGCATGGTGACGACCCACATGGACCATCGCATCGCCATGGCGGCGCTGGTGCTGGGCGTCGCCACGCGCACGCCGGTGACGGTCGATGATTCGGCGTTCATCGACACCAGCTTTCCCGGCTTCGTCGAACTGATGAACCGCGCGGGCGGTGCGCTGGCACCCGCGTGACGATCTGGCCGGTCATCGCCATCGATGGCCCTGCCGCCGCCGGCAAGGGCACGCTGGCAAAGCGCATCGCCGCGACGCTTGGGCTGCCGTACCTGGACACCGGGCTGCTGTACCGCGCGGTCGGGCGCCGGGTGCTGTCAGGGTCTGGCGATCCGGCCGATCCGACCGCGGCGGAGGTGGCGGCGCGCGCGTTGCGCAGTGAGGACCTCGGGCGCGCCGACCTGCGCGGCCCGGAAGCCGACGCCGCTGCAGCCGCGGTCGCCGCAATTCCCGCTGTGCGCGCAGCGCTGCTGGACTTCCAGCGCAGCTTCGGCGCGGCGACGGGCGCGGTGCTCGATGGCCGCGACATTGGCACCGTCATCTTCCCCGACGCCCCGGTGAAGCTGTACGTCACTGCGAGCCTGGCCGAGCGGGCGCATCGCCGCTGGCTCGAGCTGCAGGCGCGCGGCATTGCCGCCGATCCGGCGACCGTCGAGGCGGATGTGCTCGCCCGCGACACGCGCGATGCGCCGAACATGCGGCGCGCCGCGGATGCTGTGGTGATCGACACCACGTCGCTCGATGCGGATGCGACATTCGAGCGCGCGATGAGCGAAGTGCGCCGCCGATTGGATGCGTTGTCGAGGCGCAACGGACCGCCCCGCAGCCCAAGCAGTGCAAGCTGAGCCAGCGGCTCTCCCGACGGCCGCAAGGACACGCGGCGGCGCAATGACACGGTTCAGGGCGCCCCCCGAGTGTCTTACCAGGCGGCCGAAACACTGCCGAAACACTTACGTACGCGCCGACGCCCATACCGGCATGCCGACCACCGGATCAAGCGTCCGGTGGCAGGCTCCGGTCGGCATCCACGCCTTTGCTTCGCCGCGTGCTGCATAGAGTGGATGCCAATCTTCTTGGGCACGACGGGGAGGACACAGCCGGAGAGTCAGCCTTTCCTCCATCTGGTATTATACCAGGGGCCGAAAATCCTGACTCTACTGTGTCATGGCCGGGCTTGGCCCGGCCACCCACGGCTTGTCACGCGGCATGCGGCAAAAGACATGGGTGACCGAGCCAAGCCCGGTCATGACACAAGGGGGCGTGCCGTGCCGCCGTACGTCAAAACTTGCGGCCCCTGGCATAAGCGCGCCGACCTTCCTCAATGGCCGACCACCGAGGCCGGCTCAGCGCAGTGCGTCTTGCACGGATCGGCGCAGCGCCGGCAGGACCTCGGCTTCGAACCAGGGGTTCTTGCGTTCCCAGGCGGTGGTGCGCCAGGACGGATGCGGCAGCGGGATATAGCGTGGCATGTGGTCGCGGAACGCACGCACGTGGTCGGTCATCGGGCCGCGGCCGAGCGTGTGGGTCAGCGCGTAGATGCCGACCAGCAGGGTCAGCCGGATCTGCGGCATCGCCGCGACCAGCGGCTCGCGCCACAGCGGCGCGCATTCCGGGCGCGGCGGGGCGTCGCCGCCGTTCGGCAGGCGGCCCGGGTAGCACAGGCCCATCGGTACGATCGCGATGCGCGATTCGTCGTAGAACATGTTCCGCTCCATCTGCAGCCAGCGGCGCAGACGGTCACCGGAGGGATCGTTCCAGGGGATGCCGGTCTCATGCACCTTGGTGCCGGGCGCCTGGCCGACGATCAGCAGGCGCGCGGTGGTGGACACGCGGAAGGTCGGGCGGGGGCCGAGCGGCAGATGCGCCTCGCAGACGCGGCAGGCGCGCGCAGCGGCGGCAATGGCGGCGAGGGAAGCGGCGGGAAACGTGTGGGAAGCCTCCCCCTCCCCTTGCGGGAGGGGGTTGGGGGGAGGGGTGCGTACAACCGCGGTCTCTGAACGTACGCACCCATCCGCCTGACCCCCTCCCTCAAGGGGAGGGGGGATTTTTCTGTTCTCGACCGGCACCTGCATCTTCATCAAGCCGCGGGATCAGACAGCAGCGCGCCCAGTTCGTCCGCGTCCGGATCGGCGGGGTTCAGCGGGTCACGCGGGAGGACGCGGTGACGCAGAACCATGCGGGCCAGGGCCAGGCGCGACGGATCGTCGATCCGCGCGGCTTCCCAGGCCATCGCGATGGCGGTGGTCAGGTGGTACAGCGCGGACGCTGCCTGTCTCGCCAGCGCGGGCGTTGCGTCGGCCTCGGCGGCCAGGGCGGTGGCGCGCGCGAGCAAGCCGGGGGCTTCAGGCAGGCCCGGCGCGTCCTCCAGCAGGCCATGCAGGTGGCGGTTCAGCGCGTCGAGCGAACCCTCGCGGCGGCCCGCGCGCAGCACGTCCAGTGCGACGATGTTGCTGGTGCCCTCCCAGATCGAGCCGAGATGCGCATCGCGCAGCAGCCGCGCGTCGGGCCATTCCTCAATGTAGCCGACGCCGCCGCGCACCTCCATCGCGTCGCCGGTCACCACGCGGGCGTCGCGGCAGGCGCGGAACTTGATCAGCGGCGTGAGGATGCGGAGCAGGGGATAGGCGTCGTTCTCGCCGGCGTCGGCGCGGCGGAGTGCCTCTGCGGTCTGGAACATCATGGTGCGGGCTTGTTCGGCGCGGACCAGCAGCTTGCCGAGCTGGCGGCGCATCAGGGGGAGCTCGACCAGTTTGCGGCCGAAGGCGGTGCGGCGGTGGGCGACATACAGCGCTTCCGTGACCGCGCGGCGCATCAGGCCGGCGGCACGCACGCCGTTGGAGAGGCGGGAGTTGTTGATCATGTCCGCCATCTGGCGAAACCCGGCGGTCAGGTCGCCAACCGGGTAGGCGGTTGCGCCCTGGAGTTGGATCTCGCCGGACGCCATGGAGCGGGTGCCGAGCTTGTCCTTCAGCCGGACGATGCGGAACGCGTTGGCGCTGCCGTCGGGCAGGGTGCGGGGCAGCAGGAACAAGCCGAGACCGCGTGTGCCGGCGGGCGCTCCGGCTGGGCGGGCCAGCACCATCGCCAGCGCCGCATCGGGGTTGGAGCAAAACCACTTGTCGCCGGTGAGCCGCCAGGTGCCGTCCGGGTGCGGATCGGCGCGCACGGCGGTGGCACCAACGTCGGAGCCGGCGCCTTGCTCGGTCATGAACATCGCGCCCTGGGCGAGCGTGTCGAGGTCCTGGCTGGTCAGGGCGGGCACGTAGCGGGCGACCAGCTCGGGGTCGCCGTATTTGGTCAGCGAGCGGGTCAGGCTGTCGGTCATGCTGACCGGGCACATCAGGCCGAACTCGGCCTGGGTGAACAGGAAGACGAGCAGGTACTTGGCGATCGGCGGCAGCTTGTCCGGCCAGCCTAGCACGCCGGGGCGGTGGGACAGCGCGGCGATGCCGTAGTCGCCGAACGCGAGGCGCTCCATTTCGACGAAGGCGGGGTGCTTCTCGATGGACTGGGTGTCGGCGCCGGCGCGGGTGCGGTGATGCAGGATTGGGGGGTTGCGGTCGGCTGTGGCGGCGAGGGTGTCGAGGCGGCCGCCGGCGAGGGCGCCGAGGCGGTCCAGGTGGGGGTGGAGGTGGGTGGCGAGGTCTTGCGGCAGATAGAGGTGGATGAGGCGCGCGAGGGTGGGGTCGGCGCCGTAGAGGTTCAGGCCGCGGGAGTCGGGGACGGGGGAGGGGGTGTCCATGGGGCGGGCGTCCAGGTTTGGCGGGCGGTTTATCACTACAGCGCTCGTATGTGTGCAACTGAGGAGAACTCGTGACCGCATAGTCCCGGGTTGATAGACAGCAAGCCCCGTCGCATCTTCTTCTGGGCGGCTCTACGTCCCATGCCGAGGCTCGCCCAGGGTTTCGGAGGCAGAATGGCCCGCCAAAAAATTGGATCGTTGGTTGAAGGCACAGATTTTTCAGGTAGATGTTATTCCAGATGGCGGCTATGGTGAGGCTATGACGCCCGATCCAAATTCACCCTTCTCCGACGATGCGCACTTCGAGGTTGAGGTCCGCCGGCTGGCAAAGCTGGTCTGGCCGAGCGGTAAAGTCGACCGTTCTCCGATGGTTGACGGGCGTGAGCGGGACGCGATCGTCCAAACACCTGACATGTGTTTCGTCCTCGAGGCATCAACATCCAGGAAGAAGGACAAAACCGAATACGATGCTGAGAAAACAGACGCGTTAGTCCGAAAGCTTCGACGACAGGGGTTTGCGGCTCAAGGCATACTGATAAGATTGCGCGAACCTACATCTGACCAGGAAACCGTAGCGGGTAAATACAAAGGTACGCTGTATATCCAATCATTCGATCAATTCCTGTCAAGAATCTTCAACGCATCAAATGGTTCTTCGCTGTTTGGAGTGGGCAGTAACGTCCTCAGGCTGGCAGCCTCAGATCGAGTTTGCCGGCGAGCAGATAGACGATGGCGATCAGGTTTCGGCTTGATCGATAACCGCGAGCCTTTGCCTTGGCGGCCTGCACCAGACTGTTGATGCCCTCGATCAGTCCGTTGGCGATCTTGCTGTCGAACCAGCGCAGAATGCCGTCCCAATGATGCTTGACGGTGCGCGCGGCATCGATCATCGGCACCAGCCGGCTGTGGCTGGCCCAGAAGTACCACTTCTTCAAAAACCCCGCACCGGCTTCCGCCGAGGGCTGGCCGTAGAGCTCCTGGAAGGCCAGCCGC
>DASXFW010000313.1:0-4926 GCA_036489395.1 Acetobacteraceae bacterium | reverse complement strand
GCCAAGCGGCCTCGCAATGACAGGGGACACAAAGCCTCAGTTTCTCGCCAGAAGCGCAATGACAGTGGCCAATGGGCAGTCGAAGGGAGGCTCCGAACCGACATGCCGGACCAAACCGAACCGTCTCTGCCGGAACGATTGACGGCACTGTGGGACCACCTCGGACAGCAGCGCGCGCACGTCGCGACGCAGATGCCCGGCGATCTCGCCGGCTTCGCAGCCACGCACCGTGTCGCAGGCGTGGTTCTGTGCGTGCCGTCGCGACTCGATCCGGCGCCGTTCGCGTCCGTCGCTGCACGGCTTCTGATGATCGCCGGCGAAACCGGCATGACCGCGAATGTGACCGCCCGTGCCGCACAGCGCTTGCCCACCGCCCAACGCCACGTGCTGAACGGCTATGAAGCGCCCGGATGGGCCGACGTGATTGCGGATCGTGGCGAGGAAATCGCATCCCGCATGATCGACTTCCTGCGCAGCCACGCCGCCGACACGCCGGGCGTCACCGCGGCCGAAGGCACCATCGCCGGCGTCACCTGGCGTCGGGAAGGTAACGGCCCGGCATTGGTTCTGCTGCCGTTCTTCCTCGCCCCCTCGCAATGGCACCCGGCGATCCTGGCGCTGACGCAGCACTTCACGGTTATCACGCTCGGCGGCCCGCATCTCGGCGGCATCGCGGCACTGGAGGACCGTGCGCGCGCACCCAGCTATCGCGCCATGGTCAGCGCGTTGCTCGACGCGATGGCGCCGCGGCCGGGCGAACGCATCCTCGATGTCGGCTGCGGTTCCGGCGCGCTGGATCGGTTGGCGGCGCGGCGCTTCCCGGGCAATCCCATCGTCGCCACCGACGTCAACCCGTTCCTGCAACGGGAAGCGTCGGCCTTGACGCAGGCCGCGGGCCTGTCCGACGCGATCGAATTCCGCCCCGGCAATGCGGAGGCACTGCCGTTCCCCGATGCCTCGTTCGATTGCGCCTTCACCGTCACCGTGTTCGAGGAATGCGACGCCGACCGTGCCCTGCGCGAACTGTGGCGCGTGCTGCGTCCCGGCGGACGCGCCGGCGTGATCGTGCGCGCGATCGATCTGCCGCAATGGTGGAACCTGCCGTTGCCGGACGCGCTGCGGGCCCGCGCCGAAACGCCGCCGCAATCGGTCAGCGCGCGCGGCGTGGCCGACGCCAGCCTGTATCGCCGCATGCGCGCGGCCGGCTTCGACAATCTCGTGTGTTTTCCGTCGCTGGTGACGCTCGACCGGCCGGACGGCCCGATCTGGCATTACCGGCAGGACCACGTGCTGTCGCTGCTGACGCCAGAGGAGACGGCAACCTGGCACGCGCTGACAGAAGCGGCGCGGCGTGTCGGCGTGCTGATGATGGCGCATCCGATGCATTGTGCGGTCGGCGTGAAGCGCGCCGGGGTGTGATGATACAAGGGTGGAGCGAAATCGCGCGTGCGGTGTCGGCAACCGGTGACGAACTGGTGTTGCGTGAGCGCGCGGGCATTTTCGAAATCCGTTGCAACGGCTGGGATCTGATGTCGAGCCGCGCGCATTTCTCGGAACAGCGCATGGCGGCGATGGTGTGCGAGCGGCTGGACGCGGTCGTACCGCGCGTGCTGATCGGCGGCCTCGGCATGGGCTACACGCTGCGCGCTGCGCTCGATCGTTTGCCCGCGGCGGCGGAGGTGGTTGTCGCGGAGCTGCTGCCGGAGATCATCGCATGGAACCGCGGTGTGCTGGGGCCGCTCGCCGGAGATCCGCTGGATGACCCGCGCGTGGTCGCGGCGTGCGCCGACGTCGCCGATCTGCTGCACGGCGAAGGTTTCGACGCGATCATGCTGGACGTCGATAACGGCCCCGACGCGGTGATGGTGCGAGGAAATGCCCTGCTCTACAGCAGCGAGGGATTGCAACTGCTCCGACGCGCGCTGCAGGGTAGCGCCGCTCGCGCCCGTACTGTCATTGCGAGGCCGCTTGGCCGAAGCAATCTCCCCGGGGGATTGCTTCGGCCAAGCGGCCTCGCAATGACGGGGGCCACACCCGCTCCCGCCGCCCCCGGCGTTCTTGCCGTCTGGTCGGCGGACCCGTCGCCCGACTTCGAGCACCGCCTCGCCACCGCCGGCTTCAACTGGACACGCACCGACATACCCGCGCGCGGCGGCCCGGACGATCCGCTGCACACGATCTACCTGGCGTACGCGTGACCCCCGACCCGCCGATCCTGTTGCGCAACAACCGCTTCGTCGTGCTGAACAAGCCGCCCGGCCTGCCGGTGCATCCCGGCCCGCGCGGCGGACCCAGCGTCGAGGACTGGTTCCCGCGGCTGTCGCGCCGTCCCGACGGCCCGTGGCTGGCGCACCGGCTGGACGCCGACACCTCCGGCTGCCTGGTCATCGCGCTGCGGCACGCCGCGTTACTCGCCGCGCAGGCGGAATTCGCCGCCGGCCGCGCGCGCAAGACCTACTGGGCCGTCGTGCGCGGCCGGCCTCCCAGCATCCAGGGAAGGATCGAGGCCCCGCTCGGCCGCCACAACACCCCCTCGGGCTGGCACATGGTGCACGATCCAGACGGCCAGCATGCTGTCACCGACTGGGAACTGCGCGGCCAGGCCGGCGATATCGCCTGGCTGGAACTGCACCCGCACACCGGCCGCACGCACCAGGTGCGCGTGCATTGTGCCATGCTTGGCTGCCCGGTGCTTGGCGATCCGGTCTATGGCGGCGGCGAACGCGAAGGCACGCTGCATCTGCTGTCGCGTGCCATCGAACTTTCATTGCAGCCGCCGCTCTCCGCCAGTGCGCCGCCACCGCCGCACATGCTCCACACGCTGTTCCGCTGCGGCTGGCATGAATGACGCGCAGCTTCGATCACCACCATCGAAAAAATCCATCGGCCCGCCAGCTTTTGCCATCCCGGCAAATGGAGTAACGTCCCTTCGGTTGCTGGCGAGGTGCGCAGCGCGCGCCTCGCCCGCCGTGATCCACGCGAGACATAAGGGAGAAAGCCATGGCGGCGCTTAAGGGAAGCAAGACGGAAGACAATCTGAAGGCGGCCTTCGCGGGCGAGTCCCAGGCGAACCGGCGCTATTTGTATTTCGCCCAGAAGGCGGACGTGGAAGGCTTCAACGACGTTGCGGCCGTGTTCCGTTCCACCGCGGAAGGCGAGACCGGTCACGCGCACGGCCACCTGGAATTCCTGGAAGCCGTCGGCGATCCGGCGACCGGGCTGCCGATCGGCGCGACCGACAAAAACCTCGCCGCCGCGGTTGCCGGTGAAACGCACGAGTACACCGATATGTACCCGGGCATGGCACGCACCGCGCGCGAGGAAGGCTTCGAGGAAATCGCCGACTGGTTCGAGACCCTGGCGAAAGCCGAGCGCTCGCACGCCGGCCGCTTCACGCGCGCGCTGAACGAGATCCAGTAGCGCCCGTTACAGACTGCACGCGATCGGCCGGCATCCGCGAAAGGTGCCGGCCGGCGCGACGATCTTTTGAGGATACGAAAATGAGAGAAGGCAGCCTGGAGGCGCCGACGCGCCATCCGATTGCCTGGCAGGACGATTCTTTCTACGACCCTGCGGCGATCGACGCCGAACTCCGGCGTGTTTTCGATGTATGCCACACCTGCCGCCGCTGTTTCAATCTTTGCGATTCGTTCCCGCGCTTGTTCGATCTGATCGATGCGTCGAAGACCGGCGAACTGGATTCAGTGGACAGTGCGGATTTCAAGCCGGCGATCGACGCATGCACGCTGTGCGACATGTGCTTCATGACGAAGTGCCCGTACGTGCCGCCGCATGAATTCAACATCGATTTCCCGCATCTGATGCTGCGCTACCGCGCGATGGAGGCAAAGCAGGGCAAGGTCGCATTCGCCGACAAGCAACTGGCGGCGACCGATCGCAACGGCAAGCTGGCGACCAAGGTGTCCGGCATCGCGAACTGGGCGACCGATCGCCACAACGGCACGATGCGCGGATTGCTGGAGCAGACGGCCGGGCTGGATCGCAACGCAGCGCTGCCAAAATACGCGTCGAAGCCGCTGACCGCGCAGGCGAAGGACGCACCGACGGTGAACCGCGACGCGCCGGCGTTCGGCCGCAAGGCGGTGCTGTACGCGACATGTTTCGGCAATTACAACGGTCCCGATGTCGGCGTCGCCACGCGCGCGGTGCTGGCGCGCAACGGCGTGGAGACGGAGATCGTCTATCCGCATTGCTGCGGCATGCCGCTGCTGGAGCAAGGCCGCGTCGCCGAGGTCGCAAACAACGCGAAGATCGTCGCCGGAGCCATGCAGGAATGGATCGGCAAGGGCTACGACATCATCGCCTTGGTTCCGTCGTGCGCGCTGATGCTGAAATTCGAATGGCCGCTGATCCTGCCCGGTGATGCCGAAGTGGCTGCGCTGTCGAAGACGACCTACGACATCAGCGAATACGTGGTGGATATCGCGCGCAAGGAAGGCCTGGCGCCGGGGCTGCAAGCGGTGCCCGGCGGCGTCTCGCTGCACATGGCCTGTCACGCGCGCGCACAGAACATGGGGCAGAAGGCGGCGGAGATGCTGCGCCTGTTGCCGGACGCCGATGTCGCGGTGATCGAGCGGTGTTCCGGTCACGGCGGATCCTGGGGCTTCAAGAAAGAGCATTTCGAAACCGGCATGAAGGTCGGCCGCCCGGTGTTCCGCCAGGCACGCGAAGCGGCAAAGGCGTTCGTCACGTCGGAGTGTCCACTGGCCGGTCTGCATATCGCGCAGGGCATCGAAGCGCTTGGACCGGACGCGCCACGCCCCACATTGCTGACTCATCCGATCCAGTTGTTCGCGCGGGCCTACGGCATCGGCGGCTTGACGTAGGTTCCCCCTCCCCTTGAGGGAGGGGGTTAGGGGGAGGGGTCGATGCTTACGTTTCGACCCCACCCCCGAACCCCCACCC
>DASXFW010000300.1:0-13795 GCA_036489395.1 Acetobacteraceae bacterium | reverse complement strand
GATCTCGGCATCCACGACTTTGCAGCAAGCAGCAAGGAAGTCGTGGATGCCGACCTTCGTCGGCATGACGGTGTAGGCGTGGCTGCCGCGCCAAACTGGCGCGGTTATTTCCCCGCGGGCCCTTAGGTTGGATGGGAACCAGCGCAACTCCGGTGCGAATTGCGGCGCCACTTCCCTTCCAGCATCCGCGCGCACGACCTCCGCCGGGGACGGCAAGCCACGCCGCCCCCGGCCTCCTGGCAACCAACCCCTCAATGCAGCCCGTAGAACCCCTTCGCCCCGCCGGCCATCACCGCCGCCTGCGTCGCCGCCGGTGCGTTGCCGAGCAGCGCCCGCACCTTCGCCGGAGCGCCGGGGAAGAAGCCGTCCGGATGCGGATAATCCGTCGCCCACAGGATCTTGTCCGGACCGACATAATCCACCAGCGCGCCGAGGCACCCTTCCACCGGCTCGAACGCGATCCAGCAGTTGCGCCGGAACAATTCGGAAGGCCGTGTCGTCAGCCCCGAATCATTGAACCCGACATCGTCGAAATGCCGGTCCATGCGGTCCAGCCACGGCGCGATCCAGCCGCCGCCCGACTCAAGGAATGCGATGCGGACCTTGGGATGCCGTTCGCACACGCCGCCCCAGATCACCGCCATGCAGGCCAGCATCATCTCCATCGTGTGGGTGATGATGTGCCGCGCACCGCGCGTCTCGAAACGGTCCATGCCGACCTGCACCATCCCGCTGTTGCCGCCTTCATGGAACCCGATCGACATGTCGAGTTCCTCGGCCGCGGTCCAGAACGGTTCGTAATCCGGATGATGGATCATCTTGCCGTTGTAGGGATTGGGCCGCAGGAATGCACCGCGGAACCCAAGCTCCTGACGCGCATAACGCATCTCCTCGATCGCCAGATCGACCGACTGCATCGGGATCATCGCGACGCCGAACAAACGGTCCGGATACGGCTTGCAGTAATCCGCGAGCCAGCGGTTGTACGCGCGCGCCATCGCCGCCGCGGTCGGCGGATCGGTCACCGCACCGGCGAACAAGCCGATCGAGGGATACAGGAACGCCGCGTCGATCCCATCCAGATCCATGTCCGGAATCCGGGCATGCGGATCGAAGCCGCCCTTCCTGCCTTGCTCGTATTCCATCGCATCATCGACCACGGTGCCGTCGCGAGCACCGACGCCGCCCAGCGCGCCCAGGCCCTTCTTGCTGCCCAGCACCTGATCCCCGACCAGCAGCCGCTGCTTGCCGTCGGCGTCGCGGATCAGCTTCGGCGCGGCGTCGCGGTATTTCGGATCGATGTAATCGATCCAGAGATTCAGCGGTTCCAGAATATGGCCGTCAGCGTCGATAACGTTGTAGGCGCGACCCATGGCTTGTCTCCTCCTGTCCGGTGAAACACGGCAGCGCGAGAGCCCGTTCTCGATGGTGGGCTTTCTTACCGGTCAGTATTCCATGGAGATCCGGGGCGGGCAACAGCCGCTTAACGGCGCGAAACCGCCCCCCGGCATGACGATTTACGCTTCGGCCTTCCGTGCGTAGATGGCCGGGTCAGGCACGGCCATGATCGGACCAGCGATTAGCGCGAGACGCGCTGCACTGGCTGCCCGAGATTGCCGTCCGCGACCATGCGCCGCGCCAGGATCAACGCCTCATGCAACTGGAAATCCGTGTCGGGCTTGTCCGGGTCCAATTTCGGCCAGTCCTTCGGCGGCTTCTCGGGAATTCCGGCCGCGATCGGCAGATCGGAGCGCCGCGGCGACACGTTGGTGACTCCGCCGGAATTGCTGATCGTGTTGTTCAGATCCCACTCATGCGCCGGGCCGAATTCCGGCTGCGGATTGTCGCTCTCGTGCACCACCACATCCGGCTCGATCCCCTTGCCCTGAATCGAGCGCCCGTCCGGCGTGTAATACCGCGCGGTGGTCAGCCGGATGGCGCCACCGTTGCGCAAGGGGAACAAGGTTTGCACCGAGCCCTTGCCGAAACTGCGAGTGCCCAGCAGCACCGCGCGGTTATGGTCCTGCAGCGCGCCGGATACGATCTCGCTGGCCGACGCAGAGCCGTCGTTGATCATCACGACGATCGGCAGCCCATGCAGCATATCGCCGCCATGCGCGCGCCAGACCTGCGTATCGTCGGGCTGGCGTCCCTTGGTGGAAACGATCTTGCCGGACGTGAGGAAATCGTCCGAGACCGCCACCGCCTGATCGAGCAGCCCGCCGGGATTGTTGCGCAGGTCCAGGATCAGGCCGTCGAGCTTGCTGCCATCCTGCTTGCGGAACACGGCGATGGCATCGCGCAGGCCGCGATCGGTTTCGTCATTGAACTCGGCCAGCCGGACGTAGCCGATGTTGCCATACCGTTGGCTTTTCACCACCTGCATGTGGATGATTTCGCGCGTCAGCGTAAGTTCGATCGGTTTCGCATCGCCCTGGCGCTTGATCGTGATGTGCACCTGGGTGTCGGGCGGGCCGCGCAGGCGGTCCACCGCCTCGGTCAGGGTCAGGCCCTCGATCGTCTTGCCGTCCACCGCGGTGATCAGGTCGCCCGGCTTGATGCCGGCGCGCGAGGCGGGCGTGCCGTCGATCGGCGAGACCACTTTCAGCAGCCCGTCCTCGCCCGTGACGGTCATACCGAGGCCGCCGAACCGGCCTTGCGTCTCCACCTGCATCTCGTGCCATTGCTTGGCATCGAGGTAGCCGCTGTGCGGATCGAGCCCGGACAGCATGCCGTTCAGTGCGTTGCCGATCAGCGCTTTGGTGGTGACCGGCTGAACGTAGTCGGCCTGGACGCGCGCCATGACCTCGCCGAACAACGCGAGCTCGCGGGCCCTGTCGTCGGATTGCGGCAGCACGTCGGCGTAGGCCGCGGCGAGACGTGGCACGAAAACGTGAGCAGCGGGACCGGCAAAGAAGGCGCCGGTGAGGAAGGCTGCGGACAGGAGAAGTATGCTGCGCCGGTTCATGGTCCGTGTGGAAAGCAGAGTTTGCGTTAGCAGTCTAGGCCACCTCGGGAATACCGCATGTGGCGGGACAGTGACCCTCTTGCAAGGTCGCAACGGCGAGCCGGGGGCCCTCTGGTCACGGGATCGCCAATGCGGCAAGGCACAGGAAGCATGTCCTCCCGCGACCAGGTGACAAAGTCTGCCCGGACCTATGACGGCGTCGTGCTGTGCTGTCCGGTGACGGAGCCTTATGTCCGCCGGTCCGAGCACGGCGCGGCGTGGTTCCTGGCGCGCGCGCTGCGGCGGCTGATCGACGCGAGCGGCGTTGCCAGGCACGCGATCGACGGCCTGTGCGTCTCCAGCTTCACGCTGCTGCCCGACACGGCGGTGGCGTTCACCCAGCAGGTGGGACTGTCGCCGCGTGTGCTGGAATGGCTGCCGATGGGCGGCGCGTGCGGGATCGTTGCACTGCGGCGCGCGGCGCGGGCCGTGCAGGCCGGCGATGCCGAGGTCGTCGCCTGCATCGCCGGCGATACGGCGAACGATCGCAGCTTCCGCGACCTGCTCGCCGGGTTCAGCACGTTCTCGCGCGATGCGGTGTACCCCTATGGCGCCGGTGGGCCGAACGCGAGCTTCGCCCTGATCGCGGACGCCTACATGCGCGCGACCGGTGCGACACGCGAGGATTTCGGCAAGCTGGCGGTGGCGCAGCGAACGAATGCGCGGCGCAATCCGCTGGCATTGCTGCGCGGCGAATTGACGCTGGCGGATTACCTCGCGGCGCGGCCGATCGCCGAGCCGCATCATTTGTTCGATTGCGTCATGCCCTGTGCCGGTGCGGACGGATTCCTGGTGATGACGGAGACGCGGGCACGCACGCTGGGCCTGAAGTTCGTGCGCGTGTTGGGCGCGATCGAGCGGCACAATGCGTTTCCCGACGATCCGGTGGCGCTGCGTGGCGGCTGGGCGATGGACCGCGACGCGCTGTGGTCACAGGCGGGGATCGGGCCGAAAGACGTGCAGCTTGTCCAGACCTATGACGACTACCCGGTGATCTCGATGCTGCAGTTCGAGGGGCTGGGGTTTTGCGATGCCGGCGCCGGACCGGCGTTCGTGCGGCGGCATGATTTCACGGTGGATGGCAGCTTCCCGCACAACACCGGCGGCGGGCAGTTGTCGATGGGCCAGGCGGGAGCCGCGGGTGGTTACCTGGGCCTTGTGGAAGCGATGCGGCAGTTGCTGGGAGATGCGACCGAACGGCAGGTGGCGAATGCCCGGCATGCGTTGGTCAGCGGCTTCGGCATGATCAATTACGATCGCGGTCTGTGCAGCGCCGCTGCCGTGCTGGGGCGCGCGTGATCAAGTTGCAGCGCTGTGCGGATTGCGGCGCCGCGCAATATCCACCGCGCGAGTTTTGCGGTGCGTGCCTGTCGGATCGGGCGGCGTGGGAGACCGCGGATTCCTTGCCGGGCCAAGTACTGGCGTGCACCACGCTGCACCACAGCAACGAGCCGGCGTTCCGTCCGCGGCTGCCGCTGAAGGTCGGGCTGGTGCATCTCGATGCGGGGCCAGTGCTGATTTGCTTCGTTATGCGGGCGGCGGCGGGCGACGCGGTGAACGTGCGGGTGGGGCCGGACGATCTGCTGGAGGCGATCGGATAGCAGCGTTTTCTGTCATTGCGAGGCCGCTTGGCCGAAGCAATCTCGTTCGTGACAAGCCGCGGCTTGTCACGAACGAGTTCGCTGCGTCGCTTCGCTGCTAACGAGAAACAAGGTTCCCCCCTCCCCTTGAGGGAGGGGTTGAGGGAGGGGTGCGTACATCCGCGGTCGGTGGATGAACGCACCCCTCCCCCAACCCCTCCCTCAAGGGGAGGGGGGAGCCTACGTCAAGCGGCCGACGCCGTTTCATCCAGGCGCGGGTCGGCTTCCCTGCTGGTGGCCAACTCGCAATGACAGGGTCGCAGGAACCGGCGCAGAGCCGATCATCCGGCGCGGTATTCATACCGTAAGGATCATGCCGGTCTCGGCAAAGAACAGCCGCTTGTCCCCGGCGACCTTCCGCCGCACCTCGTCGCGCATCGCCACGCCGACGTGGTAGAGTCCGATGCGTTCCACGCCCTCGATCGTGGCGACCATCGGCAGATCGGCGTGATACGGCGTGTTGCGTTCCGGGCTGGCCGCGTAGCACTCGTGCATCAGCAGATCGGCGCGGCGGTACATGGCGCGTGCCTCTCCGGTCGGCCGCCCGTCACCGCTCCAGGCAAACTGCCGTCCGTCGAGTCCGAGCATGATGGCGCGCGTGGCCGCCGCATGGATGGTGGGTGCCAGGTCCACCGCAAACGGGCCGATATCCTGTCCGGCGGTCGCAACATGGAACTCCAGCGGGAACGGGCTTTTCTCATCGACGCGCACGAAGCCGACTTCGAACAACTTGCGCAGGTGGCCGATGCCCCATTGCGTGGTGTGGATCGCAAGCGCGCGGCGGCGTCCGGCGAAACCGAAACGGTCCAGCAACGGCACCAACCCGAGCACATGGTCGGCGTGATGGTGCGTCAGGTAGATCGCATCGATCTGATCGGGGTCCATGCGGCGCTGCCACAGCGCACGGACGGCGGAGTGACCGCAGTCGATCAGCAGGGTGAAGCCGCTCGCCTCGACCAGCGCCGAGGAATTGGGCTCGTCCGGGTCGAACGCTTCGCCGACGCCGTTGAGGGTTATGGTGATCGCCAAGGCTGCCTCGTCATGACGCGGGGTTTTCGCGCCAGGCGGCCGGACGACCGTCCTCGATATCGACGCGGATGGCGAAATCGTAGCGATCGACATCGACGGCGATATCCAAATCTTCCGGATGCAGGTGACGGCGGGACGCGTCACGGTACTTCATCGCTTCGCCGCCCGCGCGGACGAGGCGCCGTACTGCCTCGGCGTCGCCCGGGCGGCCTTGCAGCAGATTACGAAGATGCAGGGCGCATAGTTCGTCTTCGTCGGTCCTGCTGCCGCCGTCCAGCCCCATGGCGACCAATGTCATGCAAGCCGGACGCGTTGCCAGCATGGCACGCGCGGTGGCGCCGGCCGTGACCAGCGCCGCAGCGTAACAACGTTCCGCACCCGATGCGGCGACGATGCCCTGAGTGCCGGCGCTGGTGCGCTGGATGATGGTCTTGCCATGCAGGTCGGCGCCGGACAGCTCGAACGGCGAATTGCCGAAGTCGAATGCTTCCGGTGCGCGGCCTTTGACCTCGCCCATGCAGATCTGGCCGATACCCCTGGCGCGGAGTCGCAAGGCTTCCTCGACATCCGCGACCATGATGATGCGGGTGGCGCCATTCTCGAAGGCGACCGCGGCGGTGGTGAATGCGCGAAGCACATCGATGACCGCAACCGTGCCCGCCGCCCGCCTGGCGCCGTCAATCAGGCTTTCGATGCGAATTTCGACGGCGCCGGTCACCCGAAGCGTCCGGAACGGGGAAAGCCGTTGGGCGGCAGTCGGCCCGCCTGCCCGCGCTCGCCCAGCCAGTCGCGCAGATTCGTCTCGGTGCGGAATCTGTCGCCGAGCTTCCACGTCAGACCCTCGGCACCCGCAAACACCTTGGCGTCTCCCAGCGTGCCATCCTTGTAGCGCTGCAGGATCACGCCGGCGCCGCGCGCCATTTCCGGTATCTGATCGAGCGGGAACACCAGAAGCTTGCGATTGGTGCCGACGATCGCGACATGATCGCCGTCGGCCAGAACGCACAGCGCGGCTTCCTCGCCTGGCTTCAAATTCAAGACCTGCTTGCCGGTGCGCTTCTCTGCCGCAAGTTCCGCTGCCGGCACAACAAAGCCGCGGCCGGTGTTGGATACGACAAGATAGCGTGCGGCCTCCACCGTAATGAACAGCGCGACGACGTCGTCTTCGTTGGTCAGTTCGACGAGAACGCGGATCGGTTGGCCGTCGCCGCGGCCGCGCGGCAGGTCGGCGGCCTTCAGCGTGTAGGTACGGCCGTTGGTGCCGAACAAGGTCACGCGATCCGTGGTGAAACATGGCACCAGCAGCTTCAGCTTGTCGCCTTCCTTGAAGCGCAGATCAGCGGGATCGGCGACGGCGCCTTTCACCGCGCGCACCCAGCCTTTGTCGGACAGGATGACGGTGATGGCCTCGCGTTCGACGAACGCCTCGGTGGCGACTTCCACGGCGGGCGGCGCGGCGCCGAGTTCGGTGCGCCGATTGCCCAGCGGGCCGGAGCCGAACTTTGTCCGTGTCGCCTCGAGCTCCTCGGCGATGCGGTCCCAGCGCAGGCCTTCGTCCTTCAGCAGCTTCTGCAGCTCCCGCCGCTCCTTGGTCAGCGCGCCATGTTCTTTCTTCAGCTCCATCTCTTCGAGCCGGCGCAGGCTGCGCAGCCGCATGTTCAGGATCGCGTCGGCCTGGTTGTCGGTCAGTTCGAAGCGCGCCATCAGCCGCGGCTTGGGCTCGTCCTCGGTGCGGATGATGTGGATCACCTCGTCGAGGTTGAGATAGACCAGCAGGTAGCCGTTCAGTACCTCCAGCCGCTTGTCGATCGCCGCCAGCCGGTGGTTGGTGCGACGGACCAGCACCTCGTGGCGATGATCGAGCCACGCACGCAGCACCTCGGCCAGCGACATCACGCGCGGCGTGCGCGTCGCATCGAGCACGTTCATGTTCAGCGGGAAGCGCGTCTCCAGCGCGGTGGCGCGGAACACGGTTTCCATCAGCACTTCCGGCTCCACGCCGCGGGTGCGCGGTTCCAGCACCACGCGGATCGTATCGCTGCTTTCGTCGCGCGCGTCGCCCAGCAGCGGCAGCTTCTTTTCCTCCATGAGCAGCGCGATGTTCTCGATCAGCTTCCCTTTCTGCACCTGATAGGGAATTTCGGTGACGACGATCTGCCAGGTGCCGTGCTTGCCTTTCTCGACTTCCCATTTGGCGCGCAGCCGAAATCCGCCGCGGCCGGTTTCATAGGCGGTCTGGATCGATGCCGCGTCCTCCACCAGCACGCCGCCGGTGGGGAAATCGGGACCCGGCATGTGGCGCAGCAGATCCGCGGTGGTGGCTTTCGGATGACGGATCAGATGCATCGCCGCGGCGCAGAGCTCGCCGGCGTTGTGCGGCGGGATCGAGGTCGCCATGCCGACCGCGATGCCGGCGGCGCCGTTCGCCAGCAGATTGGGAAACGCGCCGGGCAGCACGACGGGTTCGGCTTCCTCGCCGTCATACGTCGGCCGGAAATCCACCGCGTCGTCGTCGATGCCGGTCAGCAGCGCACGGGCGACTTCCGTCAGCCGCGCCTCGGTGTAGCGCATCGCCGCGGGGTTATCGCCATCGACGTTGCCGAAATTCCCCTGCCCTTCCACCAGCGGAAACCGCGCGGCGAATTCCTGCGCCTGGCGCACCAGTGCGTCGTAGATCGCCAGGTCGCCGTGCGGATGGAACTTGCCCATCACGTCGCCGACGATGCGGGCGCATTTCTTGAACCCGGCGCCGGGATCCAGCCGCAGCAGGTGCATCGCGTAGATCAGCCGCCGGTGCACCGGCTTCAGCCCGTCACGCACATCCGGCAGCGAGCGCGACATGATGGTGGACAGCGCATACGCGAGGTAGCGGTCGGCCAGCGCATCCTTCAGATGCGTGTCCTCGATATGCCCGATCAGGTCATCCGGCATCCTTGGTCTCCGATTCGGCCGCCAGTGCGGCGACCCGGTCGTATAGCATCGTGCGCGCCTGGGGCAGCGGGCGGTGGTGGTGGCCGAAGGCGTCGCGCGCCAGGAAGTGCCCGGTCAGCGCCAGGCCGTCGCGCCAGTCCGCGGCTGCCGCGGCGTCGCCGCCGGTCAGGAACGCCGGCAGCCGCAGCAGGCGGTCTTTCCACAGGCCCGCCGCCTCCGCCGTCACCGCGCGGCCGGTGCGCGGCGAGACGAACGCCAGGCCCGCGGTGGCCCCGGTGACCGCGCAGACGGTCAGGTCCAGACCGTAGCCGAGCTCGGCCAGCAGCAGCGCCTCCCACTCGATCAACTCCGACAGCATGACTGCACCGCGCGGCAAATGGGCGATCAGGTGCACCAGGCCGTGGAATGTCCGCGCATGCGGCTCGCGTTCCGGCAGCGCGCCCTCCGCCATCGCGCAGGCGGCGGACAGCATGGCGAGCGCCAGCGCGTCATCCATCGCCAGCGCCGCCCCGGCGTGGATCATCTCGGCACTGAAGCTGCCGAGCTGATCGGACAGCCGCGCCATCCAGCGCACCTGCGCCAGATTGCCCGGCTGCCACAGCCCCGCGTTGGCGCGCGCGCCGCCGCCACGCGCGAGGCCGCGGTGCAGGCCATGCTCCTCCGTCATGACGGTGGCGATCATGTCGCCCTCGCCGAACGGGCGCGCGGCCAGGATGATGGCGGGGGCGTCCCAGTCCATGCGTCAGCCAGGTAGGGTGGTGGTCAGAGCCAGTGGAACCCGTGCGCCGTCACGCCGAGAGGCGCACCCCGCATATCCATCGGGGTTGCGCACCCTCCGGAGCATAATTCCGGGCAACCAGCGCAAATCGGCCCGCCGTTCCGCGGCAAGAATAGCCTGCCGCCGTTCGATCCGTTCCAACCTGGCGGCCGTCGTCCGGACAATCTGCTCCAGCACAGCGACGCGGGTTTCCACGCCGGCAGGATACCGGCGGCCGGAGGCGGCTTCAACTGGCAGGTCGGGCCTGGCAGGTCGGGCGCGTCGCTCGGCGACCGATACAGCGCAGGCGCCGGAGGTGACCGGCGGCCCGGCCGGAGAGACCGGGATTCCCGACGGCGAGACGACCTTCTGCCGGGGCTTCGAAGGTGCCGAAAAGAGCGACGTACGCTCCGGTGTCCGTCCCGTCATGCCGACGCAGGTCGGCATCCACGACTTACGGTTGCTGCATGCCGCAAAGGCGTAGATGCCGACCTGCGTCGGCATGACGGTGGGGGCCGGGCCGAAGGGTCAGCCATTTCGGCCCCCGACCCGTCAGCCCTGGTGCTGGCACCTCCCATCGCCCTTGCGGTTCGGCATATACGCTGTGGTAAGACATCCATGCTGTAATCGGGGCACAAAACCCGGATAGGAATGCCTGATGAATGTCAGCCTGACCGCCGGATCGGCCCGGGCAGCCAGCGACACGGAACTCGCCGACCGCGTGCGCATGTTCTCCGATGCGCGGGTGATCGTGCTGGGCGACGTGATCCTGGATCGTTACGTTGCCGGCCAGGCGCACCGCCTGTCGCCCGAGGCGCCGATCCCGGTGCTGCGGCCCACCGACAGCCGCGCCACGCTGGGCGGGGCAGCCAACGTCGCGCTGAACATCGCGACGCTGGGCGGCCAGGCGACGCTGATCGGCGTCGTCGGGGACGATGCCGCCGGAACCGAGGTCGCGCGCCTGATTGCCGCGGCCGATGGCATTACCAGCGGACTGGTCGTCGCCGCCGGCCGCCCCACCACCGCCAAGACGCGTTTCATGGCCGGTTCGCACCAATTGCTGCGGCTCGATGAGGAAACCACCGAACCGCTGGACCAGAACGCCGCCGCTGCCGTGCTGGCGCGGCTGGAGGAAACGCTCGACCGCGCCGACGTCGTCATCCTGTCCGACTATGCCAAGGGCGTGCTGTGCGACGCCGTGCTCGGCGCGGTCCTGGCGCGGACCGAGGCTCACCGTGCCACCGTCATCGCCGACCCGAAGCGGTATGATTTCGCCGCCTATCGCGGCGTCACGGTGCTCACTCCCAACGAGCACGAAGTGCGTCTCGCCACCCGCATCGACGCCGAGGACGACGAGAACGCCGACCGCGCCGGACGCGCCGCGCTCGACGCCACCGGCGGCGACGCGGTGCTGGTGACGCGCTCGGCCAAGGGTCTGACGCTGGTCCGCCGCGGCCTGCCGCCGCTGCACCTGCCGACGCGGGCCCGCGAGGTGGCGGACGTGTCGGGCGCAGGCGATACGCTGGTGGCGGCGTTGGCGGTCGCGCTGGGCGCCGGCGCCCCGCTTCCCGATGCCGCGGCGCTGGCCAACCTGACCGCCGGCATTTCCGTCGCCAAGCAAGGTACCGCGACCGTCAGCCGGGATGAGCTGCTGGATGCGCTGCGGCTGGAAACGCTTGTCGCGACCGACCGCAAGGTCGCGACCGCGGAGGAAGCTGCCGCACGCGTCGCCGCCTGGCGCGCCCACCGGTTGCGCATCGGCTTTGCCAATGGCTGCTTCGACCTCATCCACCCCGGCCACGTGCGGCTGCTCACCGAGGCGCGCTCCGCGTGCGACCGTCTCATCGTGGCGCTGAACACCGACGCATCGGTTAAGCGACTGAAGGGACCGACACGGCCAGTGCAGAACGAATCCTCGCGCGCCACCGTCATGGCATCGCTCTCGCCAGTCGATCTCGTCACCCTGTTCGATGAGGACACGCCGCTGGACCTGATCCGCACGCTGCGGCCGGACGTGCTGGTGAAAGGCGCCGACTACACGGTGGACCAGGTGGTCGGCGGCGATCTGGTGCAGGGGTGGGGCGGCCGGGTCCTGCTGGTCAATCTGCAGGAAGGCCACAGCACGACAGGCACGATCCGGCGCATGACCGCGCCGGATCCTGCCGCGTAGCCCCAGCGGATGTCCGAGCACCGGCCGAAGCTGGCGGTCTGCGCCATCTTCAAGAATGAGGCGCCCTTCCTGCTGGAATGGATCGCCTACCACCTGGCGGTCGGCGTCAGCCATTTCGTGCTGTACGATAACGACAGCACAGATGGCGGCACGGCGCTGGTACGCGGCTCCCGATTCGCCGACAAGGTGACGATCATCCACTGGCCGCAGCGGCCAGGTCAGCTTTCCGCGTACCGCCATTTCATCGACATCTTCGCGCCAGGCTTCGAATGGGCGGCGTTCATCGACCTGGATGAATTCCTGCTGCCGCTGGGCACACGCAGCATCGCCGATACGCTGGACCGGCTGAGCCATGCCGCGGCGGTGCTGGTACACTGGCGGGTGTTCGGGCCAGGCGATTGGACCGAGCGCCCACAGGGCCTGGTCATCGAGAATTACGACCGCCGCACGCCTGACGATTTCGACGTGAACCGGCACGTGAAATCGATCGTGCGCTGCGCCGATCTGGTCGATGTGACGCAGAACCCACATGAATTCGTCATCCGCGGCCATGCGGTCAACGCAGCCGGTCACGCGGTGCCGAACATCGCCATCCAGGAGCATGCGTGCCACGAGCACCTGGTGATCAACCAGTATTACACCAAGTCGCGGGCGGACTGGCAGGCCAAGATTGCCCGCGGCAACGCGATGTTCGATCAACCGGAGTCAGCATACGATGCAGCACTGATCGAGCATTTCGCCGGGGTCTGCACCCTGACGGACCATGCAATGCGGGCATTCCTGCCGGATGTCCGGGCGTTGCTGGGCATCGGACCGGCGCCCGTCGCAGCGCCACCGCCCGCCATCGAGGGGAACACCCAGGCGCCACCGGCAGGGGCTCGGGTGATCGCAGCACCGTCGCTGTTGGCGGGACCGGCGGTCACCGAAGCGGCGCCCGCGGCGACACGCGTGCCGATGGAGCCTGCTCCCTCGCCACCGCAAGCCCCTCCGCCACAGCAAGGCCGGCCACCGAGCGTGGCAGCCGCACAAATGGCGTCGATCCCCCAACCCACATCGGCGCCGCGGCCGGTCGAGACACGACCGGTGGACGGCGCACCGGGGTGGGAGTGGCGCGGCCAGCATGCGCAACAGAGCCCGTCCGCGCTGGTATTCCGTGACATGTCGCGGCCGCAGCAGCCGTGGCTCGCCGCCCTCCGCGGCGGTGGCGCGGCTTCGGTCGATCCCGGGTTCATCGTCGATCGGTTTGGCCGGATCGTCGATTTCGCCAGCGACGCCGACGCGCGCGCGGCCTGCATGCAGGCCATGGCGATGCGCCGGCAGTTCGTGTAGCAGCCGAAATCGCGGGACCCTGGTTGCCGTCGCGTCGTCAGAAGCGCTCGACCCACGGGCGCATTTCGATCTCCCAGGTCCAGGCGCTGCGCGGCTGGTTTGCCACCTGCCAGTAGGTCTCGGCGATCGCGTCCGGGTCCAGCATGCTGTCCGGGCGGTCGTTTGGATCGGGCCGCGTGGCGCTGCGGATGCCGCCGTCGATGACGAAATGCGCGACGTGCACGCCCTGCGGCGACAGCTCGCGCGCCATGCTCTGTGCCAGGCCGCGCAGCGCGAACTTGCCCATCGCGAAGGATGACGAGTTTGCATAGCCCTTCACGCTGGCCGAGGCACCGGTGAACAATATGACGCCGGCGCCGCGCGGGAGCATGAGGCGGGCGGCCTGCTGGGCAACGAGGAAGCCGCCGAACGCGGATACCGCGATGGCGCGAGCGACGGCATCGGGTTCCAGTTCGGTGACCGGTCCGCGCGCGCGGCCGCTGGCGTTATAGACCACGATATCGGGGGCGCCGATCGTTGCGACCGTAACCTCGAACAAGGCGGCGACTTCTTCGGGTTCCGTGGCTTCACAGGCGAAGCTGACGGCAGCGGTTTCCTCGACCAGCTTCGCGAGCTTGTCGGGATTGCGCGCGGCGAGCGCCACTTGCAGGCCGTTACGGGAAAAGACCCGCGCGAGCGAGGCGGAAAGACCGCTGCCGGCGCCGACGATCAAGGCGGATTTCAGGTCCATGGATGGTTCTCCTGTGGGCGACGCTCTCGTGGAGGTGTGTCATTGCCAGGAGCGGCGCGGTTTCTCGATCATTGTGAGCCCATGCTCTGTCATTGCGAGTCGCCACCAGGCGACGCAAACCCGCCCTGGATGAAACGGCGTCGGCGGCTTGACGTAGCTTCCCCCCTCCCCTTGTGGGAGGGGGTTAGGGGGAGGGGTGGAA
>DASXFW010000211.1:0-6755 GCA_036489395.1 Acetobacteraceae bacterium | reverse complement strand
CCCCACACCCCCTCCCGTCCATTCAGCGAAACAGATGGATTCCAAAGGCTATGCCTTTGGTGGGGGGTCCACGGGGGGGCAACGCCCCCCTGGCGGGGTTTCAGGGGCGGCGCCCCTGACCTACTGGCTGGCCCAGATGATGCGGTGCACCCAGGCGACCTCGGTCAGTTCGAAGCTGTAGTCGGGGTGGGCCGGATTGAGGCTTTTCAGCTCCACACGCCGGGCCGAGCGGCGGGCGAGCTGCTTGGCCATCACCTCGCCCCTGTTGGTGCGCACCACGACGCGGTCGCCGCGGCGGATGGGTGCCGAGGGCGAGATGATCACCATGTCGCCGTCGCGATACACCGGCTCCATCGAATCGCCGCTGATTTCCAGGGCGTAGGCGTTGGGGTCGGCGATTTCGGGCAGGCTGACCTCGTCCCAGCCGCCGCCGACGGGATAGCCGCCGTCGTCGAAATAGCCCTCGCCGCCGGCCTGGGCGAGGCCGATCAGCGGGACGCGCCGCGCCGGCCTGCTGTTGGCGATGGAGGACAGGGCGCGGGCGCCGGACACCAGCGCGGTGAATTCCTCCAGGCTGGCGCCGGTGGCGTTCAGCACCTTGGCGACGCTTTCGGTGCTGGGCCAGCGGGCGCGGCCGTCGCCAAGGTGGCGCTTGGAGAGATTGAAGGTGGTCGGATCCAGCCCGGAGCGCTTCGCCAGGCCGGAGACCGATAGGCCGTTTTCCGCGGCGAGCGTGTCGAGCGCGCGCCAGATGTCTTCGTGTTTCATGCCTGCCGTCTTCCATCGTCATGCAACAGGCCGCGCGCCGGGGGACACCGCGGGTCGGTAGCGGGGCTGGGGGTGGCCTGTCATTCCCCGAATCGGGGGCGGCGGGGAGCTTATAGGACTCACCGCCAAATGAATAGGAAAACGTGCAATATGCTCGCGGTTCGCAGCGATTTTCAGAATTGCTTCCTCGGAAGCGGCCCAAGCACTGCAGGGTGTGGTCTCCCACGCCGCGGGAAGCGAAACGGGGGGAAATCAATGTCCCGGCCGGGATCGCTGCCGCTGCGCTGCCTGCAACGTCTGGGAGCCTTCCCGACAGAGGCGGCCGTCGCTGACGCCTCCGTCATGGCGGCGAACCAGGTTCCGTCGAAGGTGGGGGCAGCCATTTGTGCGTCTTGCGCCGCCGCGTCGCCGGGGTAAGGAAATTTTACCGAGTCCGTGCAATTTCCACTTGCCATCGTATGCAACCTGTGGTTTTATGTTCCTGTTCTGTTCGCGTGATGCTTGCCCTTCTGACAGGAGCACCGCCCATGGCCAGTCCCGCCTGCTGCATGTTGCCGGCCCGACCGCCCGTTTCGCCGTCTTCCGCGGCCGCTTCGGCCCGGCGCATCGAGCCCTTCCGCAGCGCCGAGGAGGCCTGGTTCTGGACCATGGCCGCCCTGATGGCGCGCCGCGAAGGCGCCCGATTCACCGCCAACAAGGGCCGCGTGTCGCGTCCGTGCGAGCCGGATGACGTGGTCAAGTGCCTGGACGTGCTGTACCGCCGCCGCCGGATCGACCTCGTGCATGCCCGCATCCTGCGCACCTGGGGCGAACGGCAGGCCGCGCCCAACCCGGCACTCGAGTTCCAGCGTTGCGACTGGAGGTTGTGGCGCGAGGCGCTCGACCGTCTCGAATGGCCGTTGCGCGTCAAAGGCATTGTCGGCTGAATTTCAGCAAATTATGAAAAAAATCCTTGACAATCCTCTTTTGTTCCGCTAAATTTCAGCTCGTCAACGGGCGGACTCCGCCCGTGGATATCCTCCCCTGAAACTGTCGTCCGAGTGCTTGGGCCGCTGCCGTCGTGGCAGCGGCCCTTTTTTTCCAGAAGGAATTCCACCATGGCCTTCGCCATTCGCAATCTTTCCGTCCTCGCCTACGCCAACGGTTTCACTCTCTGGCATTACAAGGCGGGCACCGACCAACTGGATACGGTCGCGGCCGAGGACTTCTTTGCCGATGCGGCTGACATGCTTGCGCCCGGCGACATCATCATGGTGTCGGCCGCCAATGGGGCGCGCGTGATGGCGGTGGCGCCACAGCAGAGCGGGATGGTGGTCACCGCTCCGCTGGCGTAACCCGCCCCGACGGCCGCTTCGCGATCTCCGCCGCGTGCTGGCGGGCACCCTGCGGCGTGAGTGCGAAGCGGCCGTCATCTCTTTTGCAAACCAGGCCCATGCCGGCGAGGCGTTCCAGGCATGGGCCGTCCTTCAGGCCCGGCGGACGTCCGGCCGCGCCGGCCAGCACCAGCCGGTGCAAAGCCGAGCGGCAGCAGGTTTCAAGGTAAGAATCGGTCCACATTCGGTCGCGTTTCCTGGCTGACTGACTGCACGTCCCCTTGGCCATGCCCCCTTGGCCATGCCGCCCTTGGCCATGTCCCCCTGGCCATGTCCCCCTGGCCATGTCCCCCTGGCCACATCTCCTGTCATTGCGAGGCCGCTTGGCCGAAGCAATCCCGTTCGTGACGAGCCGCTGGCAGCTCGTCACGAACGGGATTGCTTCGGCCAGGCGGCCTAGCAAGAAACTCAAGGTTCCCCCCTCCCCTTGAGGGCTTGGGCCGCGAAGCGGACCGAGGCCAGGGGGAGGGGTGCGTACATCCGCGGTCAGTGGATGAACGCACCCCTCCCCCAGCCCCTCCCTCAAGGGGAGGGGAGACTTACGCTCCGGCCGGTGGCCAACTCGCAATGACACGAATGGCACGGTCGCTCCGTACCTCAATCATTCCGCAACCTGGCATGACGCTGTCGCGTCGCACGCCAGGTTGCGGACCGGCACAATTCTCCGTCTATTGCTCATTCGGGCCTGCCCGTCGGTGACCGGTCGCATCTGCCGCCGGAGTTCCTGCCGGCGATGCGGGAATCCCGGCAGAGCACGCGGGGGTAGTGACATGGGCGGTGTGGTGATCAGCGGCGGCCGCGTGGTGGATCCTGCCACCGGCATGGACGCCGTCGGCGACGTGGCGCTGCTGGATGGCAGGATCGCCGCCGTCGGCACCGGGCTGGGCGGCGCAGAACACGTGATCGACGCCACCGGGCTGGTCGTGGCCCCCGGCTTCATCGACCTGCACGCCCACGGCCAGTCCATCCCCGCCGACCGCATGCAGGCGTTCGATGGCGTGACGACGACGCTTGACCTGGAGGCGGGCGTCCTGCCCGTTGCGTCCTGGTACCAGCGCCAGGCGACGCAGGGACGGGTGCTGAATTACGGCGCCTCCGCCAATTGGGCCTTCGCCCGAATCGGTGCCATGACCGGCTTCAATGGAGAATCCTCACTGGAATCGTTCGGCCGCGCCATGCGCGACCGTCGCTGGGTGGAGAATGTTGCCAGCGAGACCGAAGCGGCGGGCATCCTCGACCGCCTCGCCAACGGGCTGAACGAGGGCGGCATCGGCATCGGCATCCTCAACGCCTATGCCCCCGGCGCCGGCGTGCAGGAACTCACCGCGGTGTGCCAGCTCGCGAAGGCGCATGAGGTGCCCACGTTCACCCACGTCGCCTACATGTCGCGCATCGACCCGGAAAGCGCCGCCGAGGCCTATATCCGCCTGATCGGCTACGCCGGCGCCACCGGCGCGCACATGCACATCTGCCACTTCAACAGCTCCAGCAAGACGGACGTGGAGCGTTGTGCCGCGCTGGTCGCCAAGGCGCAGGAGCAAGGCCTGCCGATCACCCTGGAGGCGTATCCCTACGGCACCGGCTCCACCGTGCTGGCCGCCGCCTTCTTCAGCGATCCCGAGTTCGAGGCCCGCAACGGCACCGGCTATGATTCGGTACAGCGGGTGACCGACGGCCGCCGCTTCCACGACCGGGAGGAGCTGCTGGCAGCGCAGGCCGAGGAGCCCGCCACCCTGGTGCTGTGGCACATCCTGGATACCGAGAACAACGCGCACCATCGCGACTTGCTCGACCTGTCGGTGCTGTATCCGGGCGGCGCGATCGCCTCCGACGCGATGCCCTGGACGCTGCCGGACGGCGGCGTTTACACCGGCGACGCTTGGCCGCTGCCCGAGGACGCCACGTCGCATCCCCGCTCCGCCGGTTGCTTCACCCGCTTCATCCGCCACTGGGTGCGCGAGCGCCAGGCCGTGTCGCTGCTGGAAGGCGTGCGCAAATGCACCCTGATCCCGGCCGACATCCTGGCACCCAGCACGCCCGCCATGCGCGCCAAGGGCCGGCTGACGCCAGGCGCGGATGCCGACGTGGTGGTGTTCGATCTGGCGACGCTGACCGATCGCGCGGAGTTCTCGGCGATGAACCGCCCCTCGGACGGCGTGCGGCATTTGCTGGTCAGCGGCCACCCCGTGATCGCCGACGGCGTGATGGACGCGGCGGCGCGACCCGGCCGCCCGGTGCGCCGCCCCGTCGCCGGCTGAGGCCGCGTGCCCGTTCCGATCCTGCTGGTCACCGGCTTCCTGGGCGCCGGCAAGACCACGGTGGTGAACCATCTTCTGGCGCACGCCGAAGGCCGGCGCATCGCCGCGGTGGTCAACGATTTCGGCGCCATCAACATCGACGCCGAACTGATCGCCGGCACCGGCGCCGGCGTGGTCAGCCTGGCCAACGGCTGCATCTGCTGCTCGCTGGAAGGCGACCTGCTGCGGACGCTCGCAACCATCCTGCGACGCACGCCGCGGCCGGATTACATCCTCATCGAAACCAGCGGGGTGGCCGACCCTGGCGGGATCGTCCGCAACCTGATGGACCCGGTGATCTGGCGGGAGGCGCCGCTGGAGACCGTGCTCTGCATCGTGGACGCGACGACGCCAGCCGCGAAGCTGGGCGATGCGCTGCTTCGCTCGCAGCTTCAGGCCGCCGACGTGGTGGCGCTGAGCAAGACCGACCTCGTGGACGCTGCCGGACAGCAGCCCATCCGCGCCGCCATCACGCGCGCACGGCCTGGCGCGGTGGTGGTCGAGGCACTGCATGGCCAGGTGCCCCCGACACTGCTGTTTCCAGCAAATCCCGATCAACCGCCGGCACCGCGCGACCCGGGCCGCCGCCGCCCCGCATCCGACCGGTTCGAGACGATGACCTGGACGTCCGATCAACCGCTGTCGCTGCCCCGGCTGCAGGACGCGATTGCCCGGCTTGCGCCAAGGCTCGCGCGGGCCAAGGGCTTCTTCCAGACGGCAGAGCATCCCGGCCGCCAGCTTCTGTTCCAGTTCACCGCTGGGCGCGCCACGTTGGCCTCGGCCGCCGCACCTGCGCCCGGATTGCCCAGGACTCGAATCGTGTTCGTCGCGGAACTCGGCAATCTGCCACCCACCGAAATAACCCGGATCATGGAGGCATGCACAGACATGCGGCCCGATCGAGACGGACGGCACGTGGAATGATCAGGCCAATCGCATTTGCGGCCGACTGCCGTTGGCAACTGGCACAGGGCGGGGGCAACTGACGCAGGGCGGGGGCGGATCGTTGCCTCGTTTGATTCGCACGGAGGACGCGCGGAGGGCCACGGGGATCACGGAGGTCCTGCGCCCGTCACCTCGCCGCGTGCGTTGGATCGGGATACATTTGATTCCTGGTGTCGGGGCGTTCGTTGCAGCGCGGCACACCGGGAAAGCACCTCCGTGTTCACCGTGGCCCTCCGCGCGTCCTCCGTGCGAATCAAACAGCAGAAGGGACCGCACCGGCTTCGGTCCATACGCATCGATCCACCCGCAGGCCAAATGCGATCGCCCTGGTGGAATGATGGCGCAGACCTGACCGGCCGTATCGCTGGAAGCGCTATTTGAGCTGGCTGCCTTTGCTGCCCCTGCGGTTGAACCCGACATTCGGTGGACGGCGATCACGCGCCGACTGACACTGGATGCAGGTCCGGACCCCAGGAAGCGCACGGCGGCGCGCTTCCGGAATTTCGTCACCACACTCGACGCAATGAGTTTCTGCCTCACCCGCCGGCATACGCGCACGCGCTCGCATGACGCCGTCCGCGACGGTATCGTCGATCTGGTCCTGCACTGCCCCGTCCGGGGCCCACCCGCTCGCCATCGCAACTTTCCGCTCCTGCCGATGCCCGGAGATCGTGACGTAGGAAGTGGCGTCGCGCGTGCCAAGCTGGGCGCGCCCGGCTTCCATCGGGACACGTTGGGGTATGGCGATCGTCCCGGCAAATCGGCGTGCGACAGGGCAATCCTCTACCCCACACCGGCACACCCTGGCATGATGAGCGTGCCCCAAACGCCCCCGAGTCGCCCGGCCCATGCTGCATCTCACCAAGCTCGCCGTTGGCGTGCGCGACATCGACCATTTGCGCGACCTCCAGGCCGAACGCGCCCAGCGTAGCCCGCCGCTGCGTCACCGTACCCGCAACTTCCCGCGCCGCCGCGACGAAGTTCTGGACGGCGGCTCGATGTACTGGGTGATCGGCGGCGCGACCCTGGTGCGCCAGCGCCTGGTGGACATCGTCGAGGACGAGTGGGACGACAAAAGCGCCTGCGCCGGTCTGATCCTGGACCCGCATCTGGTCCCGCTCGCCGGCCGCCCGACCAAGCCGTTCCAGGGTTGGCGCTACCTGCGCGCCGACGACGCCCCGGCGGACCTGGCCATCGTGCGCCCCGCCCGCGGCGAGGCCGCCCTGCCGCCGGCCCTGCGCCGCGAACTGCGTGCGCTCTGCTTGCTCTGACCGAAGGCGTTTGCGGCAGCAGGGCAATCGGGTGAAGCGAAGGAAAGGCCGGGGCTTTGCCCCTGGACCCCGCCAAGGGGCTCTGCCCCTTTGGATCCCCG
>DASXFW010000209.1:0-8688 GCA_036489395.1 Acetobacteraceae bacterium | reverse complement strand
GGGCGACGCCAATCCACCGACACCGTGCCCCCCTCCCGCCCAGACAGCGAAGTAAAGGGTTCCAAGGGCTCCGCCCTTGGCGGGGTTCCAAGGGGCAGAGCCGCTTGGTCGGGGTCCAGGGGCGAAGCCCCGGCGCTTCCTTCGCTGACCCGCGGGCCGAACCGCGTTTGTTGCCGGGCTGGCCCGTCGCTATAATGGTTGACGGAACACGCGTGGGGTCGCAGAAGCCTCCGCGCTCGCCAGGGCCCCAGGGCAGCCTCGCCGCCGCCGGGGGCCGGAGGAAAGGACGCCCAGTTTGCAGCCGACCGATATCCGGGACCCCGACTACTTCCATAAGGTGGTCGATTGCCAGTGGGCGTGCCCGTCCCACACGCCCGTGCCCGAGTACATCCGGTTGATCGCCGCCGGCCGCTATGCCGACGCGTTCATGATCAACTGGGAATCCAACGTGTTCCCCGGCATCCTCGGCCGCACCTGCGACCGTCCGTGCGAACCCGCGTGCCGTCGCGGCCGGGTAGAGCACGAACCGGTCGCCATCTGCCGCCTGAAGCGAGTCGCGGCGGACTACAAGGGCGACATCGGCGACCGCCTGCCCAAGCCGGCGGAACAAAAGAACGGCAAGAAGATCGCGCTGATCGGCGCCGGGCCCGCCTCGCTGACCGTGGCGCGCGACCTGGCGCCGCTCGGCTATCACTGCGTGGTGTACGACATCGACCCGCGCGCCGGCGGCATGATCCGCAGCCAGATCCCCAAGTTCCGCCTGCCCGACAGCGTGATCGACGAGGAAGTCGGCTACGTCACCGGCCTCGGCATGGAGCTGCGGCTCGGCCAGGGCGTCGGCAGCCTGAAGGCGCTGCTGGCGGAAGACTACGACGCGATCTTCGTCGGTTGCGGCGCGCCGCGCGGGCGCGACCTGCCGCTGCCCGGCCGCGAGGAAGCCAAGGCCAACATCCATATCGGCATCGATTGGCTGTCCTCCATCTCGTTCGGCCACATCGACAAGATCGGCCGGCGCGTGATCGTGCTGGGCGGCGGCAACACGGCGATGGATTGCTGCCGCTCCGCCCGCCGGCTGGGCGGCGACGAGGTGAAGGTCATCGTCCGTTCCGGCTTCGAGGAAATGAAGGCGTCTCCGTGGGAGAAGGACGACGCCATGCATGAGGACATTCCCATCCTCAACATGCTGGTGCCGAAGGAATTCAAGCACGACAACGGCCGCCTGATCGGCATGACGTTCGAGAAGGTGAAGGCCGAGCGCGACGAAAAGGGCCGCCGCCGGCTGGTGCCCACCGGCGAGCCCGAGCAATTCTTCGAGTGCGACGACGTGCTGGTCGCCGTCGGCCAGGAAAACGCGTTCCCCTGGATCGAGCGCGACACCGGCCTGGAATTCGACAAGTGGGACATGCCGGTGGTCGATGAAACGACCATGCAATCGACCAATCCGAAGGTGTTCTTCGGCGGCGACGCGGCGTTCGGCCCGAAGAACATCATCTGGGCGGTGGCGCACGGCCACCAGGCGGCGATCTCCATCCACCAGCTCTGCCAGGGCGTCGATGTGAAGGACCGCCCGCCGCCGCTGGTCAATCTTATGTCGCAGAAGATGGGCATCCACGAGTGGTCGTACGACAACGACGTCTCGCTGGATCTGCGCTTCAAGGTGCCGCACCGCGAAAAGGTGCTGGCGCTGCGCGACATCAAGGCCGAGGTCGAACTCGGGTTCGACGAGCAAATGGCGTATGCCGAGGCGCAGCGCTGCCTGAATTGCGACGTGCAGACGGTGTTCACCGACAGCGCGTGCATCGAGTGCGACGCCTGCGTCGATATCTGCCCGGTCGATTGCATCACCTTCACGCGCAACGCCGAAGAGTCGGACCTGCGCAACCACCTGAACGCGCCGGCGCACAATATGACGCAGGACCTGTATGTGTCGGGGGATCTGAGGACCGGCCGGGTGATGGTGAAGGACGAAGACGTCTGCCTGCATTGCGGTCTATGCGCCGAGCGCTGCCCAACCGGCGCATGGGACATGCAGCGTTTCCTGATCGACGTGGCACAAGCGGAGCACGCATGCTGCAAACACTAGACCGCGTGGAATCCCTCCAGCGGGTCAACGACTTCGTCGTCAAGTTCGCCAACGTCAACGGATCGGGTTCCGCCAGCGCCAACACCTTGTTCTGCAAGTGGGTGTTGCGCATGGGCGTGGCCGCGACGCCGCGCAACATATTTCCGTCCAACATCCAGGGCCTGCCGACCTGGTATGAGGTGCGGATTTCCGAGGCCGGCCACCTGGCGGCGCGCGGCGGCGGCGTCGATCTGATGGTCGCGATGAACCCGCAGACCTGGGACCAGGACGTGAAGTCCATCACGCCCGGCGGCTACTTGTTCTACGACAACACCAAGCCGATGCCGCCGTCGAAGTTCCGGCCGGACATCAACGTGGTCGGCGTGCCGCTGACCGAGATGACCAACAAGGCCTACACCGACCCGCGGCAGCGGCAGTTGTTCAAGAACGTGGTGTATCTCGGCGCGCTGGGTGCGCTGATGTCGATGGACATGGCGGAGATCGAGAAGCTGCTGGCGGAGCAATTCCGCGGCCGCGACAAGCTGGTCGCCGCCAATATCCAGGCGCTGAACATGGGCCGCGACTGGGCGCTGGCGAACCTGACCTGCCCGATCGGGTTGACATTGCGGCGGGCGGATTCGGTGGGCGACCGCGTGTTCATGGATGGCAACGCCGCCGCCGCGCTGGGCGCGGTGTACGGCGGCGCGACGTTCTGCGCGTGGTATCCGATCACGCCGTCCTCGTCGCTGGCGGAGGCGTTTACGCGCTGGTGCGGCCGCTATCGGGTGGACAAGGAGACCAAGCAGAACAAGTACGCGATCGTGCAGGCGGAGGACGAACTCGCCTCGATCGGCATGGTGATCGGCGCGGCCTGGAACGGTGCGCGTGCGTTCACCTGCACGTCCGGGCCGGGCATTTCGCTGATGCAGGAATTCATCGGCCTGGCGTATTTCGCGGAAATCCCCGCGGTGATCTTCGACGTGCAGCGCGCTGGCCCCTCCACCGGCATGCCGACGCGCACGCAGCAAACCGACATCATCAGTTGCGCGTACGCCTCGCACGGCGACACCAAGCACGTGCTGTTGTTCCCGGAAGATCCGCACGAGTGCTTCGAATTCGGCGCGCTGTCGTTCGATCTGGCGGACCGGTTGCAAACGCCGGTGTTCGTGTTGCTCGATCTTGAGATCGGCATGAACGAGCGGCTGATCAAGCCGCTGACCTGGGACGACAGCCGGAAGATGGACCGCGGCAAGGTGATGACCGCGGCGGACCTCGATGCCGGCAAGAAGTTCGGCCGCTATTTGGATGTGGACGACGACGGTATTCCGTATCGCACCTATCCCGGCACGCATCCGACCAAGGGCGCATTCTTCACTCGCGGCACGTCGAAAGACCGCATGGCGAAGTATTCGGAAGAAGGCGCGGACTACCAGGAGAACATGGAGCGCCTGCTGAAGAAGCACCACACGGCGCGCACCCTGGTGCCGGCGCCGATCGTGCGGCCGGCGAAGCAGCCGACGAAGCTGGGGGCGATCTATTTCGGCTCCACCAGCCCGGCGATGCTGGAAGCCGACGACGTGCTGTCCGAGAACGGCATCGTGCTGGACCTGATGCGGGTGCGCGGCTTCCCGTTTGCCGATGAGGTCAAGGAATTCATCGACGCGCATGAGCAGGTGTTCGTGGTGGAGCAAAATCGCGACGGACAGTTGCGTATGCTGTTGATGAACGAGCTGGATGCGAACCCGGCGAAGCTGGCGAAGGTGCTGCATTTCGACGGCACGCCGATTACCGCGCGCTTCATCGTCGATACGATCACGGCAAGGCTTGCCCCCGGGCGTGATCCGGGGGTCGTCCCGCTGCACAAGGTGGCGTCATGACATTCATTCCGAAGCCGAAGCTGCACCATCCGGACCTGGCGAAGAACGCGCTGGGGTTCACGCGGCGCGATTACGAAGGCGCGGTCTCGACGCTGTGCGCCGGGTGTGGACATGACTCGATCAGCGCTGCGATCGTGCGCGCGTGCTTCGAGCTGGACCTGCCGCCGCACCGCATCGCGAAGCTGTCGGGGATCGGGTGCTCTTCGAAGACTCCAACATATTTCCTGGGGGCTTCGCACGGGTTCAACTCGGTGCACGGGCGCATGCCGTCGGTGCTCACCGGGGCGAATTTGGCGAACCGCGACCTGATCTACCTGGGCGTGTCGGGCGACGGCGACAGCGCTTCCATCGGCATCGGTCAGTTCGCGCACGCGATGCGGCGTGGCATCAACATGGTGTACATCGTCGAGAACAACGGCGTGTACGGGCTGACCAAGGGGCAGTTCTCGGCAACGTCCGACCGCGGCGCGAAGTCGAAGCGCGGCGTGGTGAACAGCGACGAGGCGATCGATCTGGTGGGGATGGCGCTGCAACTGGGGGCGACGTTCGTGGCGCGCAGTTTCTCGGGCGACAAGGGCCAGTTGGTGCCGCTGATCGAGGCGGCGATCAAGCACGAAGGTGCCGCCTTCATCGATTGCATCTCGCCGTGCGTCGCGTTCAACAATCACGAGGGTTCCACCAAAAGTTTCGACTTCGTGCGCGATCACAACGAGGCGGTGAACTACCTCGACATGATGCCGGGGCGCGCGCCGATCACCGTGGACTACGCGCCCGGCACGGTGGAAACGGTGACGCAGCACGACGGCTCGGTGTTGCGGCTGCGCAAGCTGCACACGGATTACGACGTGCACGACCGGATTTCCGCGCTGACCTACATGCAGGAACGCCATGCGGCGGGGGAGATCGTCACCGGGCTGCTGTATGTCGATCCGGATCCGCGCGACATGCACAAGCACATGAACACGGTGATGACGCCGTTGAACGAGCTGGACGAAGCGGCGCTGATCCCCGGTGCCGCGGTGCTGGACAAGCTGAACGCGAGCCTGCGGTAGTACCCACGGTCACGGACGGCCGACCCGCGAGGCGGGCCGCCGGAGCGTAAGTCCCCCCTCCCCTTGAGGGAGGGGCCGGGGGAGGGGTGCGTACATCCACCGACCGCGGATGTACGCACCCCCCCTAACCTCGGTCCGCTTCGCGGCCCAACCCCTCAAGGGGAGGGGGGAACCTTGAGTTTCTTGTCAGGGGCGAAGCAATGACAGTGTGGATGCACGGCGGCCGCGAAACACTTTGCCACCTCCTGCAACTTTTGCGTGAACCCGCAAATTTCGTCCCCACGGTCGGGAATCGACGGCCGTTGCTCGCAGCGCTCTTCAACATCAAGCGATAACAAAGACCTACACGTTCGTTCTGCAATTCTCTGCGAAGTGCTCGGAGACTCAACCCACAGAGTTTTCCACAAGCCTTGCTGCCATTTCGGTGTCCATCCGGAACGCCGCCTCCAACTGCCGCAGCAGGTCGGCGCGCGCTGCGCCGGGTGGGATCGGTGGCAGCAGCACGATGTGGATCACCCCCGGATACTTGCGGAACGCCCGACGGCTCCAGCAGCGGCCTGAATCGGTCACCACCGGGATCACCGGCAATCCAGTGTGTGTCGCCAGGGCCGCGACGCCTGGCTGCAGCGGTAGTACGGTGCCGGGCTCGGCGCGGGTGCCCTCCGGGAAGATGACGATCTGCCGCCCCTCGTGCGCAGCATCCGCACCGTCGCGCAACAGGCCGCGCAGCGCCGAAGCGCCGCCCTGGCGATTCACCGCGATCATCCTGGTCTGGCGGATCAGCCCGCCGAACAAGGGAATGCGCAGCAATTCGCGTTTCACGACATAGGCCGCGTGTGGCAGCAGCGTGAGCCAGACCAGGGTATCGAACGCCGATTCGTGCTTGGAGGCGATCAACGCCACGCCAGTGGGACACTGCCCCACCACGCGCAAGTGGATGCCGCAGATGCCGCGCGCCGCCCAGACCATCAGCCGAGCCCACAGCATGACAAGCGCCAGCACCCGTCCGGGCGCGACGACACGGAGCGCCGTGCCGTACAAAGCCAGGGCGAAGGTCGCGCCGAAGAAGAATGCGTTGAACAACGCGGAGCGGAGGAATGTCATGGGGGTTGGCCCGGGTGCTCCAGGCCGGGACCCAGGGAGGACAGGCCGGTCCAGGCGATCAGGAATTTGGTATATTCCAGCGCCTCCAGCCGCAGCGCCAGCATTTGGCCGGCGGCACCACTCAGGCCCGGCGGCCGCACCGGCATCGGATACAGCGTGACGCCGGTCAGCACCCGCCGCAGCTCGATCAGCGCGCGCGGCATGTGGTAGAACGCGGTAACCACGATCAGCGAATGGATATCGTGGCGGTGCACCCAGGCCGCGGTCTCCAGTGCGTTGCCGCGCGTCGAGGCGGCGGCGTGCCCGAGCGTCACGCGGTCTGCCAGAGGCGCGGCTTGCACGCGGGCCAGGTGCGCCAGAGCGGTGAACTCCACGCCCGGCCCGGCGCCGGACACCAGCAACAGCCTGGCCTGGTTGGCCTGCAGCAGACGCAGGGCGGTCTGGATGCGGTCGGCACCGCCGGTCAGCACGACAATACCGTCGGCCCGCGGCGGGTGCTCCATCGGGCGATGGATCCACGCAATGAACCAGACCAGGCCCGCCGCCCACGCGAGCACGGCCACGACCAGCAGCGTCACCAGCCAGCGCAGGCGGCGACGCAGCGTCACGGCAGCCGCCGCAGCCACCGGCGCACCGTGCCCTGGGCGGTGACGAACCCGATCCCCGCCGCGGCAATCGGCAAGCCGGGCAGCGCCAGCCACAGTGCGAGGGGCAGAGCCGACAGCAAGGTGCCCGGATTGTCCGCCGGCATGTCCGCCCCGGTGAATGGTGCTGCCATATCCGCCAGGGTCAGCAGCACGGGCAACGCCAGAATGGCTCCGGCGACCGCACCGGCCGCGGCCAGCAGCGTGGCGCGCGCCGCGAAGCGGGCGGCGATGTAGCCGTCGGTGGCGCCCAGTCCGTGTACGATCTCGATCGCCTCGCGCCGGGCTGCGAGGCCGGCCCGCGTCGCCACCGCAATCACCGATGCGGCGACGCCGCCGACCAGCAGCAGCGCCAGGCCGGCGCACGCTTGCAGGCTGCGTGCCAGCACCGCCAGCCGACGCAGCCACACGCCATGGCTCTCGGTCAGCGTGCCCGGCGCCGCCGCGTCCAGCCGGGCGGCGAGCGGTGCAATATCCATCTCCGGATCCGCCAGGCGCACCGCAAGCACCGCCGGCAGCGGTACCGCCAGCCGGTTCGCCCCCGTCCCAAGCCACGGGCGCAGCAGGTCATCCAGCTCTGACTGGCTGAGCACCCGCGCTTCGGCAATGCCGGGGGTGCCACGCAACAGCCCCAAAACACGCGCCACCCGACTGCCATCATGCTGTGCCGACGGATCGCCCGGATTGGGCACCTGCACTGTCAGAACCGCCCCCGCCCCTTGCTGCCAATGCCGCGCCAACGACGCCGCGCCCACCCATCCGGCCAACGCCATGGCGGCCAGAAACGCCATGGCCGCCACCAGGAACGGCAACATGCGGTCGCCGACCGCCCGACGCAGCCCCAGCTCATCAAACCCGGCAGGTCGGAGGGAAATGCGTTGCACGGGGTCAGGCCTGAGACCGCTGAGGAGGCGGGGCTTGGGCCGCGCAGCGGACCAAGGGGGCCAGAGCCCCTTGGTGGGGATTCGGGGGCGAAGTCCCCGATGCTTCCGGGCTACGGCCCCGCCGGCGCGGCATCCTCAGTGGCCCCCGGCGTGGCTCGGGGCTACTCATGTCCTGCGATCCTGCCGTGTTCCAGGCGCAGAGCAGGGGCCGGATGGCGGGAGACCAGGGTGTCGTTGTGGGTGGCGACGACGACGGTGGTACCGAGGCGGTTGAGTTCCTTGAACAAGCCCATCAGGCGTTCGGCCTGGGTATCGTCGAGGTTGCCGGTTGGTTCGTCGGCCAGCAGCAGGGATGGGCGGGCGATGACGGCGCGGGCGATGGCGACGCGTTGTTGTTCGCCGCCGGAGAGTTCCAGGGGGCGGGTCGCCAGTTTTTGGCCGAGGCCGACCCAGCGCAGCATTTCGGTGACGTCGGCGCGGATCTGGCCTTCGGGGCGGCCGGCGAGGCGGAGCGGCAGGGCGACGTTGTCGAACGCGGAGAGGTGCGTCAGCAGGCGAAAGTCCTGGAACACGACGCCGATGCGGCGGCGCAGGCGGGGCAGGGCGGCGCGGCGAGCGGTATCGATGTCGGTGCCGAGCAGGTTCAGGCGGCCGCGGCTTGGCCGTACGTCCAGGTACATCAGGCGCAGCACGCTGGTTTTGCCCGCGCCGGAGGGACCGAGCAGCCAGCGGAACACGCCGTCCGGCAGGGTGAAGGTGAGGTCGTGCAGCACCTCGGGGCCGCTGCGGTTGCCGGCCTGGCTATAGCTTAGTCCCACGCGGTCGAATCGGACCATGCGGCATTCTCGCCTTTGGGCGGGCGGAGCGGGAGTGAAATTGGCGCAGAAGACAGGGCAATCGGGTGAGCAAGGGAAAGGCCGGGGCTTTGCCCCGGACCCCACCAAGGGGCGCTGCCCCTTGGGACCCCGCCAAGGGCATTGCCCTTGGGACCCTTCACTTCGCTGGGTGGCGGGGAGGGGGCACAGGGCCGGAGGACCACGCGTCGCCAACGTTGGCGACGCGTAG
>DASXFW010000177.1:0-4574 GCA_036489395.1 Acetobacteraceae bacterium | reverse complement strand
GGTGCATGCTCTACGAATTGATCCCCAACATGCCGGAGCATCGGCTACAGCCGCTGATCCAACGGTTCGCGGAAATGCTGGTCAGCAGCCGCATGTTTGGCCAGTTCCTGTCGGGCGCGGAATGAGGGGATGAGTGAGGGGTTGGCGCAACAGCACTCGTTGAAGTTTGATGGCAAATGAGAATCTAGCGCGGCTATCGAGCATTGCGGCGCTGCTCCGCGGCAACCCCAGCGTGGCGCCCGACCCGAGCCACTCGCACACCGAGGACCGGCTCATCGCCGTCGGCCGCAACGCCGCCGGCCGGCCCATGTTCGTCGCCTTCACCATCCGGATCGTGGAGGGGCACCACCTGATCCGTCCCATCAGTGCCCGCTACATGCACGCGAAAGAGGCCAAAGCCTATGCAACGTAAAGTCCCCCGCCTCCGCACTGACGCCGCCGCCGAGGCGTTCCTCAACCAGGACCTGTCCGGCCTCGACTTCTCCCAGTTCCGCCCGACGCGGTTCGAGTTCGAGAAGAAGACCGCGCAGCTCAACATGCGCCTGCCGGCCTCCCTGCTCGACGCGGTGAAGCAGCGTGCCGCAGCCCGCGGCATCCCCTACACCCGCTTCATCCGCGAGGCCGTGGAACATGCGCTGGCCGAGCCGCGGAAGGCGCGCTGATCGACGCGGCTGTGTGCCTCGCCGCCGGTGGGAAGCGTTGCAGCGATCGCCGTGCGCAGACCCCCTCCGACAATGTCATTGCCACAGAAGGTTGTCGTCAGCTTCGGCCGCCCGGCTTCCGAAACCGCGTCAGCAGCGCGTCCATCAACGCCGGCGGATAGCGGAAATTCGTAGCTCGCAAGCGGACAAACGCATCGTCGAGCGCGACCAGCCCATGTTCGCAAGCCACCGCAAGCAGGCCAAGGGTGCCAGTGGCCGCCAGCCCGAGCTTGCGTGCCGCGGCGATGCGGGCTCGGTCATCCATCAGCAGCAGATCGGCACGGATGCGCAGAGCCAGGGCAATGGCATCGCGCTCACCGGGGTGCAACGTGCGCGGCAGGGCATCGCCGGTCGCCCTGACCGCCCGCACCTGCAACCAGGCCGGCGGGGTCGCGATCCAGCGTCGCACCGTTTCTGGTGTTTCCGCGCGGTCCAGTTCCCGGCGAACGCTCGCCGGGATGACCACGGCGGAGAAAAGCTGCGGCAGGACGCCGATGGCCTCGATCAGCACGAGATAGTGCAGCGGCCCCGTGTCGGAGACGACCGCCTGCACGCTGTGTCACAATCCGAGCCGGCGCAGATCGCGAATGTCCTGCTCGATATCGTCCATGGTGCAGGCTTCGTAGATGCCGCGTGCCTTCAGGAAACCGTCCAGCGCGGCACGCGTTTCGAATCCCAGCAACCGCCCCAGCTCCGGCCGGCTGAGTTTCCCGCGGCTGTACTCCTCGATCGCAAACGCTTCGAGCGCGAGGCGCGACAGGTCGGTGCCATCGGCACTCAGTCGCTCGCCAAGGTCGTCAGGGATTGGCAGGGACAGGTTCATAGGCTCGATCGATATCGCGTGGTCGCTGACACCGTAGCACAATGACCCACCCAACGCCGAACGTCACCGAGCGTCCGGCAGCCCGCCAGCCGGGTCTTGCCATAGCGGACCACTGAGCATAAATTACATAAATTACATCGCGAGGAGACCCGCCCTCATGCAGACCTTCCGTGCCCAGGACATGCAGCGCCAGGCCGCCGTGATGCAGGAAGCCGCGATGGTCGAGCCGGTGGTCATCACCTACCACGACCGTCCCCGCCTCGTGCTCATGTCGATGCGCGAATACGACCGCCTGCGCGGACGCGGCGCCGCTCGGGAGGCCGAACTATCCTCGCAGACGGCGCAGCGTATCGAGGCCCTCGGCCAGATGAACGATGCCTCGACCGAGCCCGGCCCACTCGAACCGGCGCATGGCGCGCATTCCTGAACCTGTTTCCGGGCTGATCTTCCGCTACGGCTACCTCTGGCTCGCGGAGTTCCACCAGGGCCGCACCGATCCGGCAACGCTAACTTGCAGCCTACGCGGCCTACGGATACCCGTACGCCGTCACAAGCCGCGGATACGGGCTGGTCGCGTCAATCACCCAGATCGAACGGATGCACGGATTGCGTCCATCGGGGCTACGCAGGCTGCATCGCACATCATATTTCGTTCCCCACGCATTGGCGGTCACGACGATGACCGGATGCATGCCGGGATGGGCGAGAAGGGCATCGTGCAGCGCGGCCCAGCGTCCGACGGTAAATCCAAACGCTCCGAAGAACGCGGCTTTGCCGCCATTGCCGGGATGCGTGGAATCGAGCAAATAGTGCAGGACCTTGGCCACCGGCACCACCGCCAAGGGAGCATTTGGCAGTGGCGCTCCACTCATTCCCTGATTGCCGCGGCGTCCACCGTTGCGACCGTGTGGAATGGGCTTGTGAACTCGATCTCATAAGCCTGGGCGTCCGGATAGACGTGCACGACGGTACCCGTGGCGCCGGCCGGCACTATGCCGCCCTCAGCCTCCACCGCCCGGGCAAGGTAAACCAGGCTCAGTTCGGGATGGCGTTCATGTCGGGTGCTGTCCATTGGTCGCTCCGTTCGGTCACTATGCATGGCGATGCTCAACGAAAAGTAAAGGGAGACCGGAAATCAGGTTGCCCTGCAACCGGCGCAAGCTCGTCCGACGCCGCGCGCTCCGGACGGCAAGATCGTGCTGGGGTGGCCGTCAACGGCCGCGCAGATTATTTGCTCTCGTTCAACGAGCGGAATTTCGCCGGCACCGAACGGTTCGGCGTGCGGATCACGCGCCCAGGTCCCGCCTGGCGCGCATGGAGGCAAGCATGAAGCAAGCGAACTATGCCCTGCGGCTGCAGGCATCCCTGAAGGCGGAAGCCGAGCGGCTCGCCAAGGCCGAGGGCACCACGCTGAACCAGTTCATCAACGTCGCGGTGGCAGAGAAGATCGCCGCGCTGCGCACCGCCGACTTCTTCCGCGACCGCGCCCGCCGGGCAGACCTACCAACCGCCCTGGCCCTGCTCGACAGCATCGGCGCGGACGAAGCTCTGCACCCCGGAGACGAGTTGGACGAATGAACCGTAAACTCCCCCGCCTCCGCACTGACGCCGCCGCCGAGGCGTTCCTCAACCAGGACCTTTCCGGCCTGGACTTCTCCCAGTTCCGCCCGACGCGGTTCGAGTTCGAGAAGAAGACGGCGCAGCTCAACATGCGCCTCCCGGCCTCCTTGCTCTTCGCGGTGAAGCAGCGCGCCGCGGCCCGCGGCATCCCCTACACCCGCTTCATCCGCGAGGCCGTGGAACATGCACTGGCCGAGCCGCGGAAGACGCGCTGACCGCCGCCGCCACCGGCCCAGACCGCCGACGGCAAGGCGCTACGCGCTCGGCCCACGCATTTCGACAAGTTCCCGATGCCGGCGTCCAAGCTCCACAGCCAGCAGCGTGAGATCGGTTTGCAGTGCCGGCGGAGCAATGGCGATAACACCCCGCCCGGGTTGCTCCAGGTCCGGGAACCAGCGCCGCGTCATGGGAAGCTTCGCAAGCTGGTCAAGCCGCATCAGGAACGGGCGCGACTGGTTCAACCGCGCGGCCTCCCGTGCAGCGAAGTAGCGTGCGCCCATCGGCATGGGCATCGTCGAAGGCCAGGGCTGCGACGTGGTGTAGGCAATCACGGCCTCCGGGCCCGCGGTGATCACGACATAGCCGATATGGAGAAGGCCCGGGCGATGCGGCTTCTCGTGCGTGGGGAACAACACCCGAACGAACGCACCGGGGACCATCCCGGGGATCAGGCGTTGTCCGGCATCGACCAAAGCTGCATGGCGAGCGCCTGGCGCTGCGCATAGATTTCGTCCGGCTCGCCCTCAGCGCGGACCACGTCCTCGGGACGCACGGTACTTCGCGTACCGGGCGCGACGTACATGGTGATCACGCGGTCGGCTTCTTCGTGACGTGCCAGATCGCGCAGCAGTGCGGTCTCGACGTAGTTGGTGAGCGATCGGTTCTCGGCCGCGGCGATGGCCTGAAGCCGCGCGGCACGGTCCGCGTCGAGGCGGAGCGTGATCGCGACCTTCCCGCGCGGCTTGCCGCCCGAGGCGCGTCGGTGCGGAGCGGCATGCTTCGGAGTTGCGGATTGTCTATGAGCCTGGGGCATGGGCAGAATGTGATGCCAAATGCAGGCAATTGCAAGCCAGGCGATCGACCAGGTAACCATCGCCCGCGCCGACCGACCGTTCGGCGCGCATGGAGGCAAGGATGACCCAAGCGAACTATGCCCTCCGGCTGCAGGCATCCCTGAAGGCCGAAGCCGAGCGGCTCGCCAAGGCCGAGGGCACCACGCTGAACCAATTCATCAACGTCGCGGTGGCAGAGAAGATCGCCGCGCTGCGCCCCCAGGGCAATCGGGTGAAGGCAGCAAGGTCAGGGCTCCGCCCTGAAACCCGCCAGGAGGCTCTGCCTCCTGGACCTCCGGCAAAGGCATAGCCTTTGCAATCCATCTGTTTCGCTGGATGGGGGGAGGGGACACGTCGGCCACAGGATGCGCGTCGCCG
>DASXFW010000217.1:0-17060 GCA_036489395.1 Acetobacteraceae bacterium | reverse complement strand
CAGCGCCTTCGCCGCCGCCTCCTTGGCCGCGAACCGTTTCGCGAATGTCCCAGCCTGGATCGCCTCCGTCCTACGCAGCGCCTTCGACCTTTCAGTTTCGGTGAAGACACGCTCCAGGAAGCGGCTGCCGTGACGGGCGATGGCTTTTTCGATACGGCGGATGTCGCAGATGTCGGAACCGATGCCGAGGATCATCCATTCCCCCGCGCCACGGTCAGCATCCCCGCGTCAGCATCCCCCCGTGTCATGGCCGGACTTGGCCCGGCCACCCACGTCTTGCGGTGCCGGTGCAGCCAAAGTCGTGGGTGGCCGGGCCAAGCCCGGCCATGACACAGTTGTTTGCCGCACCGGCGGTTGAAGCACTTGTTTCGCCTCAGGCCCTAAACAGCCAGATTCGCCCCGGTGCAGGCATTCTGACCGAGACACGACCTCGCGCGGGCTAGGCCCGCGCACCTCGCGCACGACGCTTACCATACAGAAGACGGTATTTACTCGGTGTCGTTCCAAACCAGCGCTTTGTCGCTCGGAAGAAGCTGCTCTGATCGTTGAACCCCAGGATATACGCCACGTCGGCGAAGGACAGGTCGACCCGTTCGATGTACTGTCGCGCCAGGTCCTTGTGCGTGTCGTCCAGAAGCTGCCGGAATGAAGAGCCCTCCTCTTCCAGGCGCCGCTGCAGGGTTCGCTCGCTCATCCCCAATGCGCGCGCGACCGCGGCGCGGCGCGGGCTGCCGTCACTGAGGCCCTTCATCATGACGGACCGAACGCGCGCGCTGAGTTCCGAGCGATCCAGCTGGGCAAGATATTCGCCGGCGATCCGCTCGTGCACATTGGCGAGCTCGGCATGGGCGGTGGGCAAGGGAAGCTCGGCGTCGGACTGTGAGAATAAGAGAGCGTTCGCCGCGGCGCCGAAGCGCAGGGGACCATCAAACGCCTCCTGGTACTGGAGAAGATCGTCATTGGCAGGCATGGTCAATTCAACTGCCAGCGGCCGCAGATTGCGGATCATGATCCATCGGATGAACGACAACCACGTCATGAGGGAAAAGGCGTAGCGCTGCCACACCACTTCCTCCCCGCCGCTTTTCAGGGCAAGGGACAATCGACAGCCTTCCTGGGCGTCGGCAACAGTCATGGTCGCAACACCACTGATGATCCGGACATATCGCACGACGCGTTCCAGAACACCGCGCAAATCGGGTGCCGACATCATGGCATAGCCGACAATATCGAAGCTCGCCGGTCGTGGGATGCGCGCAGCGGCAAGTCCAACCACCGGATTGCCCGACTGTGCCACCGCGAGCCGCCAGAGAAGGTTGTATTTTTCGGCCGGAATGCGCGAGTCAGGATTGTCCAGGATGGTCAAATCCAAACCGGCCTCTCGGAACAACGCAGCGACATCGATGCCCTCCTGCTTGAAAGCCTCGACCGTTCCCTTTACCCAGCAGGCCCGGAGCCAGAGCCCGTCGTGTTCCGTTCGACTGGTCGGCACGGGACGCCCTCCCTTTGATCGTGAGAAGCTGTTCAGCGGTCGCCCGGCGGAAGCCAGGAACCACCCCGGTCATGCCAAGGTCCGATTTGGCCGTCTCGATCAACAAACGTGGCCTCCAATGCCACTTCCTTTCTTCCACGGGCGATTATCCTGCGTGCCGAGATCCTGATCATCGGTCGAGGTGTTAGTATCTAAGTAACCAATCTGCTCCAGCCGCGCCGGGTTGCCAACCTGCCTCGCCCAGCAACGCCAAAAGCCGAGTGAGAGTAACCCGGGATGCCTGGCATGAAATATTCAGAGCGAAGTGGGCAAGCCGACGGTTATGTTGGCTACCAAGGACCCAATACGCTGGCAGCGCCGAAAAAGCTGCTTGTGATTGACGATGAGGCCGGCATCTGCACTGTCATCGCGCGTATGGCCACTGCTCTGGGGCTGTGCACGAGGGTTGCCCCTGAACCGTTGGAGGCAGTGGCGGATTTCCTGGATTTTGCTCCGGACGCGGTCCTCCTCGATATGATTATGCCCGGGAAGGACGGCATAGATTTGCTGCATGAGATGCTTCTCACCGGCGTTCCGGCGAAGTTTGTTCTCATGTCCGGCTATGGTGACACCTATATGCGCCTGGCCAAGGGGGTCACCGCATTTCACGGTGTCGAACCGCCTGCGATGTTGAGCAAGCCGTTCCGTCGAGGCGCACTCGTGGCCTTGCTTCGCGCAACGCTGTCCATCGATCCCATGTCGTCGACCTGAAGGCGGCGACGTGCGGCGGCGTCGCTCGCCAAACCGCCAGAATAAACCAGTCCTTCATACATCCAAATTACAGTAGGGCACATCAGCATGTGACAAGCACCGGAAGCGGTGAACATGCCAAGAAGGAGCCACCATGCGCGCAGCGTTCCACAGCATCAGCGGCCGCATCCTGCTGATTCCAACGGTCGCATTGATCGCCCTGATCGTGGTTGGCCTGGTAGCGGTCCGCACCATCGGCGACATCACCCTTACCGAACACCAGGCGCGGGCGCGGGCGGTGGTCGATGCGGCAACGAAAATCGTCGAGGCCTTCGAGGCCAAGGCGGCGAACGGCGAGATGTCCGAACAAGCCGCCCAATCGGCCGCGAAGGAGGTCATCCGTGCCATCCGTTTTGACGGCGACGAGTATGTGATGGCAAGGAGCAGGGATGGCGTCATCATCGCGAACGGGATGTTCAAGGACCGGGAGGGCACCCAGTCGATCGACAGCAAAGACGCCGATGGCAGCTATTTTACGCGGGACATGATCAAGGCGGCGGAGGCGGGCGGTGGCTACAGCTATTATCTCTGGCCGAAGACGCCGAATACGCCGCCGGTTCGCAAGGCAACCTATTCGGAGCTGACGCCCGGCTGGAAGTGGATTGTGGGCGCCGGCGTGTACCTCGACGCCGTCGAAACGGCCACCTGGAACCACACGGTACGCATCGCGGGCGTTGCCGCCGCCGTCGCGCTGCTGAGCTTCGCAATCGCCTTGTGGCTCGGCCGTCGCATCACCACCCCGATTCTCAATCTGACGAACGTCACGCACCGCCTGGCCGCCGGCGAGCTTTCGGTCGCGATCCCAGGGGTGAAGCGGCGCGACGAGATCGGTACCATGGCGGCTGCGGTTTTGGTCTTCAAGGACAACATGATCGAGACCGAGCGTCTGCGGGCCGCACAGGAGGCGGCCAAGCTTCAGGCGGCGGCTGAGCAAAAAGCGGCGCTGAACCGGATGGCAGACAAATTTGAGAGCGAGATCGGCCGTCTGGTTGCGACGCTGTCCGCGGGCTCGACGGAGTTGGAAGCCACCGCACAGTCGATGACCGGCACGGCGAACCAGAGCACCCGGCAGGCCGCTGCGGTTGCCTCAGCGGCGGAGGAGGCAAGCAGCGGCTTGCAGACGGTGGCCGCGGCCACCGACGAACTGACGGCCTCGATCGGCGAGATCAACCGCCAGGTCGCGCAGTCGTCGAAGGTCACCGGCAAGGCGGTGGATGACGCCAAGCGCACCGACGCCATAGTGCGCGCGCTTGCCGAGGGTGCCGAGAAGATCGGCGCCGTTGTGGGCCTGATCACCAGCATCGCCAGCCAGACCAATCTTCTCGCGCTCAACGCCACCATCGAGGCGGCACGCGCCGGTGATGCCGGCAAGGGCTTCGCCGTGGTGGCTTCCGAGGTGAAAAGCCTTGCCAACCAGACCGGCAAGGCGACGGAGGAGATCGGGGCGCAGATCACCCAGATCCAGGCAGCGACCAAGGAGGCCGTCGAAGCGATTCGGGGCATCACCAGCACCATCGAGGAAGTAAGCGCGATCGCAACGACCATTGCCTCGGCCGTCGAGGAGCAAGGCGCCGCCACTTCGGAGATCGCCCGCAACGTGCAGCAGACAAGCCTCGCAGCGCGAGACGTGACCGCGAGCATCAGCGGCGTGAGCCAGGCCGCGGGCGAAACGGGCGAGGCGGCCGGGCACGTCCTGACCGCGGCATCCACTCTGTCGAAGCAGGCCGAGCATCTGTCCGGCGAGGTATATACGTTCGTCGCCGGCGTTCGGGCGGCGTGATGGCCGCCACCCGTCACGGCCGGGCTTGACCCCTGCGCATCAGGATGAGACGTGGGCGGTGATGGCTCGTCGAGCATCTACGCACGGACGGACGAAGCATGGATGGCCGCCTCAAGCCCGGCCATTACGGGACGGTTCCAACACCTCGCTTTACACGCGCCCCCGCATCGGTTACCACCCGAACCATGTTCGGCCAGACCAAGCGCACGATGAAGAACATGGTCCCCCTTTCCGGGGCGGCCGGAGCGTGCGCGTGGTGACGAAGCCGACATAGCACACCTCTCAGGCCCCGCCGGAAACGGACGGGGCCTTTGTTTTATCCGGCACCCAGTTCCTCCGGCCTCACACGAAGGAACGCCGTGCCATGAGCCTCAATCACCCCTCGGTCGCAATCGTCGGTGCCACCGGCGCCGTCGGCTGCGAACTCATCGCCTGCCTGGAACAACGCGATTTCCCGTTACGCGAGCTGCGCCTTTTCGCTTCGGCGCGTTCCGTCGGGCGCCGGCTGCTGTTCCGCCGCGACGGCATCCCGGTGCAGGAACTGCAGGATGGCGCGCTGGACGGCACCGACATCGCGTTGTTGTCCGCCGGCTCGGCCACCGCGCGGCAATTCGCGCCGGATGCCGTGCGGCAGGGCACCATCGTGGTGGACAATTCCTCGGCGTTCCGCATGGATCCCGGCGTGCCGCTGGTGGTGCCGGAAGTGAACGGCGGCACCATCGCCGGCCATCGCGGCATCATCGCCAACCCCAATTGCGTCGCCATCATCGCCGCGGTGCCGCTGTGGCCGCTGCATCGGGAAATCGGCATCGCCCGGGTCGTGGCCGCGACCTATCAGGCGGCATCCGGCGGCGGTGCCGCGGCGATGGCGGAGCTGCGCAGCGCCACCGGCGCCTATCTTGCCGGCAAGGAGTTCACCCCGCGCGTGCTGCGCCATCCCTACGCGTTCAATTTGTTCAGCCACGACACCGCGGTCGATGCCGAGACCGGCGCCAACGATGAGGAAACCAAGGTCGTGCGCGAGCTGCGCAAGATCATGCAGGCGCCGAGCCTGCCGATCGGCATCACCTGCATCCGTGTTCCTGTCCTGCGCGCGCATTCGATCGCGCTGACGGTGGAGCTGGCGCGTCCGGTGTCGCCGGCCGATGCGCGGCGGATACTTGGCGACGCGCCCGGCATCCAGATCGTCGATGACCCGGAACACAATCACTTCCCGATGCCCGTCGAAGCGACGGGTCAGGGCGATGTGCTGGTTGGACGCATCCGTCGCGATGGCAGCGACCCGAGCGGCCGGTCGCTGGCGATGTTCGTGGCCGGCGATCAATTGCTGAAGGGCGCCGCGCTCAACGCCGTGCAGATCGCCGAGATGCTGGTGAAGTGACAGCCGCCTTGCGTCATGGCCGGCCTCCGCCCCCCACGTCATGCTCCCCCCTCGTCATGCCGACGAAGGTCGGCATCCACGCCTTTCCTACAGGCAGCGTAGCAAGTCGTGGATGCCGACCTTCGTCGGCATGACGAGGGGGGGAGGCAGCCGGCCGGCGGCAATCCGGACGGCATGAAGCCCCGGACTCTACGGCGACTTCTTCATCGGCATCGCGGGCATCGGCTTGGCCGCCGCCTTCGGTGCGGCCGCATGCTCCATCCACACCTGACCGCGGATCTCGCCGCCTGGATTGGCCTTGGTGTGCACGTTCACGTACCACATGCCGGCTTCGATCTGCTTGATCTGGTCATCGCTGAGCATCTTGCTGCCGAACACCGGGCTGGTGGGCATCTTGCCGTCGATCGGCACCTGCACGCCGGCGTTCTTTCCCTTCGGCGCCGGTCCGTGGAAATGCGCCGCCATGGCCGGACCCGTCAGGTTTTCCCAGGTCACCTTGTAGCTCAGCGTTTTGCTGTCCGTATCCAGCGTGGCCAGCACCGTGCCGGTGCCATGCGACATCTTCGGCGGCACCTCGGCGGCGGCGGTCATATCCGCCTTGAAGTAGAGCGTCGCCGCCGAGGCGGCCGAGACACATCCGGCGGCGAAGACGACTGCCAGCAGAGCCGTACGCAGCATGCAAACCTCCCATTCGTGGGCATGATCCGATTATCCGGCACGCCTCCCAGGCGAGACGCATCCACGGGAACGGTATTCCAATGAAGCAGGCGATCAAGTGGTTCCGCCGTCAAATTGGTCCGATTCCGAAGAAAATCCGTCCGATCGTGTGGCATGGAACAATGGACCTCCAGCCGCGCCGCGACCGGACCAAGCCAGCGGCGCGACGACCCGCTATGCGGTGCGTCGTTGTTGCGGGAGATTGCACCATGCCGCCACCGATCGGGCCTGCGGTCGATGCCACGCCGCGTCCGCTGCCGGCGCGCGTGCCGGTCCGCGGCCAGTATGCCGTGCTGGAGCCGCTGCACCGGCGCCACAGCGCCGAACTGTGGGATGCGGCGCAGGGGGCCGACGATTCCTGGGCGTATCTCGGCTGCGGACCGTTCGTCTCGGCCGAGGCGATGGCGCGCTACGTCGCCGATTTCGCGGTCGAGCAAGACCGCATGGTGTGGGCGGTGCGGCCGATCGCGACAGGGGCCGTGTCAGGCTGGCTGTCGCTGATGGACGTCCAGCCGAAGAATGCGGCGATCGAGCTGGGCAGCATCTGGTTCGCCCCTCGCATGCAGCGCACCCGCGCGGCGACCGAGTCGATGTTCCTGCTGCTGCGCCTGGCCGCCGACGATCTCGGCTATCGGCGCCTGGTGTGGAAATGCAACGCGCTGAACGCGCCGTCGAAGCGCGCGGCGGAGCGGCTGGGCTTCGTTTATGAAGGCCGCCACCGCTGGCACATGGTTACCAAGGGGCGCCAGCGGGACTCCGATTGGTACAGCATCATCGCGGACGAATGGCCACGCTGCCGCGATGCGCTCGCGGCCTGGCTGGACGCCGCGAATTTCGCGCCAGACGGCACGGCACTGCGCGGGCTGGCGGAATTGCGGGGCTCGAATACCTGATATTGATCTGGATGCCTGATATTGAACGGTGCGCATCAGTGGCGCGCCGCCGCCCCTGTCATGCCGACGCAGGTCGGCATCCATGACTTTTCCGCGGACAGCACAGCGAGTCGTGGATGCCGACCTGCGTCGGCATGACGGGGGCGCTACCTCAGCACGGCGTGCCGCCCGGCAATGTAGCCCTGGCACGTGGCGCGCGCGAGGCCGTGCTGACTGAAGCCGCCTGACGACTCGCCGCCGCAATAGAGGCCGGGGATCACCTGCCCGCGCATATCCACCACCTGGCAGTGCGCGTTGATGCGCAGGCCGGCGCGGCTGTCGTGGATCACCGGCGTCGCCCAGGCGGCGTAGAATGGCGGCGTGGCGATCTTGTACAAAGGCGTGGGCCTGGCGAAGTCCAAATCGACACCCGAATCCACGAAAGAATTATAGCGAGCCACCGTGCGTTCCAGATTGTCCGGCGGCATCGGCACGCGCTGGTGCTGCATCACGATGTTCCGCGCGAGCGCGGCCACGCTGTCCGCACGGAAGCAGAACCCGGCCTCGTAATCGACATGCGGGGGTTCCGGCAGCCATTTCTCGCGCTCGCACGCGGCGGCATCGAAGATCGCCCAGATCGGCCCGCCGCCGTTCCTGCCGTCGCCGATCCCGGCCATCGCCGCATTCAGCCAGTTGTGCGGCTTGTATTTGATATTCTCCGCATTGCGCCAGTCGCCCTGCACGTACGGATTGACCGAGTTGTAATTGTTGGTGGTGAAGGCGCGGCCGGTCTCGTCGTAGAAGCGCTCGCCCAGCATATTCACCGTGATCACGTCCTGCCAGTCCGCCACCGGCAATCCGATCGCGCGAGCCAGGTGGAACACCCGGCTGCCCGGCCGCCATCGCAGGTTCTGGTAGCCATACTGACAGCCGATCGCGGCGGGCTTGGTTATGCTGTAGCCGAACTCGCCCATCTGGTTGTACACGCCCCACAGCGAGGCGCCGATCTCCATCGCGGCGATCTCGCCGCTGGCGTCCTGGTCCGACCACGGCATGCCCGACAGGCCGCAGTATTCCTCGGTCAGGCGCGGATCGAAGATGCGGCGGAAATTCACGTTGCCGGTGGAACCGCCGGTGGCGACGATCACCGCCTTGCGCGCGCGAATGTTGAAGCTGGCGCCTTCGGTTTCCACCGCAATGCCGAGCACGCGGCCGGCGCGCGGCGCTTCGCGATGCAGCGCGGTCATCCGGTGGCGCAACAGAATTTCGACGCCGATCTTCCGCGCCGCGGCTTCCAGCGGACGCATCAGCCCGTTGCCCGTCGATGTGGTGGCGCGTACCGCCGGCTCGGCCGGCTTGCCGGTCTGCACCATCGGCCAGTCCATGACCGCGCAGTGCATCTCCCGCGGGACCGAATTGCCGACCGAGTTGCCGCCACGCGCATCCGGCGCCTGGTCGATGAACACCACGCCGTGCTCTACAAGAAAATCATGCGTGGCCGCGGCGTGGTCGCAGAACGCTCGGACGACCTCGTGGTCGTTGTAGCGATAGTCGGGGAAGCCGTTCGATTCCACCACCGACCAGTCGGTCAGGTCGCGGAACATCAGGTCGGGCGAGTCCTCGATGCCCGCAGCGCGCTGCGCGCTGTTGCCGCCGCCGAGCGGCACGTTGCCGCCGCTGGTGATGGCGTGGCCGCCGATATCGGCCTCGGCCTCCACCACGATGACCGACGCGCCGAGCTCGCGCGCCACGATGGCGGCTGGCAGGCCGGTGGCGCCGGAGCCGATCACCACGACGTCGGCTTCATGGTGCCAGGCAGATCGCGCGTCCACGCGCTGAGCGGTGGTGGAATGCCAGTCAGCGGAAGGCGGGTCGTCCCTCATACGCAGGTCTCCAGAAAATTCGCTTGTTTCGCCTTGGCATGTTCTGAGGCGAATCGATGTTGAGCAAGACCCTGCGCCGGAAACGCGGACGGCGGCCGAGCGGCGAACCGGCGCGCTGGCATATCCGTTGGCAGATGCTATCATTCCGGCAGCGGTTCACCCTCGCGCACCGGCGAACCCGCGCCATTCAAGGGAGGCACCCATGTCGCATATCGCCGTGATCAACGAATCGAGCAAAATATCCGACGCTGACGTGCGGAAGATGCTGCCTGCCTTCAACCAACAATGGAACCAGGACCTCCGTCCCATATGGGGCACCGAAGCAGCGAAGTTCGGATTCGTCCGCAATGGTCACGCGCCGCCGGCCGGTGCGTGGTGGATGGTGTTCCTCGACAACAGCGATCAGGCCAATGTGCTGGCGTATCATGATCTGACCAACGAAGGCTGGCCGATCGCCAAGGTCTTCGTGGAATCGATCCTGTCGGACAATGGCAGCGTCAGCGTCGCGGCCACGCACGAATTGTGCGAAATGGCGGTGGACCCCTGGGTGAACACCGCGTACCTGGATTCGCATTCGGTGTTCTGGGCCGGCGAGATCTGCGATCCGGTCGAAGATGACGGCTACGGCTACGAGATTGGCGGTGTACTGGTGACGGATTTCGTGACGCCCGACTGGTTCGGCCATCAGCATGCCGGGACACAGATCGACTTCCGGCGTCACGCCGGCAAGGCATTCGAGATCATGAGCGGCGGGTATGCGCAGAAGTTCGAGCTGCATCACGGCTGGCAGCAGGTCACCGGCGCGAAGGCACGTCACAGCAAGATGGCTGTTCATCCGGCACCCGGCTCACGCCGGGAACGCCGATCGCGCCAATGGAAAAGCCCGCTGAAGCGCAGCATTCGGAAGTGGGGTTGATGGAACCGGCCGGCGGGTGGCGGTATGGGCGCACCTACGTCACGCTGGCCGCCGCTCGGTCTTACATATCCACCACCGACCCGTCTTCGTGCGGCCGCATCCGGATCGGCCGCGGCCGGTACGGGAACCTGCGCTCGACATCCGGAACCAGCTCCACCCCGATCCCCGCCCCGCCCGGAATCGCGATGAACCCGCCCTCGTGCTCCGCCAGACCTGTCGCCAACCCCGCGCCGAGCAAATCCGTGCTGCCGTCCAGCTCCGGCGTGCGCGACGGATATTCCTGAATCGCGAAGTTCGGAATGCACGCCGCAATCTGCAGGCACGCGGCGGTGGAGACCGGCGACAGCGGATTGTGCGGCACGACCCACGCATCGTGCGCCTCGGCGATCGCGGCGATCTTCTTGGCGCCGGTGATGCCGCCGCACAGGCATACATCCGGCCGCAGGTACTGCACCGCGTTGCGAGTCAGCAGAGTCTGGAACTGATACATGCTGGTGAAGCGTTCGCCCGTGGCGATCGGAATGTGGATATGCTTTGCGACCTCCGCCATCGCGTCAAAGCTGTTCGGTCGCAGCGGGTCCTCAAAGAACATCGGCGTGTATTTCTCGATGCCGCGACCCAGCGCGATCGCTTCGGGCGGAGTCAGCCGGCGATGGATCTCGATGCACAGATCGACCTTCGGCCCCACCGCCTCGCGCAGACGCCGCACGTTGTCGATGGCTTCCTCGATCTTTGCAGCGTGCGGCTTGTAGTACGGGGTGTCCTCGCCTTCATCGAGCAGCGGGTTGAGATGACCGAGCGCGGTGAAGCCGGCCTCCTTGAGGCGCACCGCTTCGGCCAGCAGCGTGTCGATCGTGCGGCCTTTCACGTGGCCGTATAACCGCGCCTTGTGCCGCATGCGGCCGCCGAGCAATTCGTAAACCGGCACGCCGAACGCCTTGCCCTTGATGTCCCACAGCGCGATGTCCAGCGCCGACACCGCGCCGGTGATCGCCCCGCCAGTGAAATGGTTGGCGCGCAGCATGACGTTCCAGTGATGCTCGATCGGGAATGGGTCCTTGCCGATCAGGTACTCGCCGTATTTCGCGATAGACGCGGCGGAAGCTTCCAACTGGCCCCAGGTGCCGGACTCGCCCAGTCCGGTGATGCCGGCATCGGTGGTGACGCGGACGTAGAGAAAGCGATCGAGCAACAGGGGTTCGACCTTGGTGATCTTCATGGCGGCGGCTCCTCGGAAGGTCGGGAATTGTACGCCGCATTGGACGCAGGCGATACGTCAGCTCCCCGCGTCATGCCGACGAAGGTCGGCATCCACGCCTTTGACGCGGGCTGCACGGCAAAGTCGTGGATGCCGACCTCCGTCGGCATGACGCGGGGCGACCGAGCATCCGATCCATAAGCCTGGAACGCCCAGTTTCTCGCTAGGACCGCACCGCCGACGCATACAGCCCCTCGGTGAAGTCCGCCGCAACGTCGCCCCGCATCCGCTGCTCATGCGACACCAGGTCCGCCAGGAACAAATCGCGGCTAATGCGCGCGGCCACCTGGGGCGTGTCGCGGCGAATGCTGGGCACGTCGCCGCTCGGCAGTCCGAAGCTGACGAATCCTGCCGGGTTCAACACATAAATGTCTCGCAAGTACGGAGCGGTGCCTGGTGCGTTCTCCAGATACTCGTGCGCTTCCCCCAGATAAGGATGCGCCCCAAAGTACGCGTCCTGCTCGTCCGCCGGCGCGACAAAACGATCGCGCCACAACAGGACACACGGCGCGATATCGGCAAGCTCCGGCCGCGCCGGGATATCGACACGGTATCCCGTGCCCGCGATCGCAAAATCGCAGCGAAACTCCGCATCGCCGGCCTGTGCGACAATCCGCCCGTCCTCCACCCGCGCCGCGCGCCATGGCGCGGCCAGATGCAAATAAAAGTTGGGAAATGCCACGGCGCGTTCGATTGCATCGATCGTCGGCGTCGATCCCGCGCGGCGAAAGCGGATCGCCTGATGCCAGCGCACCGCATCGGGCAGCAGGTGGTAGTTTTCGTAAGCGCCCGGATAGCCGCGGGACCGCGTGATCGGCACCGATGTGATCGCCGGCCGGCGCACGAACAAATGCACCGCGGCGGCACCATGTTCCAGTGCAACGCCCGCCGCGTCGAACGCCGAGGCCGCGGCACCCACCACGCCGACCACCTTGCCGCGCAATGCCGCGAAGTCGATCGCACTGTCGGTGTGCGCATACAGCCCCGCCGGCAGGTTGTCGCTTAGCACCGGCGGCACATAGCCGCCGCCGTTGCCGGAGAATCCCGTGGCCAGCACGATCTTGCGCGCGGTTTCCACTCGCGGCTCGCCGGCGGCGTCCAGATGCAGACGAAACGACCCGCCGGCCGGCTCGATCCGCAGCACGCGCGTTTGGTAGCGCACGCGGATCTCCAGAAGTTGCCGGTACCAGCTCAGATATTCCGCCCAGTCGAGGCGTGGGATGCGATCCAACGCGGTGTAGGCCGCCTCGCCGTGCCGCGCTTCATACCAGGCCTGGAAGCTCAGGGCCGGAATGCCGAGCTCCGGTCCCGGCAGGTTCTTCGGCGTGCGCAGCAGGTTCATGCGCGCAGCAGTAAGCCAGATGCCGGCCCGCGATTCGTCCGGCGCCGCGTCAAGCACGGTGACCTTGCCAATGCCGGCGCGACGCAATGCGAAGGCCAGCGTGCTGCCGGTCTGGCCGCCGCCGATGATCGCGACGTTATGGTCGATGCCTGCGTGGTCCGGCACCCAGTTGCGCGGGTCGGGACCGATCAGCCGCAGCGCGTTGCGTGCGCCAGCGTCGGGGGTGTTCTGGTTCTGCATGACGAGACCTGTTGCGATACACGCCGGATCATAAACGGCACACGGGCTTTTGCACCTTCCTTCCGAACGCGCCGCACCCGTGCGCGCGTTTACGCAAAGCCTGTGCGCATAACGCGCGCCAGGCCTCCAACCGCAAGCACAACAAGGGTGAGGACAAAGAATGGCGACGACCAAAGGACTGGATGAACTGTTGCTGTCGTTCATGCAGGATATTTATTACGCAGAGCGGCAGATTCTGAAGGCGCTGCCGAAGATGGCGAAGGCCGCGCAGAACTCGGACCTGAAAGAAGCGCTGACGCATCACCGGCAGGAGACCGAAGGCCAGGTCGAGCGGCTGCAGAAGGCGTTCGAGTCGATGGGCAAGGCAGCTCGCGGCTCCACCTGCGAGGCGATCAACGGGATCATCGAAGAAGGCGAGGAGACCGTCGAGCAATTCCCCGAAGGCAGCGTGCGCGATGCGGGCATCGTCGCGAATGCGCAGGCTGTGGAGCACTACGAGATGGCGCGCTACGGCACGATCATCGCGTGGGCGCGCATCGGCGGCCATAACGACGTGGTGAAGCTGATGGAAGAGACGCTGGCCGAGGAGAAGAAGGCGGACAAGCTGCTGAACGACCTCGCCGGCAAGGAGATCAACCAGAAGGCGCTGAAGCAGGCGGCATAAGGCCGCCGCGCCGGCGGTCGCCCCCGCGGCCGCCGGGCAGTGCCGTTGCAGAGGAGAGAGCGATGGCAAAGGAGAGCCGTGGGCAGAGAAAAACCGTCGGCCGCGTCATGCACGAATGGAAGCATGGCGAGCTCGAAAGCAGCCGCGGCGGCAAGGTGAAGAGCCGGCGCCAGGCGGTGGCGGTTGCGATGAGCGAGGCGGGCTCCTCGAACCAGCAGTCGCGCGGCGAGAACCGGCACAGCCGGGCGCGCACCAAGGCGAAGGAACGCCGCGGGCAGACCGCGCAACAGCAGAAGGAAGGTCGTGGCGCGATGCGGCGGCGCACGACATCCCGTGCGCGCAGCGGCGAACGCACGCGGGCCGAGCTCTACCAGGAGGCGAAGCGGCGCAAGGTTCCGGGTCGTAGCCGCATGAACAAGGCGCAGTTGCAACGGGCGTTGGCGCGGTAGTTCGCGCGGGCTCGCAGGTGCGCGGGGGCCTGTCGTTATGAATTGACCATCGGCCGGCGGCGGACTCGTCCCGGGTGAAACCAGTTCATTATGTCATTGCGAGGCCCTCCCCCCGTGTCATTGCGAGGCCGCTTGGCCGAAGCAATCCCGTTCGTGACGAGCCGCCGGCAGATCGGCACGAACGGGACTGCTTCGGCCCACCGGCCTGACAAGAAACCAAGCTTCCCCCTCCCCTTGAGGGAGGGGGCCAGGGGGAGGGGTACGTACATCCGCGGTCATTGGATGAACGCACCCCTCCCCCAACCCCTCCCTCAAGGGGAGGGGGGAACCTACGTCAGGCCGCCGACGCCGTTTCATCCAGTGCGGGTCGGCCGCCGCCGGCCGGTGGCCAACTCGCAATGACGGTGGGGGAGGATTACCCCTTTCCCCGGCGCGGGGCGCTGCGGCAGACTCCGGCGCGTCAAATCCTTACGGCTGTCAACCCGCTGCCCTGATGCCTCGCGCTCCCCGCTCGGTCCCGCCTGCCCGCCTGCCACCGTCGGCTCGCTCCGCCGTCGCGGTTGCGCGGCGCCCGCCGGCCGTGCCGCCGCTCCCGCCGCGCCGACCCGTTGCGCCAGCCGTTGCCGCCCCCGCACCGTCCGTCCGCCGCCGTCACCCCGCCATACGCCTGCTGCGCTGGGCGATCATCGCCGCGATCTGGGGCGCGCTGGCGTTGGCGATCGTGATCCTGTGGTTCGCACGCGACCTGCCCCGCCCGGAATCCGCGCTGGACGCCACGCGCCGCCCCAGCCTGACGCTGGAGGACCGTTCCGGCCACGTCTTCGCCCGCTTCGGCGACGTGGTCGGGGAGCCGCTCCGCCTCGAGGACATGCCGGCCTACCTCCCCGCCGCCGTTGTTGCGGTGGAGGACCGCCGCTACTGGGAACACCCGGGCATCGACCTGATCGGCCTGGCCCGCGCCGCCTGGACCGACCTGAGTTCCGGCCGCGTGGTGCAGGGCGGTTCCACCATCACCCAGCAGGTCGCCAAGAACTTGTTTCTGTCCAACGCCCGCACGCTCAGCCGCAAGGTGCAGGAGCTGCTGCTGACGCTGTGGCTGGAGCAGCATTTCAGCAAGCGGCAGATTTTGGATATCTACCTGAACCGGGTTTACCTGGGCTCCGGCGCGTGGGGGATGGACGCGGCGGCGCGCGTCTATTTTGGCGTGTCTGCGCGCCGCGTGACGCTGTGGCAGGCGGCGGTGCTGGCCGGGCTGCCGCGCGCGCCCTCGCGGTTCAATCCGCGGGTCAATCCATCGGCCGCTGCCGCCCGTGCCCGCGAGGTGCTGGCGGCGATGGCGGAGACCGGGGCGATCACGTCCGCCCAAGAACATGCGGCGGAGGCGCAGATCGCCTTCCCGCCTGCTCCGCCGATCGCCGCCGGCTGGTTCGCCGACTGGGTGGGCGCGGAGGCCGAGCCGACCTTGCCACGGAACCAGGATGCGACGCTGCGCACCACGCTCGACGCGCGTATCCAGGGCGTCGCGGAGCAACGCCTGGCCGCCATCCTGGATGGTCCCGGTCGCGCGGCCGGGGTCGGGCAGGGCGCCGTGGTGGTGCTGGACGCGGCCACCGGTGCGGTGCGCGCCATGGTGGGCGGGCGCGATTATGTGTCCGGCTCCTATAACCGGGCGGTGCTGGCGCGGCGGCAGCCCGGCTCGGCGTTCAAGCCGTTCGTCTGGCTGACGGCGCTGGAGCGCGGCCTGACTCCGGACAGCACCGTGCTGGATGCGCCGCTGCGCATCGGCCACTGGTCGCCGCATGATTTCGAGCACCGCTATCGGGGCGAGATCACGCTGGAGGAAGCGCTCGCCCAATCGATCAACACCGCCTCGGTGCGCCTGCTGCTGCTGGGGGGCGGTCCGCGCGCCGTGGCGGCGACCGCGGCGCGGCTGGGTATCGAGGACCGGCTGCCGGACGACGCCACCCTGGCGCTTGGCACCGGCCAGGTGGGGTTGCTGGAACTGGCGAGCGCCTATGCGACGTTCTTCAACGGCGGCGACCGGGTGACGCCCTACGGGGTCGGTGACTACGGCGCGGCGCATCCGCCCGTGCCGGTGATCGTCAGTGGCTATGCGGCGGAGATGGCTCGCATGCTTACGGCCGTGGTCGCGCGTGGCACCGGGCAGGCGGCGGCGGTGCCTGGTTATGCGGTCGCCGGCAAGACCGGCACGACGCAGGATTCGCGCGACGCGTGGTTCGTCGGCTGCATCAACGGCACGATCATCGGCGTGTGGCTGGGCAATGATGACGACCGGGCAATGAAGGGCGTCATGGGCGGCGACCTGCCGGCGCGGCTGTTTCACGATATCGCCCTCGCGGTGCGCTGACCGCGCATCACAAGCCGATGCGCGTGGGAACCGGATGACGGATCGCCGCTTACGGAGGAGCGTGCGCCCGGTCAGGGCGTTGATCTTTTCATCCGGAGGAGACGAGAAATGCTCAAGGCCCGAACGCTCGGCACCATAGTCGCGCTCGGCGCGCTGGCCGCACTGCCTGCATGTTCCATGTTCGGCGGGGGCGGCAGCAGCAGCCAGTATGGGCAAAGCTCATACGCCAGCCCCGCGTCGCAGACCGCCAGCGCGCCGCAGCCAGGCACCACCACGACGACCCAGGCGGCGATCACGCCGCACATGATCCGCGACGTTCAGGGCAACCTGAAGCAGGCGAACCTGTATCAGGGGCGGCTGGACGGCGTATGGGGGCCGATGACGCAAAACGGCCTGCGCCAGTGGCAGCAGCAGCATAACATGAACGCGACCGGCCAGCTCGACATGGCGACGCTGCAGGCGATGAACATCACGGCGGACAACAACCAGCAGGCCGGCCAGCAGAACGGCACGAGCCAGCCGAATTACTCCACGGCCGGCAATCATGCGAATGGCAGCAACTACACCAACAACAACACGACGAACGCGCCGCAGGCGACGCAGCCGAATGCGACGCAGCCGGCGAACGCCGCGAACGGCACCGGCGGCACCGGCAACAACGGTGCGGCGCAGTCGGGGCACTGATAACGGCGGCGCTTCTGGTGTGATGGCCGGCGCAGGTCCTTTGGGTTTCGTCAAATGGGTGTGTCGGCCATCGAGGGTTTTTGGATCTGTCATTGCGAGGCCGCTTGGCTGAAGCAATCTCCCGGGAGATTGCTTCGGCTAAGCGGCCTAACAAGAAACAAGGCGTCCCCCCTCCCCTTGAGGGAGGGGGACAGGGGGAGGGGTAAATACAGCCGCCGCGCCTGG